>KE354027.1 GCA_000415505.1 Streptomyces afghaniensis 772
GTGCCCGAGAGCCGCGCCTTCCCCGACAGCGACGACCTGCTCGGCGAGGCCCTGCTCGCCCTGTCCCGCAGCGGCTCGCCCTCCGCCCGCGAAGTCCTCGTCTCCCTCGCCGTCCCCAGCGACGAGATCCGCTGGTGGCACGAGGTCCCGGCCGGGCCGGCCGGCGCGGCGCCCTGGACCGTCGAGGACCGGCTGCGCACCGCCGCCCGCCGGATGCTGCTCGCGGCGGCACTCGCCACCCGCGCCCGGGCCGGCTACCACGGCGCCCGGCACCGGCGCTCCGCCGCCGCGTCCCTGGACCACGTCCTCGTCGGCTCCGCGACGGACGGCCGGCTCACCGCCTTCGTGCCCGTCGAAGGCGGCCGACCCCTCGCCGTACGCCTCCACCAGGCCCTGTACGCCGCCCGTGAGGCCATCGACTACCAGCGCGCCACCGGCGGCATGGACGCCTTCGACGCCGCGGTCGAGGCGGGAGTGAGCCACGACCTCACCGAGGCCCTCGTCGCCCTGGTCCGGGGCACGGAGGGCGCCCGGATCGCCGTCGCGTGGGCCCCGGCCGCCGGTGTGCCCGAGGGCTGCGCGCCCTCCGCCGAGCCCGTCGAGTTCTCACCCGGCGACCTGCCCGCGCTGCGCGAGGCGGGCGCCCGCTACCTGCGCGAGGAACCCGCCGTACCGGTGCGGATCACGGGAGCGGTGACACGGATGCGCAGGTCGGGGCCGCGCGGCGAGGGCACCGTACGGCTGCGGGTGCTGGCCGGGGCCGACGTACCGGACGTCCGGATCACCCTCGACGAGGAGGCGTACCGGATCGCCGGGCACGCCCACCTCGTCGGGCTGCCGGTGCGGGTCCAGGGACGGCTGGAGAGCCGGGGCGGCTTCCGGCGCCTGACCGGCGCCCACGGTGTCGTACCGGTGCAGGTCGACGACGCCGAGCGGGACCGCCTCATGAAGGCGCTCCAGGAGAACGCCGGGGTGGCGGCCTTCTTCGAGGAGGCCTGCGGAGGGGACTGCGGGGACTGATTTCGCGAAGGGTGGTCCCGGGTCGGTACGATCCTTACTCGTGCGCGCGCTCCGGTATGGCGCCCGCAGCCCCCTTCAGTCAGGAGAGACCGGTGTCAGACGTCCGTGTGATCATCCAGCGCGATTCCGAGCGGGAAGAACGCGTGGTGACGACGGGCACTACGGCCGCCGAGCTCTTCGCCGGCGAGCGCTCGATCGTCGCCGCGCGCGTGGGCGGCGAGCTCAGGGACCTGTCGTACGCCCTGTCCGAGGGCGACGAGGTCGAGGGCGTCGAGATCTCCTCCGAGGACGGCCTGAACATCCTGCGCCACTCCACCGCGCACGTCATGGCGCAGGCCGTGCAGGAGCTCTTCCCCGAGGCCAAGCTCGGCATCGGCCCGCCCGTCAAGGACGGCTTCTACTACGACTTCGACGTCGAGAAGCCGTTCACGCCCGAGGATCTCAAGGCCATCGAGAAGAAGATGCAGGAGATCCAGAAGCGGGGGCAGAAGTTCGCCCGCCGCGTGGTCACCGACGACGCCGCCCGCGAGGAGCTGGCCGGTGAGCCGTACAAGCTGGAGCTGATCGGCCTCAAGGGCTCCGCCTCCTCCGACGACGGTGCGGACGTCGAGGTCGGCGCCGGCGAGCTGACGATCTACGACAACCTGGACGCCAAGACCGGCGAGCTGTGCTGGAAGGACCTCTGCCGCGGCCCCCACCTGCCGTCGACCCGTGCGATCCCGGCGTTCAAGCTGATGCGCAACGCGGCCGCCTACTGGCGCGGCAGCGAGAAGAACCCCATGCTCCAGCGCATCTACGGCACCGCCTGGCCGACCAAGGACGAGCTGAAGGCGCACCTGGAGTTCCTCGCCGAGGCCGAGAAGCGCGACCACCGCAAGCTCGGCAGCGAGCTCGACCTGTTCTCCATCCCGGAGCAGATCGGCTCCGGCCTCGCCGTCTTCCACCCCAAGGGCGGCGTCATCCGCCGGGTCATGGAGGACTACTCGCGGCGCCGCCACGAGGAGGAGGGCTACGAGTTCGTCTACACCCCGCACGCGACGAAGGGGAAGCTCTTCGAGACCTCGGGCCACCTGGACTGGTACGCCGACGGCATGTACCCGCCCATGCAGCTCGACGAGGGCGTGGACTACTACCTCAAGCCCATGAACTGCCCCATGCACAACCTGATCTTCGACGCGCGCGGGCGCTCCTACCGTGAGCTGCCGCTGCGCCTGTTCGAGTTCGGGACGGTGTACCGGTACGAGAAGTCGGGCGTCGTGCACGGCCTGACCCGGGCCCGTGGCTTCACCCAGGACGACGCCCACATCTACTGCACCCGCGAGCAGATGTCGGAGGAGCTCGACAAGACGCTCACCTTCGTCCTCGGCCTGCTGCGCGACTACGGCCTGACCGACTTCTACCTGGAGCTGTCCACCAAGGACCCGGAGAAGTTCGTCGGCTCGGACGAGGCCTGGGAAGAGGCCACGGAGACCCTGCGCCAGGTGGCGGAGAAGCAGGGGCTGCCCCTCGTTCCCGACCCGGGCGGCGCCGCCTTCTACGGCCCGAAGATCTCCGTCCAGACCAAGGACGCCATCGGCCGCACCTGGCAGATGTCGACCATCCAGCTCGACTTCAACCTGCCCGAGCGCTTCGACCTGGAGTACACGGCCGCGGACGGCTCCAAGACCCGCCCGGTCATGATCCACCGCGCGCTGTTCGGCTCGATCGAGCGCTTCTTCGCGGTGCTCCTGGAGCACTACGCGGGCGCCTTCCCGGCGTGGCTGGCCCCGGTCCAGGCGGTCGGCATCCCGATCGGCGACGCGCACGTCGAGTACCTGGAGAAGTTCGCGGCGGCAGCCCGGAAGAAGGGCCTGCGCGTCGAGGTGGACTCCTCCTCGGACCGTATGCAGAAGAAGATCCGCAACGCCCAGAAGCAGAAGGTGCCCTTCATGGTCATCGCGGGCGACGAGGACATGTCCCACGGGTCCGTGTCCTTCCGCTACCGCGACGGCTCCCAGGAGAACGGCATCCCGTTCGACGAGGCCATCGCGAAGATCCTCAAGGTCGTCGAGGAGCGGGCGCAGGTCTGATCGCAGGGCGCGACCACGCCCCGGCCGAACCGCGTACGGGCCCCCGGGAGATCCCGGGGGCCTTTGCCGTACCCCCAGCTCGACGCCATATGCTGCACTGCATGACGAGTGAGCCGGAGCAGCAGCTGGGAGTGGGGACGCAGGACGCGTTCCAGCGTCTGTGGACGCCCCATCGGATGGCCTACATCCAGGGTGAGAACAAGCCGACCGGCCCGGGCGCCGGCGACGGCTGCCCCTTCTGCTCGATCCCGGCCAAGTCCGACGAGGACGGGCTGGTCGTCAAGCGCGGCGAGCAGGTCTACGCGGTGCTCAACCTGTACCCGTACAACGGCGGGCACCTGATGACCGTGCCCTACCGGCACGTCGCCGACTACACCGACCTGACGGCGGGGGAGACAGCCGAGCTCGGCGAGCTCACGAAGCAGGCGATGACGGCCCTGCGCACGGCCTCCGGCGCCCACGGCTTCAACATCGGCATGAACCAGGGCTCGGTCGCCGGCGCGGGCATCGCGGCGCACCTGCACCAGCACATCGTGCCGAGGTGGGGTGGCGACACGAACTTCATGCCGGTGGTGGGACACACGCGGGTGCTGCCGCAGCTGCTGGCGGACACCCGGAAGATGCTGGCGGAGGCTTGGCCTTCGTAAGGCGCGGCGTTTGACGGCACGCTCGGTTGCTGTGCTGCCGGGTGGGTGCACAGCCCGGCGCTGCGGGGTGCCGCCGCGCCCACCCGTGCCGCCCCAGCGGCACGACTGCCCGCGGCTCAGGCGTCGTAGACGTCGGCCTTCTTCGGCGAAGCCTCCTGCACCGCCCCGCTGAGCGCCGCCGACCTGGACCCGAACTTCTCCACGTCCACCCCGTTCTCCCGCAGCACCTTCAACGCCGCCGCATGCACCACCCGCAGCACAGGCGTCGCCGCCCGCAGCGCATCGTCCGCCATGAACCGGTGCCGCCACGGCTGATCCGCCCAGGCGTGCCGCAGGCCGAACGGTTCCGGAAGCGTCAGGCTGCCGCCGAGCCAGTTCAGCAGCGGCGGATACCAGGTCAGCGGGGCGCGCGCGGCCAGCCGTACCACCTCGTCGGCGTCGATCAGGGGCATCTTCACGGTGCGGGTCTCCCAGAAGCGGACGGCCTTCTGGACCGTCTTCTCCTTGGCTGCCGGCTTCTCGTTGAACAGGGAGTTGACCGGCCCCAGCGCGTGCCCGGTGACCTCGATGCGCAGCGTGTCGTGCAGCACCGTCACCGTGATCAGCATCGTGATGACCAGGTGGCCGTCCCACAGGGTCCACTGCACGCCGAGATAGTGCCGGTCGCCGCTGCCGAACTGCTGCTTGTTGCAGATGTCCTGTATGGCGTGCGTCCGCACCGTGTACGCGTCGACGTCCGCGCCGCTCGGCCGGGACACCTCCGTCGCCTTCTCGCCGATCGGTGTGACGATCCAGTGCGTGATGGACGGCTTGGGGAAGCCGCCGGTGTTGATGGACGTGCGCTCCAGCATGCCCAGGCCGCCCTGGACCGCCACGATGACGTCCCAGCTGCGGAAGGGGTGGAAGTCCTTGCCCGGCTCGGCGGACACCAGCTCCTCCGCCAGCTGCCAGCTGCCCCACCGCGTGCCCATGCCGAGTATGCCCTTGGGCCCCGCGTAGAAGACCGAGTTGGACCGCTGCTCGGCGCTCAGGCGCGCCAGCTCCTTGCGGACCTGCTCGGCCGCGTCCCCCGGGTTGCCCGGCACCGCCTCGGGGATCTTGGCGCCCACGCCGCCGCCCGACAGCAGGCTCGACCAGCGCTCCCGCAGGTCCCGGGCGGTCCGCTCGCAGATCTGCTTGGCCCAGAACCAGCCGACGACCGGCATGACGACCGCCGCGCGCCCGTACAGGGCCCAGAATCCTTCGAACGGCATGCGGATCAGGAACAGCACGGCGAGCGCGCCCACGGCGACCAGCAGGGTCGTGGCGAGGGCGCCGGCGCGCTTGTCCTCCCGCTTGGCCATGGTGGTGCGCAGCGTGAACACCAGCAGCCACACGAGGAACCCCGGCAGGAAGAGCACCCCGCAGATCACCGTGACCGCCGACAGCCAGTTGTCGCGGTCGCGGCGGATGCGGTGGGCCGCCAGGCAGTGCTCCACGACCACCTGCGGCTCGATCCCGAAGGACTGGATGACCGGCTTGCGCCCGGCGCCCAGCATGCGGTCGATGACGGCGCGGGAGAAGGCCTCGCCGAAGTTGGGGCGGAAGATCTTCGCCCAGGAGCGCGGTGGGGTCACCTTCGACTGGTGCCACTCGTTGTCGGCGTTCAGGATCTTGGCGACCTCGTCGTCCCGGTACGCCGCCGCGGCCAGCGCGTAGGTCGCCGCGGTCTGGCCGCTCGCACCCGCCAGAGGCACCTGGGCCCCTGGGCTGAAGTCGAATCCGTCCGTCACTGCCGCCCCCATCGCTGCCGCTTCCGCATCAAGCGGCCTTCCCGAGTTCCGCGCTCCGCACACCTGTTGATCAGGTCATCAGCGTATCCGCAGGCACCGACATCCGTCGGCGGGCGGTCCTTCGAACCGCCCGCCTGTTCGGAGGGAGCCCTCAAGGGGGCCACTTGGCCCCCTCAGGCCCCAACTAGGAGGCTTTGCGCTCCTCTTCACGGATCCGGTCCGCGACCTGCTGCGGCATCGGCTCGTGGCGTGCGTACCGGCGGCTGAAGCGGGCCGTGCCGTGCGTCATCGACCGCAGGTCGATCGCGTACCGGCCGATCTCGATCTCGGGCACCTCGGCCCGGATCAGGGTGCGCCCGCCGGGTGTCTGCTCAGTGCCGAGCACCCGGCCGCGCCGCCCCGACAGGTCGCTCATCACGGCGCCCACGAAGTCGTCGCCGACCAGCACCGACACCTCGGCCACCGGCTCCAGCAGATGGATCTTCGCGTCGGACGCCGCCTCCCGCAGCGCGAGCGCCCCGGCCGTCTGGAACGCGGCGTCGGAGGAGTCCACCGAGTGCGCCTTGCCGTCCAGGAGGGTCACGCGTACGTCGATGAGCGGATGTCCGGCGGCAACTCCCTTGGCTGCCTGGGCCCGTACGCCCTTCTCCACCGAGGGGATGAACTGCCGGGGCACCGCGCCGCCGACGACCTTGTCCACGAACTCGATGCCCGAGCCGCCCGGCAGCGGCTCCACCTCGATCTCGCAGATGGCGAACTGCCCGTGCCCGCCGGACTGTTTGACGTGCCGGCCACGCCCGGCCGCCTTGGTCGCGAACGTCTCGCGCAGGGACGCCCTGTGCGGTACGACGTCGACCTGGACGCCGTAGCGGCTGCGCAGCCGCTCCAGGGCCACGTCCGCGTGCGCCTCGCCCAGACACCACAGGACCACCTGGTGGGTGTCCTGGTTCTGCTCGAGCCGCATCGTCGGGTCCTCGGCCACCAGCCGGGCCAGGCCCTGCGAGAGCTTGTCCTCGTCCGGTTTGCTGTGTGCCTGGATGGCCAGCGGCAGCAGCGGGTCGGGCATCTGCCACGGCTCCATGAGCAGCGGGTCGTCCTTGGCGGACAGGGTGTCGCCGGTCTCGGCGCGGCTGAGCTTGGCCACGCACGCCAGGTCGCCCGCGATGACGTGCGACACCGGGCGCTGCTGTTTGCCGAACGGTGTGGACAGGGCGCCGATCCGCTCGTCGACGTCGTGGTCCTCGTGCCCGCGGTCGGCCAGGCCGTGCCCGGAGACGTGGACCGTCTGGTCGGCGCGCAGGGTGCCGGAGAACACGCGGATCAGCGACAGCCGGCCGACGTACGGGTCCGAGGAGGTCTTCACGACCTCCGCGACCAGGGGCGCGTCCGGGTCGCACGGCTTGAGCTCGCGCGGCTTGCCGTCGACGGTCGTCACCCGCACCGTCTCGTGCTCCAGCGGCGTGGGGAAGCCCCGGGTGATCAGCTCCAGCAGCTCCACCGTGCCGAGCCCCTGCCGGGAGCCGTCCGTCGCAGGGGCGGCGGCCAGGACCGGGAAGAAGACCCCGCGCGCCACGGCCCGCTCCAGGTCGTCGATCAGGGTCTTGACGTCGACCGGCTCCCCGCCGAGGTAGCGGTCCATGAGGGTCTCGTCCTCGCTCTCCGAGATGATCCCCTCGATCAGCCGGTTGCGGGCCTCCTCGATCAGCGGCAGCTGGTCCTCGCCCGGCTCGGACTCCTTGCGCTCGCCGGTCGAGTAGTCGAACAGCTTCTGCGACAGCAGTCCGATCAGGCCGGTCACGGGAGCGTGCCCGTCCGGCGCCTGCGGGCCGTGCAGCGGCAGGTAGAGCGGCAGGACCGCGTCGGGGTCGTCCGCGCCGAAGGCCTCCGCGCAGATCCGGGTCATCTCCTCGAAGTCGGCGCGTGCCGCCTCCAGGTGCGTGACGACGATGGCCCGGGGCATGCCCACGGCCGCGCACTCCTCCCACACCATGCGGGTCGAACCGTCCACGCCGTCCGAGGCCGAGACGACGAAGAGGGCCGCGTCCGCCGCGCGCAGACCGGCCCTGAGCTCACCGACGAAGTCGGCGTATCCGGGGGTGTCGAGGAGATTGACCTTGATCCCGTCCACTCGACGGGCACCAGGGAGAGCTGCACCGAGCGCTGCTGCCGGTGCTCGATCTCGTCGTAGTCGGAGACGGTGCCGCCGTCCTCCACGCGGCCCGCCCGGTTCACTGCCCCCGCCGTGAGCGCGAGGGCCTCCACCAACGTGGTCTTGCCCGATCCGGAGTGGCCGACCAGCACCACATTCCGTACGGACTGGGGGTGGTCGGCCGCCTGTGCCCTGCCGGCGGCCCCAGGGTGTGTCTGTGCCTTGTCGCCCATGATCCTGCCTCCCGTGCACGGTGAGGTCACTGTGGGCGCGGACACGCGGGATCCGCGTGCGGTGCGGCTCCGGCGACGCCCGCGGTCATTCGACCTTCCCACTCCTGTCACGGTGCGTCCATACGAAGGACGTGATCGCGCCCCACCCCGCGCACCGGTGCGCCGTGACACGGGCCTCGGGTCCCGCCCGTCGCCCGCACGCGCGCGTGGCTACGATGGGCCAGCCGGTGGCCAGCAGGGGCCAGACGGCGACACCGACCCTCGGGAAGGCCATGCTGAACAAGTACGCGCGTGCATTCTTCACGCGTGTTCTCACACCGTTCGCCGCGTTTCTGATCCGGCGGGGCGTCAGCCCCGACACCGTCACGCTCATCGGCACCGCCGGTGTGGTCGCGGGCGCGCTGGTCTTCTACCCCATGGGCGAGTTCTTCTGGGGCACGGTCGTGATCACGCTGTTCGTCTTCTCCGACCTGGTCGACGGCAACATGGCCCGCCAGCTCGGCCGCTCCAGCCGCTGGGGCGCCTTCCTGGACTCCACGCTCGACCGGGTCGCCGACGGCGCGATCTTCGGCGGCTTCATCCTCTGGTACGCAGGCGGGGGCGACGACCTCGTCCTGTGCGCCGTCTCGATCTTCTGCCTGGCCAGCGGCCAGGTGGTGTCGTACACCAAGGCCCGCGGCGAGTCGATCGGCCTGCCGGTCGCCGTCAACGGGCTGGTCGAGCGGGCCGAGCGGCTGGTGATCTCCCTGGTGGCGGCCGGCCTCGCGGGCCTGCACGCGTTCGGTGTCCCGGGCATCCAGTACCTGCTGCCGGTCGCCCTGTGGATCGTCGCCGTGGGCAGCCTCGTCACGCTGATCCAGCGGGTCGTCACGGTCCGCCGCGAGTCCGCGGAGGCCGAGGCCGAGGCCGCGACCGCGGCCGCCGAGCGGGACGACAATGAGGGCGAGCAGAAGAACGAGAACGCCTCTCACGGGAGCGAGGCGGCCACGTGAGCGCACAGGACCGGCTGACGGACGCGCTGTACGGCCTCGGCTGGAGCACTGTCAGGAAGCTCCCCGAGCCGGTCGCCGTACGGCTCGGGCGCACCATCGCCGACCTCGCCTGGAAGCAGCGCGGCAAGGGCGTACAGCGGCTGGAGAGCAACTACGCGCGCGTGGTGCCCGGCGCGAGCCCCGAGCGCCTCGCCGAACTCTCGCGCGCGGGCATGCGGTCGTACCTGCGCTACTGGATGGAGTCCTTCCGCCTCCCCGCCTGGAGCAGAGAGCGCATCGAGGGCGGCTTCGTCGGCAAGGACCTGCACTACCTGACCGAGGGCCTGGCCGCCGGCAAGGGCGTCATACTCGCCCTGCCCCACCTGGCCAACTGGGATCTCGCCGGCGCCTGGGTCACCACCAAGCTGGGCATCCCCTTCACGACGGTCGCCGAGCGCCTGAAGCCGGAGTCGCTGTACGACCGGTTCGTCGCCTACCGCGAGGGCCTCGGCATGGAGGTCCTGCCGCACAGCGGCGGCACCGCCTTCGGCACCCTGGCCCGGCGGCTGCGCGACGGCGGCCTGGTCTGCCTGGTCGCCGACCGCGACCTGTCCGCCTCCGGCGTCGAGGTCGGCTTCTTCGGCGACACGGCCCGGATGCCGGCCGGACCGGCCCTGCTCGCCCAGCAGACGGGTGCCCTGCTGCTGCCCGTCACCCTCTGGTACGACGACTCGCCCGTGATGCGCGGCCGCGTCCACCCACCCGTCGAGGTGCCCGAGTCAGGCACGCGCGCCGAGAAGACGTCTGTCATGACACAGGCGCTGGCCGACGCCTTCGCCACGGGGATCGCCGACCACCCGGAGGACTGGCACATGCTGCAGCGCTTGTGGCTCGCGGACCTCGACCCTGCGAAGGGGACCTCGTGAGGATCGGCATCGTCTGCCCGTACTCCTGGGACGTACCGGGCGGCGTCCAGTTCCACATCCGGGACCTGGCCGAGTACTTCATCCGTCTCGGCCACGAGGTGTCCGTCCTCGCGCCGGCCGACGACGACACGCCCCTGCCGCAGTACGTCGTCTCGGCCGGGCGCGCGGTGCCGGTGCCGTACAACGGCTCGGTGGCCCGGCTCAACTTCGGCTTCCTGAGCGCCGCCCGGGTGCGCCGCTGGCTGCACGACGGCGCGTTCGACGTCATCCACATCCACGAGCCGACCTCGCCCTCGCTCGGCCTGCTGACCTGCTGGGCCGCCCAGGGACCGATCGTCGCCACGTTCCACACGTCCAACCCGCGATCCCGGGCCATGATCGCCGCGTACGCCATCCTCCAGGCCGCCCTGGAGAAGATCAGCGCGCGGATCGCGGTGAGCGAGTACGCCCGGCGCACGCTGGTGGAGCACCTCGGCGGGGACGCGGTGGTGATCCCGAACGGTGTCGACGTCGACTTCTTCGCCAAGGCCGAGCCCAAGGCCGAGTGGCAGGGCGACACGGTCGGCTTCATCGGGCGCATCGACGAGCCCCGCAAGGGCCTGCCGGTGCTGATGAGGGCCCTGCCCAAGATCCTCGCCACCCGCCCGCAGACCCGGCTGCTGGTCGCCGGGCGCGGGGACGAGAAGGAGGCGGTGGAGAGCCTGCCCGCCGAGCTGCGCTCCCGCGTCGAGTTCCTCGGCATGGTCAGCGACGAGGACAAGGCCCGCTTCCTGCGCAGCGTCGATCTGTACGTCGCGCCCAACACCGGCGGCGAGAGCTTCGGGATCATCCTGGTCGAGGCCATGTCCGCCGGAGCCCCCGTCCTCGCCTCCGACCTGGACGCCTTCGCCCAGGTCCTGGACCGGGGAGAGGCCGGGGAGCTGTTCCCCAACGAGGACGCCGACGCCCTGGCCGACGCGGCCGTTCGCCTGCTGGACGACCCGGGCCGCCGCGCGGAACTGCGCGAGCGGGGCAGCGCCCACGTGCGGCGCTTCGACTGGTCGACCGTCGGCGCGGACATCCTGTCCGTCTACGAGACGGTGACGGCGGGCGCGGCGGCGGTGGCCGAGGACGAGCGGACGAGCGGGCTGTGGGGCCGGCTCGGGCTGGCCCGGGACTGACCGGCCACCCGGCCGTGTGAGCAGGCACCGGTAGCCTCTGGGCCGTGACCGCAACCCTCATCTGGATCCTCGTCGCCCTCGTGGTGATCGGCCTGTACCTGAGCTGGACGGCCGGGCGGCTGGACCGGCTGCACGCGCGCATCGACGCGGCGCGCGCCGCACTCGACGCACAACTGCTGCGCCGCGCCTCCGTCGCCCAGGAACTGGCCACCTCCGGGGTGCTCGACCCGGCCGCCTCGATCGTCCTCTACGAGGCCGCGCATGCCGCCCGTCAGGCGGTGGAGGAGCAGCGGGAGGTCGCCGAGAGCGAGCTGAGCCAGGCGTTGCGGGCCGTGTTCGGGGAGGTCCAGCAGGTGGAGGCGGTGCGCGAGGCGCCCGGGGGCGAGGAGGCCGCCGAGGAGCTCGCGCAGGCGGTGCGGCGCGTCCCGATGGCCCGCCGCTTCCACAACGACGCCGTACGGGCCGCCCGTGCCCTGCGCCGGCACCGCAAGGTCCGCTGGTTCCGGCTGGCGGGCCACGCCCCGTTCCCCCTGGCCTTCGAAATGGATGACGAGCCTCCGACGGCCCTGGCGGACCGGGCCGCCTGAGCCCCCGTTCACGCGCCGTTCCCCGGCCGTCCGTCGGAAAAGGATCCACAGCGTTCCCATTGGCCCTTGCTGTGGCCTGGTCCCCTCACGTTTCCTCGGTGCTGCAGAATTCCCCCTTTCCGTAGCGAGGTCACCCGTGTCCACCACGTCCCCCAACTCCCAGGCCCCCGAGACCGGCACCGCCCGTGTGAAGCGCGGTATGGCCGAGCAGCTCAAGGGCGGCGTCATCATGGACGTCGTCACGCCGGAGCAGGCGAAGATCGCCGAGGACGCGGGCGCCGTCGCCGTCATGGCCCTGGAGCGAGTCCCGGCCGACATCCGCAAGGACGGCGGCGTGGCCCGCATGTCCGACCCGGACATGATCGAGGGCATCATCGACGCCGTCTCGATCCCGGTCATGGCCAAGTCCCGCATCGGCCACTTCGTCGAGGCCCAGGTCCTGCAGTCCCTCGGCGTCGACTACATCGACGAGTCCGAGGTCCTCACCCCGGCCGACGAGGTCAACCACTCCGACAAGTGGGCCTTCACCACGCCGTTCGTCTGCGGCGCCACCAACCTGGGCGAGGCCCTGCGCCGCATCGCCGAGGGCGCCGCGATGATCCGCTCCAAGGGCGAGGCCGGCACCGGCAACGTCGTCGAGGCCGTCCGCCACCTGCGCCAGATCAAGAACGAGATCGCCAAGCTGCGCGGCTTCGACAACAACGAGCTGTACGCCGCCGCCAAGGAGCTGCGCGCTCCCTACGAGCTCGTCAAGGAGGTCTCCGAGCTCGGCAAGCTGCCGGTCGTGCTGTTCTCCGCGGGCGGCGTCGCCACCCCGGCCGACGCGGCCCTGATGCGCCAGCTCGGCGCCGAGGGCGTCTTCGTCGGCTCCGGCATCTTCAAGTCCGGCGACCCGGCCAAGCGCGCCGCCGCCATCGTGAAGGCCACCACCTTCTACGACGACCCGAAGATCATCGCGGACGCGTCCCGCAACCTCGGCGAGGCCATGGTCGGCATCAACTGCGACACCCTCCCCGAGACCGAGCGCTACGCCAACCGCGGCTGGTAACCCCCATGAGCACTCCTGTCATAGGCGTCCTGGCCCTCCAGGGCGACGTACGGGAGCACCTCGTCGCCCTGGCCGCGGCCGATGCCGTGGCCAGGCCGGTGCGGCGCCCCGAAGAACTCGCCGAGGCGGACGGCCTCGTCATCCCCGGCGGCGAGTCCACCACCATCTCCAAGCTGGCCGTGCTGTTCGGCCTGATGGAGCCGCTCCGCGCGCGCGTGCGGGACGGCATGCCCGTCTACGGCACCTGCGCCGGCATGATCATGCTCGCCGACAAGATCCTCGACCCGCGCTCGGGTCAGGAGACCGTCGGAGGCATCGACATGATCGTGCGCCGCAACGCCTTCGGCCGGCAGAACGAGTCCTTCGAGGCGGCCGTCGACGTCAAGGGCGTGGAGGGCGACCCGGTGGAGGGCGTCTTCATCCGCGCCCCCTGGGTCGAGTCCGTCGGCGCCCGGGCCGAGGTGCTCGCCGAGCACGACGGCCACATCGTCGCGGTCCGCCAGGGCAACGCTCTGGCCACGTCGTTCCACCCGGAACTGACCGGCGACCACCGTGTGCACGCCCTGTTCGTCGACATGGTGCGCGAGAACCGGACGGCCCAGTCCTAGTAGGATTCCTGCGTTCGTTGCTGAGATGGGTTACGCGAAGGAGACAGGCAGATGTCCGGCCACTCTAAATGGGCCACGACGAAGCACAAGAAGGCCGTCATCGATGCCAAGCGCGGCAAGCTCTTCGCGAAGCTGATCAAGAACATCGAGGTGGCGGCCCGG
>KE354028.1 GCA_000415505.1 Streptomyces afghaniensis 772
GTCGTGGCCTTCCGGTCGAGGTCCCAGACCGTGACCTTGTTCAGGCGGTTCTGGACGACGTACAGCGTGCGGCCGAGGCGGACCAGGCCGTCGCCGCCCGCCACGTCCGGCGCGCCCTGCAGCGCGACCTTGGTGGCGTGCCCGGTCCTGAGGTCCACGCGGTACAGCTGACCCGCGTTGACGATGATCAGGCCGCGACCGTCCGGCGTGGCGACCAGGCCGTTGGCGCTGTTGGTCCCGGAGGGCGCCTGCACCCACTCGCCGGTGAGCGGCAGGGCGCGGACCTCGCCCCGCCGGCCGCGCGGCACGCCGTGGAGGACGGCCGCACGGGAGTCGGTGAACCAGGCGCGGTCCTCGTGCAGGACGACGTCGTTGATGAACGGGGCGGCATCCCGCGTGAGTCGATACGTGGTGAACAGCTCGCCGGTGCGCGCGTCGACGATCCTCGCGGTGCCTCCGGCGCCGCCGGCCACGTACAGCAGGCCGTCGCGGTCCAGCTTCAGGCCGATGGACGCGAGACCGGCGGCGCCCTCGTGCAGCACACCGCCCTCGCCGGTCCGCAGGTCGGTGCGGTAGATCGCGCCGTCGGCGCGCGAGCCCATGTACGCGTACGGCCTGCTGCCGATGGTGATCCCCTCGGGGAGCCAGCCGTCGGGCAGCGGGAACTCGGTCGGCCAGCCGGTCCCGGGGGCCGCCTGGGCCGTGCCGGTGGTGCCGGCGGCCACCGCGAGCGCGGCGACGGCCCCGCCGAGCACGGTCCGCCGGGACGGCCGGGGATGGTTCCGAGTCATGGTCGGGCCTCCGTGGAAGGAAGGTGGGGATGTGACTCGATGAAACGCGAAGGACTCCTGGTAGGGCAGTCGAGTCGGTGAAGTCGACAGCAACTCGACAGCAGGGCACGGCAGTTGATCAGTAGATGATCGACACGATCCCGCACACGGCCTCGGCGAGCCGCCGGTCCCCCTCGACCCGGGCCCGGGCGAGGGCGTCGGCCGGCTGGACACCCCGCGTGCACAGCCGCCAGGCGGTCTCCGTGTCCAGCTCCACGGTGGCCGCCGGTCGGCCGCCGGAGTCCTGCGCCAGGGACCAGCCCTCCGGGCCGGCGGTCACGGCCCACGTGCCCCCTCCCGGGCCGGGGACCGTCACCTCCACCCGCGTGCCGGCCGGCGCGGCGGTGTCGCGCAGCGTGTGGGGCAGCGCCCGCATGAACGTGTCCAGGACCATGGACAGGGCCCCCGGCTCGGGGTCGGTGCCCAGCCCGGCCGCGTGCCGGATCTGCTGGCGGTGCGTCCAGTACTCGGTGAACTCCCGGGCACAGTCCAGCCACATCGGCGCCGGGTCCACCCCGGCCCAGGACACGCCCAGGGACGGCGCGTCCAGGTCGGCGTGCGCGAAGCGGCGGGCCAGTGCGGAACCGGCCTCCTCCAGGGCGTCGACGAGCGAGGCCGGGTCCATGTCCCGGTGGCGGTCGACCCACTCCTGGTTGGCGCGGTGGATGAACGCCTCCAGGGTCTCTCCCGGCGCGAAGGCACCGAACTCCCGGCGGCCGAGGCGGGCGCAGCAGTCGCCGAGGATGTGCACGGCGACATCGTGCACGGTCCAGCCCGGCACGGCCGTCTCGCTCCACTGCCCGGGCCGCAGCCCCCGCAACAGGCCCAGCAGCGCCCCTAGTTCCGGCTCGAACAGCGAGCGGGCGTCGATCGGGGCGCCGAGCCAGGAGAGGCCGGGCCTGTCGTTCGGCTGCGCAACCATGGCCCCAGCCTGCCAGGGGACAAACAGGAACGCCCCTCCGGGGAGGGGCGTTCCGAGCCGGCGTCCGCGTTCCTACGCGGTGCGCACCTTGTACGTCGTGACCTGGACCTCCTCGTCGTCCAGGCACTGCCCGGACGCCAGGTCGAAGCGCTGCTTCAGCAGCGGGGAGGCGACGAACGGGCGGCCCTGGTGGGTGCCGGTCAGGCCGCGGGAGAGGACCGCCGCGCCGGTGAACGGGTCGCGGTTGTCGATGGCGAACAGCTCACCGGTGCGGTCCCGGAAGATCGCCGCCTGGCGGCCGTCCGGCAGCAGTGCCGCCACCCCGCGGCCCGGGAGCAGCATGCTGAGGTCGCAGACGGTGAACCAGTCGCCGTCCAGAGCGAGTTCGACCTTCAGATCGGTGGTCTCAGGTGCCAGGGTCATCGCTGGGCGCTTCCTTCCAGTACGTCTTCGGCGGGTCGCATACCGATGGACAGCAGCGGCAGGTCGGGCTTCATCTGGTCGCGCTCGGGCACGAAGGCGACGACCGGGTCCGGGGTGTCCGGCGCGTTCACGAAGGACACGAACCGGGCGAGCTTCTCGGGGTCGTTGATGGTCTCGGCCCATTCGTCGCGGTAGTGCGCGACGTGCGCCTGCATCAGCTTCTCCAGTTCGTCGCAGATGCCGAGCGAGTCGTGGACGACGACGTCCCGTACGTGCTCCAGGCCGCCGGGGATCCGCTCCAGCCAGGTCGAGGTGCGCTCCAGGCGGTCGGCCGTACGGATGTAGAACATCAGGAACCGGTCGATCAGCCGGACCAGTTCGGCGTCCGACAGGTCCTGCGCGAGCAGGTCCGCGTGGCGCGGCGTGGCGCCGCCGTTGCCGCCGACGTACAGGTTCCAGCCGTTGGCGGTGGCGATCACGCCGAAGTCCTTCGACTGGGCCTCGGCGCACTCGCGCTGGCAGCCGGAGACGGCCGACTTCAGCTTGTGCGGGGAGCGCAGGCCCCGGTAGCGCAGCTCCAGGTCGATCGCCATGCGGACGGAGTCCTGGACGCCGTAGCGGCACCAGGTCTGGCCGACGCAGGACTTCACCGTGCGCAGCGACTTGCCGTAGGCGTGGCCGGACTCGAAGCCGGCGTCGACCAGGCGGGCCCAGATCAGGGGCAGCTGCTCGACGCGGGCGCCGAACATGTCGATCCGCTGGCCGCCGGTGATCTTCGTGTAGAGGCCGAAGTCGCGGGCGATCTCGCCGATCACGATCAGCTTCTCCGGGGCGATCTCACCGCCGGGGATGCGCGGGACGACCGAGTACGAGCCGTTCTTCTGCAGGTTGGCCAGGAAGTGGTCGTTGGTGTCCTGCAGGGCGGCCTGCTCACCGTCCAGGACGTAGCCGCTCGCGCCGATCGTCGGAGCGAGGGAGGCGATGATCGAACCGACCGCCGGCTTGCAGATCTCGCAGCCGTCACCGCCCCTGGCCTCCTCGCGGCCGTGGCGGTCCAGCAGCTCCTGGTAGCTGTTGATGCGCAGGGCGAGGACGATCTCGTACAGCTCCTCGCGGGTCTGGCCGAAGCAGCCGCACAGGCCCTTGTCGACCTCGACGCCGCTGGCCTCCAGCTCGGCGGTGACCAGCTGGCCGAGGACCTTGACGCAGGAGCCGCAGCCGGTGCCGGCCTTGGTGCACTTCTTCACCTCGGGCACGGTCGTGCACTGGTGGTCGGTGACCGCGCCGCGGATCGTGCCCTTGGAGACGTTGTGGCAGGAGCAGACGATCGCGTCGTCCGGCAGCGCGGACGGGCCGAGCTGGGCCGGGGCGCCGGCGCCGGCCGGCAGGACGAGGGCCTCGGGCGCGACCGGCGGGACCGAGCCGGTGAACGCCTTCAGCGTGCCGTACGCCTCCGCGTCACCCACCAGGATGCCGCCGAGCAGCGTGCCGTCGCGGCCGATGACCAGCTTCTTGTACAGGCCCGCGCGGGAGTCGGAGTAGACGACGTCCAGGCAGTCCTCGGCGGTGCCGTGCGCGTCGCCGAAGGACGCCACGTCCACGCCGAGCAGCTTCAGCTTGGTGGACAGGTCGGCGCCGGTGAAGGCGGCCTCGTCCGCCGCGATCGTCGCGGCGGCCGTCTCGGCCTGCTCGTAACCAGGGGCGACCAGGCCGTACACCCGGCCGTCGGAGGCCAGCGCGCACTCGCCGATCGCGAACACGTGCGGGTCGTTCACCGTGCGGCACTGCTCGTCGACCGCGATGCCGCCGCGCTCGCCGACCGTCAGGCCGCAGTCGCGGGCCAGCTGGTCGCGGGGGCGGACACCGGCGGAGAACACCACCAGGTCGGTGGCCAGTTCGGAGCCGTCGGACAGCTTCATGCCGGTCACGGCGCCGTCCTCGCCGACGACGATCTCCTGCGTGCCGACGCCCGTGTGGACGCTCAGGCCCATCTCCTCGATGGTGCGCAGCAGGGCGGCGCCGCCGCCCTCGTCGACCTGGACGGGCATCAGACGGGGCGCGAACTCCACGATGTGGGAGGTGAGTCCGAGACCCTTCAGCGCGCCCGCGGCCTCCAGACCGAGCAGACCGCCGCCGACCACGGCACCCGTCGTCGCCTTCTTGGCGTACTCCTCGATCGCGAGGAGGTCCTCGATCGTGCGGTAGACGAAACAGCCCTCGGCGTCCTTGCCCGGGACCGGCGGCACGAACGGGTACGAGCCGGTGGCCAGGACGAGCACGTCGTAGTCGACGACGAGACCGGAGCGGGCGGTCACCCTGCGCGCCTCGCGGTCGATCGTCTCCGCCGGGTCACCGACGCGCAGCTCGATGCCGTGGTCCTCGATGAACCGCAGGTCCGTCATGGACAGGTCCTCGGGCGTCTTGCCCGAGAAGTACGAGGTGAGCTGCACGCGGTCGTAGGCAGGACGCGGCTCCTCACAGAGCACGACCACGCGGTGCGTGGCGGTCAGGCCGCGCTCGGCGAGCGCTTCGAGGAAGCGCTGGCCGACCATGCCATGGCCGACGAGCACGATCGTGGGGGTGTCCTTGGACATCAGGAGCCTCCGTCATTGGTAAGCAGGTGGAGCAGCGGGCCGCCGTCGGAGGGGAGCGGCTCTGCTCCCTCCCAGGCGCGCGCCAGCGCGCCGACGGTGCCGAGTTCGCCGACGAGAACCCCGCCCACCAGGCGGTCGTCGCGGACGACGACCTTCCGGTAGGTGCCGCGGGTGGCGTCGGTGAGCTGGACGACGTCGTCGCCCGGCAGCGCCTCGGTCTCGCCGAACGCGGCGAGGTCGAAGGGGCTGTCGTGCCCGTTCAGCGTGAGTCGGGTCAGGGAGCGGGTGCCGGTGTAACGGGCGTCCGCGTCGCCGGCGAGCAGCTCCGCGAGCGCGTCGGCCTGTTCGAGCGCGGGGGCGGCGAGGCCGTAGAGGACGCCGTCGTGCTGGGCGCAGTCGCCGATGGCGTGGATGTACGGGTCGGAGGTGCGCAGCTCGTCGTCGACGACGATGCCCTTGCGGACGTCGAGGCCGGCGGCCTGGGCGAGACCCACCCGGGGGCGGACGCCGCAGGCCACGACGACGAGGTCGGCGTCGAGCGCGTACCCGTCGGCCATCTCCACGGAGCGGACCGCGCCGCCGACGCAGCGCACGTCCCGTACGCGGCACTCGGTGTGCACCTCGACGCCCAGGTCGGTCAGGTGCCGCTTGACGAGCTTGGAGGCGGCCGGGTCGAGCTGGCGCTCCATCAGCCGCTCGGACTGCTGGGCGAGGACGACCTGGGCGCCGCGCAGGGCGAGCGCGCGGGCCGCGGAGACCCCGAGGAGCCCGCCGCCGATGACGACCGCCTTCGCCCCCGGCCGGACCGCCTTGGACAGGCCCAGGCAGTCGTCCATGGTCCGGAAGGCGTGGACCCCCTCGGGCAGCACGTGGTCGGGGGTGAACAGGCCGCGCAGGGGCGGCAGGACGGGGTTGGATCCGGTGGCGAGGACGAGCCGGTCGTATGCGATCACCGTGCCGTCGGCGCACTCGACGGTCCGCCCGTCGCGGTCGATGCCGACGACCCGGCCGCGCGTGGCCTGCGCGGGCGCCGGCAGGGCGATCACCTCGGGGCTGTAACGTCCGGCCAGCACCTCGGCGAGCAGCACCCGGTTGTAGGGCCGGTGCTCCTCCTCGCCGATCAGCAACGCGGGCGTGCCGAGCTCACCGAGCCGCCGGGCGAGCCGTACGCCCGCGAGGCCGGTGCCGATCACCACCACACGCTCATTCGAGGTCATGTCCTTGAGCGTGCGGTGCCGGTGTTTCCCGGCAGCATCACGACTGTTTCCCACGGGGAACGCTGCCCTCAGCGGGGGCCGGGGTGGGTGTGAGGGTTTGTGGAGTGCGGCGACGGCGGGCTGTGAGGGTAGCGTCGCACAGGCGTCGCACGGCCGTCGCATAAGCTCCCGATCATGCCCGACATATCGCTGACCATGATCGCTCTGCTCTGCCTCGCGGCTCTCGCCGCCGGGTGGATCGACGCCGTGGTCGGTGGCGGCGGGCTCCTGCTGCTGCCGGTGCTGCTGCTGGGGCTACCGTCGCACACGCCCGCCGCGCACGCGCTGGGCACCAACAAGGCGGTCGCCATCGTCGGTACGACGGGCGCGGCGGTGACGTACGCCCGCAAGGCCCCGGTGGATGTCCGTACGGCCGTGCGCATCGGGCTGGCCGCCCTCGCCGGATCGTCCGCCGGGGCGTTCTTCGCGGCCGGGATGAGCACCGACGTCCTCAAGCCGGTGATCATGGTGGTGCTGCTCGCGGTCGCCGCGTTCGTGATCCTGCGGCCCGCCTTCGGCACGGCCCCCGCGACCGGCCCGGCCACCCGGCGCCAGATCCTCGCGGCGATCGGTCTCGCCGGTCTCGGCATCGGCTTCTACGACGGTCTCATCGGCCCCGGCACCGGCACCTTCCTGGTCCTCGCGCTCACCGCCCTGCTCCACCTCGACCTCGTCACCGCCTCCGCCACCGCCAAGATCGTCAACTGCTGCACCAACGCGGGCGCCCTCGCGACCTTCGCCTGGCAGGGCGCGGTCCTGTGGCAACTGGCCGCCCTGATGGCCGTGTTCAACCTGGCCGGCGGCACCCTGGGCGCCCACACCGCCCTGAAGCAGGGCAGCGGCTTCGTCCGCGTCGTGCTGCTGACGGTGGTGTTCGCCCTGGTGGGCAACCTGGCGTACGAGCAGTGGCTGGCCTAGCGCCGCGGTACTAGGAGGAAGCCCCCGCCGCAGGTCCAGCAGCTCGACGATCCCCGTCCCGTCCTCGTCCCCGTGCCCCTGGGCGAGGCGCCGCTCCATCAGCGCCAGGTACGGCGTCAGCAGCTCCGGGCTCACCCGCTGCTCCTCGGCCGTGCGCAGCAGCGTGGCGTTGCCCGCGACCTGCATGGCGAGGTTGGAGACGACGTTCCTGGTGTAGTCGCCGCTCTCCAGCTGGTCGGCGGTCTGGTGCACGGCCCCGGCCATCGCGGTCAGCCAGTCCACGAGCAGCGGCGCGAAGTCCTTCGGGGCGATGTCCTCCGGGCGGATCAGCGCGAAGGCGTGCGTGACGCCCGCGAACATGCCGTTCATCGCGCTGAGCAGCGCCACGTCGTGCAGCGCGGCGAAGCCCGGGTCGGACCCGGCGTAGCGGGTGCCGGCCGGGACGGCGAGGGTGTCCCGGTGCTCGGCGAACAGCTCGGGGGAGCCGCTGTAGAAGACGTACCCACCGGACTCCGGGGCCCCGATCATCGGCGGGACGGCCATGATCCCGCCGTCCAGGAAACGGGCTCCGCGGGCCTCGGCCCAGGCGGCGCGGCTGCGGCCCTCACCGGGCGTGCCCGTGGTGAGGTTCACCAGGTCCCGCCCCGCGAGAGGGGCCCCGTCGAGGGCCTCGCCCACGGAGGCGTCGTCGAGCAGACAGGCGACCACGAGCCGGTTCGCGGCCACCGCCTCAGCGGCGGTCCGGGCGACGGTGGCGCCCTCGGCGGCGAGGGGTTCGGCGCGGGACGCGGTGCGGTTCCAGACGGTCACCGGGTGTCCTGCGGCGAGCCAGGCGCGGGCCAGGGCGGTGCCCATGTCGCCGGTGCCGAGGAGGGTGAGAGGGGTGCGGGGGTCAACTGCGTTGTCGGTCATGGCGTTTAGGCTCGTCCCAGGGGAAGCGCCTGCTCAAGTACGTACTTGGAAGTGGGTGGTTACCCCGGGGGAAGGGTCCAGGCAGGAGAAGGGGAGGGCTCGGGCATGGGGACGACGGGGCGGCGGCCGGGGGCGTACGTCTGCGGGATCGACGCGGCGATGGACGTGATCGGCGGCAAGTGGAAGGTGCTGATCCTCTGGGCGCTGAACGAGCGGCCCTGCCGCTTCGGCGAGCTGCGCCGCGAGCTGCCGGGGATCACCGAGAAGGTGCTCGCCTCGCACCTGCGGGAGATGGAGGCCGACGGCCTGGTGCACCGCGAGGCGTACGACGAGGTGCCGCCCCGTGTGGAGTACTCGCTGACGCCCCGGGGCGTCAGCCTGAACGAGGCACTGGAGCCGCTGGGGGCCTGGGGGAAGGCCCATGTCCTCGGGGAGTCACCGGCTGCCGGTCAGATGCGCGAAGACGACGACGTTCCCCTGGTACCCGGAGCCGCGTGAGTAGGTGCCGCCGCACGTGATGACCCGCAGCTCGGGGCGGCGGGCGGCGCCGTAGACCTTCTCGTCGGGGAAGTCCTTCGCCGCGTACGCCTCGACGGCGTCCACGGTGAACACCGCGACGCTGCCGTCCCGCCGGTCCACGTCGATCGTGGCGCCCTTGGCCAGGGCGCCGAGGTCGTAGAAGACAGCGGGGCCGTCGGCGTTGTCGACGTGGCCGGCGACGATCGCGGTGCCCCGCTCGCCGGGCGTGGTGCCGGCCTCGTACCAGCCGGCGAGGTTCTTCCGCTCGGCGGGCGGTACGTCGAGACTGCCGGTCCTCGTCAGGCCCAGCCCGGTCAGGGGCGCGTTCACCCGGATCGCCGGGATGCGGATGCGGTCGGGCGGCGAGGGCGGCAGCGCGGGCACGGCAGGCCGCTCACCGGCCCGGCCGTCCCGTCCCGCACGGCCGTCCTGCCCGTCCTGCCACGCGTGGGCCTGCGCGGCGGAGGGCTGCGGCGGGGCGTGCGTCTCGGCGCCGTCGCGCAGCAGCCAGACCCCGGAGCACAAGGCGAACACCGTGAGGGCCGCCATGGCGGCGTCGGCGGGGCTGCCGAACCTGGTGCCGTACCTGGGGAACCTGCGCATGGCCGACCCTTCCTGATCCCCGACAGCCTTCCGGTTTCCGGCCTGCGACCCCCGGCCCCGGCGCCCGTCCGGGGTGCGCCCCGCACCCCCCTCCGGGCCGCGAGGGGCGTCGGACCCGGAGGGGGAGGGGACATGCGGTACCGGCGACGGACAGCGGAGGGTGTCCGTCAGATCCCGTCGCCTCTCGCCCGGCGATGCAGGAGCCAGGTACCGCCCGCGGCGGCGACGGCGAGGGCCGCCACGCCGGCCGCGGTCTGCACGGGGTCGGGGCCCAAGGCGCCGCCGACCCCCGTCTTCACACTCCCTCTGGGAGGGACCTGCGGGTGCCCGGAGGTCAGCGTGACCACAAGGTCACCGGTGATCCGCCGGCCGCTCCCGGTGCACGTCGCCGTGATCTCGTACGTCCCCGGCTGCGCGCTCGGCGGCACCCTGAACCGCCCGGTCGCGTCCTGCTCGTGCGGGCCCGGCGCGAGGCTGAGGGAACCGGCCCCGACCGCGCTCGCGTCACCCGTCGCCGTACCGCCGTCGCCACAGGCCGCCGTGCGCACCGTGACGAGTCCGCCCGGGACGACCGAGGACGGGTGCACCTCCACGTCACCGGCGGGCGCGCCGTACGCGGGGGCGGCGGCGAGGGCCGCGGCGGCGACGGCGAGCGCGGTGCCGGTCAGCGGCCGGGCGGTACGTCGCATCGGTGCTCCTTCGAGCTGTTCGGTCGTGCACCTGCCCTTCCGAGGTAACGGGCAGCGGGACGACCGCGCTTTCTGAGGGTGCGTCAGAATTGGGGTGAATGGGTGTCAGGGGGAGGTGGGCCGACCGGCCTTCGTGGGCGTTTAGGCAGGTCACGGGTGTTCTGCGGACGAGGCGTGGAAAAGCGCGGGGCGCGCGTGTGAACGGGTGATCCGGGTGCCACGCACATCCGGCCTTGACCTCAAGAAAGGTTGAGGTAAGAGGCTGTGCCGCATGAACTCAGCCGTTACGAACGCACCCGTCCCCGCCCAGCCCGCGACCGAGCCCCTCCGGGTGACCCTCGTCGTCGGCAGCAACCGCCACGGCCGCTTCGGCCCGGTCGTCGCCGGCTGGCTCCTCGATCACCTCCAAGGCCGGGACGACCTGGTCGCCGAGGTCGTGGACGTCGCCGACATCGACCTGCCGACGTCCTTCGAACCGACCCCCGAGGCGACCGCCGCGCTGTCCGGCGTCACCCCGAAACTTGCCGACGCGGACGCCTTCGTGGTCCTCACCCCCGAGTACAACCACTCCTTCCCGGCGGGCCTGAAGAACCTCGTCGACTGGCACTTCGGCGAGTGGCGGGCCAAGCCCGTCGCCCTCGTCTCCTACGGTGGACTGGCCGGCGGCCTGCGCGCCGTCGAGCACCTCCGGCAGGTCTTCGCCGAACTGCACGCCGTGACGGTCCGCGACACCGTCTCCTTCCACAACGCCGGCGCGTCCTTCGACGACGCGGGCACCCTGCACGACCCGTCCGGCCCGGACGCGGCGGCCAAGGCCATGCTGGACCAACTGGTGTGGTGGGGCCTGGCGTTGCGCGAGGCCAGGGCGAAGCGGCCGTACGCGGGCTGAGCCCGGCCTCACTCCTTGCCGGCCCCTGTCACCTCCGCGCCCGCCAGTCACCGCCCGCGATCGGCCTCCCGTGAGTCCTGAGCCGGGCGGCGACGGCGGGCGCGGCGACGTACACCCAGGCCCGGACGACCGCCCCGTCAGCGTCGCGTACGACCTTCCGCTCGACGCGTTCGTACAGGCTGCGCGGGTCGCCCGGCACGCAGTCCTCCAGCCGGTCCAGCTCGGCGAGCAACTCCGCGTACGTCTCCGGGCGCGCGGTCACCAGCTCCCCGCACACGACCCCGCCGCCCGGCTCCTCGACCGCGTAGGGATAGCCCGGCCCCTCGTACAGCACCGCTCCCGAGAGCCGCCCCGGCACCTCGGAGCGGGTGCGGCCGCGCAGGAAGAGGTCGTGGTTGACCTCGCCGGGGCGGAGGGTGCCGTAGACGAAGAAAGGGAGAGTCACAGGAACGATTCTCCACCCTCACACACCTCCACACGGGGCCTATGGACATGACATGTCCGGGCCGCCTTAACTCGCGGTCAACATCAACGCCGCCCCCGGTCGACCCCACGCGACCGGGTGCGCTCGTATGAGGAGACCGATGAGTCGGATACGTCACGTCCGAGGTTCCCGTCTCGCCCTCGCGGGTGGTGCCGCCACCGGCACCGCCGTCCTGCTGGCCGCCGCGCTCTCGCCGACCGCCCTGGCGGAGGAACGGCCGACCCGGTCCGAGGCGATCGACAGTGCCGAGACGGTCCTCGCCGACCGGGCCGCGGAACTGGGCCTCACGTCGGCCCAGGAGACGAAGGTCCGGGACGTGGTCGTCGACGAGGACGGCACCCGGCACGTCCGCTACGACCGCACGTACCACCGACTCCCGGTCCTGGGCGGTGACTTCGTACTCCACCTGAACCCGGACGGCACCTACCGCGGCACGAGCCGGGCCACGAAGTCCGCGCTGTCCCTCAAGAGCGTCACCCCGAAGGTGACCGCCCCGAAGGCCGCCGACCTCGCCGCGAGCCTGCTGCGCGCCGCGCACCTCGGCGAGACGCTGAAGAAGCTGACCGCCAAGCCGCGGCTGGTCGTCGACGCCCTGCACGGCGCCCCCAGGCTGGCCTGGCAGACCGACGCGGTGGCGCACGACGGGCTCGGCAACCCGGTCGGGCGCACGGTGCTGACCGACGCCACGACCGGCGACCGGATCGACGCCTGGGACACCCTGGAGTCGGCGTCGGGCGACGGCAAGTCCCTCTACGGCGGCACGGTTGCGCTGGAGACGACGAAGTCCGGGTCGTCGTACCGGCTCAAGGACGCGACGCGGGGCGGCACGTACACGGGCGACGCGGCGAACAAGACGGACAAGTGCCTGCTCACGATCTGTCTGACCCGCGCCCCCGCGACGGTCTTCTCGGACGCCGACAACCACTGGGCCACGGGCGAGGCCTCCGACCGCGCGACGGTCGCCGTGGACGCCCAGTACGGCACGGACGTCACCTGGGACTACTTCAAGAACCTGCACGGCCGCAACGGCATCGCCGGCGACGGCAAGGGCTCGTACAACCGCGTCCACTACGGCAAGGACTACAACAACGCCTTCTGGGACGACAACTGCTTCTGCATGACGTACGGCGACGGCGACGGCAAGCAGCTCGGACCGCTGGTGTCGCTGGACGTGGCCGGGCACGAGATGTCCCACGGCGTGACGTCGAAGACGGCGGCGCTGACGTACTCGGGCGAGTCCGGCGGCCTGAACGAGGCCACGTCGGACATCTTCGGCACGCTCGTGGAGTTCTACGCGGACAACGCCGAGGACCCGGGTGACTGGCTGATCGGCGAGAAGGTCGTCCGCTCCGGGCTCGGCCGGGAGGCCCTGCGCCGCATGGACAAGCCGTCGAAGGACGGGAAGTCCGCCGACTGCTGGAGCGAGGGTCTCGCCGACCTCGACGTGCACTACTCCTCGGGCGTCGGCAACCACTTCGCGTACCTGCTCGCGGAGGGCAGCGGCGCCAAGACGATCAACGGCGTCGCCCACACCTCCCCGACCTGCGACGACTCCACGGTGCAGGGCATCGGCCGGGCCAAGCTGGGCAAGATCTGGTACCGCGCCCTGACGGTCTACATGACGTCCTCGACGGACTACGCGGGTGCCCGCACGGCGACCCTGAACGCGGCGAAGGACCTCTACGGCAGCGGCAGCACGGAGCAGAAGGCCGTGGCGGCGGCCTGGAGCGCGGTCAACGTGGGCTGAGCTCCACCGGGACACCGGCGGGCGCACCGACAGGTGCGCCCGCCGCTCTACTCCCAGACCACCACGTTGCGCCGCACCGGCACGGACGACGAACCGGTCGCGAAGAGCTCGGGTGAATGGGCCCGGATGCGCTCGATGTCGCTGAAGACGGCGCGCAGGTGCGTGCGCATGGCGGTCCGGGCCGACGCGAGGTCGCCCCCGACGACCGCGTCGAAGATCTCCCGGTGCTGGTCGGCGAAGACCGCGGGGGAGACGTTCTCGTGCAGGCCCAGGCGCCGGGCCCGGTCCAGGTGCCCCTTGGCCGCGGCGACCGTGGTCCACACGTTGCCGTGCCCGCTCAGCCGCATCAGGCCCTGGTGGAAGGCCTCGTCCAGCTCGAAGAACTCCTCCAGGCCGAGGCCCGGGCGCTGCTGGCGTGCGAGGTTGTCCCGCAGTTCCGTGATCACCGAGTGGTCCGGATCGGACGGCAGGGCGTCCAGTGAGGCCAGCTCGACGGCCTCCCGCAGGAACTGCGCGTCCGCGACCTGCGCCGGGTCCACCCGGGACACGAACGAGCCGATCTTGGGGAAGATCTGCACCAGCCCGTCCTGGGCCAGCAGGATCAGGCTCTCCCGCACCGGGGTGCGGCTCACGCCGAGGGATGCGGCCAGCTCGTTCTCCGACAGGGCGGCGCCCGGGGGCAGTTCGAGGGTCAGCACCATCTGACGGAGCTTCAGGTAGATGGAGCGCCGGCTGGTCCGCCGGTTCGTCTGGGCCATGTGCACATCCTACGTATCGCAGCGGGGGTATTGCTCACCTGTGCGACAGGTGCTTGTATACAAGCACTGCACGACAGGAGCGGGGCCCACCGTTCCCGTCGGCCCCGCCCGCTCTCAGCCGCCGTAAGGAGAGCCCCCAGTGAGCAAGATCGAGCGCGTCGAGGTCTTCGTCGCCTCCCCGGGCCGCACGTTCGTCACCCTGCGCATCACCACCACGGACGGGGTCACCGGCCTCGGCGACGCCACCCTCAACGGGCGCGAGCTGGCCGTCGCGAGCTACCTGCGCGATCACGTCGCCCCGCTGCTGACCGGCCGGGACCCGGCGCGGATCGAGGACCTCTGGCAGTACCTCTACAAGGGCGCCTACTGGCGGCGCGGGCCGGTCACCATGACGGCCATCGCCGCCGTCGACACGGCCCTGTGGGACATCAAGGGCAAGACCGCCGGGCTCCCCGTCTACCAGCTGCTCGGCGGCCGGTCCCGGGACGGCGTCCTGGTCTACTCGCACGCCAGCGGCACCGACGTGCCGTCCCTCCTCGACGACGTCGAGCGCTATCTGGAGCTGGGTTACAAGGCGGTGCGGGCCCAGGCAGCCGTACCCGACGTCGGCGGCACCTACGGCGTCCGCAAGGGCAAGCTCTACGAACCGGCGGCCGGCGAGCTGCCCGACGAACAGCCCTGGGACACCGAGGCCTACCTCGGTTTCGCGCCGACGTACCTGGAGGCCGTACGGGAGCGCTTCGGCTTCGGCTTCCACCTCCTGCACGACGTGCACCACCGGCTGACGCCGATCGAGGCGGCCCGCTTCGGCAAGAGCGTCGAGGCCTGCCGGCTGTTCTGGATGGAGGACCCCACCCCGGCCGAGAACCAGGAGGCGTTCCGGCTCATCCGGCAGCACACCACGACACCGATCGCCGTCGGCGAGGTGTTCAACTCCATCTGGGACGTCCAGCACCTGATCACCGAGCAGCTCATCGACTACGTGCGCACCACCGTGGTCCACGCGGGCGGCATCACCCACCTGCGCCGGATCTTCGACCTCGCCGCGCTGTACCACGTCCGCACCGGCTCGCACGGTGCCACCGACCTCTCCCCGGTCAGCATGGCCGCCGCCGTGCACCTCGACATCGCCGTACCCAACTTCGGCATCCAGGAGCACATGGGCCATCCGGACGAGGCCCGCGAGGTGTTCCGCACGGGCGTCACCTTCGCCGACGGCATGCTGCACCCCTCGGACGAGCCGGGCCTCGGCGTCGAGTACGACGCGAAGGCCGCCGAACGCTTCCCGTACCAGCGGCGCTATCTCCCGGTCGCGCGCCGGCTCGACGGCTCCGTGCACGACTGGTGAGCGGCGTGCACCGGCTGAACCGCGCCGCGCTCGGCGCACTCCCGCCCGGGTCGCGCCCCCGCGTCGACCCCGCCGGACTCCGTATCCGGATCGTCCACTTCGGCATCGGGGCCTTCCACCGGGCGCACCAGGCCGTCTACACCGAGAACGCCGCCGCGCGCTCCGGCGAGCCCTGGGGCATCGCCGCGGTCGCTCCCCGGTCGGCGGCGACCGTCGACGCCCTGCGCGCGCAGGACTGCCTGTACTCGGTGACCGAGCGCGGCCTCGAGGAAGACGTCCCCCGTGTCGTCGGCGCGCTGACCGGCGCATACGTGCTCGGGCGGGACGGGGCGGTCGTCGACGGGCTGCTCACCGACCCCGAGGTGACGGTGGTGACGCTCACCGTCACGGAGAAGGGCTACCGGGCCGCCGGTCCGGACACGGTGATCGCACGCCTGGCCGCCGGGCTGGCCGCGCGGATGCGCTCCGGTGCCGCCCCGGTCAGCGTCGTGTCCTGCGACAACATGGCGGACAACGGAGCCGTGCTGCGGACCGCCGTCCAGGACGCCGTGCGCGCCTCGGGGGAGCGGGACCGGGAGCGGATCCTGGAGCTGATCGACCGGTACGTGGCCTTTCCCGCCACCGTCGTGGACCGGATCGTGCCCGCCACCACGACGGCCGACCTCGCGGACACCGCCACCCGGCTGGGAGTCCACGACGTGCTGCCCGTCAGCGGTGAGCCGTACCGGCAGTGGGTGCTGGAGGACCGCTTCGCCGCCCCGCGCCCCCCGTGGGAGCTGGACGGAGCCCTCCTCGTCCCCGACGTCGCCCCTTACCAGCTCACCAAGCTGCGGCTGCTCAACGGCTCGCACTCCGCCCTCGCCCCGCTCGGGATCGCGGCGGGCCGCACCACCGTCGCCGACGCGATGGCCGACGGCTGGGGCGAGCGGCTCGTCAAGGCCCTGTGCGCCGAGGTCGCCCCCACGCTGCCGGACGGCGGCCCGGACCCCGGCCGGTACGCCGACGACCTGGTGGTCCGCTTCCGCAACCCGGGCATGCGGCACCTGCTGCGGCAGATCGCCTCCGACGGCTCGCTGAAGATCACCGAGCGCTGGCTGCCGGCCCTGCGCGTGCTGCGCGAGCGCGGTGCGGCCACACCCGTCCTCGAACTCGCCCTGGCGGGCTGGGTGAACCTCACCCGGGACCACGGCATCCCGGATCCCGCGCAGGACGCCCTCGCCGCCTGCTGGCGCACCGCAGCGGACGACACGGCCGTCGTCCGCGCGCTCCTCACCACCGTCGGCGCGCCCGACCTCGCCGACGACTCCGCGCTCGTCACCGCCGTCGTACGGCATCTCCCGGCCCTGCGCACCGGACATGTGGACATCTGACCGCCACCCCCACCCCCGAGGAAGTCCCCGCTCACGAACAACGGAGTTCACCGATGAAGGACACCACGACCACGGCTGAGCCGGCCGGTGCCGTGCGACGCAGTACGCGTGACCTGACCAAGGCCGCCGTGTCCGGCTGGCTGGGCACGGCCATGGAGTTCATGGACTTCCAGCTGTACTCGCTGGCGGCCGCGATCGTCTTCAACAAGATCTTCTTCCCCGACGTCAGCCCCGCCATCGGCCTCATCGCCGCGATGGCCACCTACGGCGTCGGCTACGTCGCCCGCCTCGCCGGCGCGGTCTACTTCGGCAGAATGGGCGACCGGCTCGGCCGCAAGAAGGTCCTGACGATCACCATCCTGCTGATGGGCGCCTCGACCACCCTCATCGGCGTCCTGCCCACCTACGCGACCATCGGCATCATGGCGCCCGTCCTGCTCGTCGTCCTGCGGCTGGCGCAGGGCTTCGGCGCGGGCGCGGAGATCGCCGGCGCGACCGTGATGCTCGCCGAGTACGCCCCGGCGCGGCGGCGCGGACTGGTCTCCTCGCTGGTGTCGCTGGGCACCAACTCGGGCACCCTGGCCGCCTCCGGGCTGTGGGCGGTGCTGCTCGCCGTGCTCAGCGAGGAGCAACTGCTCTCCTGGGGCTGGCGACTGCCCTTCCTGCTGAGCTTCGGCCTGCTGCTGTTCGCGGTGTGGCTGCGGCGCAACCTCAAGGAGAGCCCGGTCTTCGAGGAGCGGCCCGACGTCGTGGACGGCGTGGCCATGAGCCGCCGCGAGGTGGAGTCGGCCGTCACCGAGGGGACGGGCGGTGACACCGGACTGCTGGAGGCGGGCCTGAAGCAGCGCAAGGGCCGGGCGTTCTTCCTGGCGCTCGGGCTGCGCTTCGGCCAGGCGGGCAACTCCGGGCTGATCCAGACGTTCCTCGTCGGCTACATCGCGACCGAACTCGCGGCCGAGCGCTCCGTCCCCACCGACGCCATCGTGTACGGGTCGCTGCTGGGCTTCCTCACGGTGCCGGCCATCGGCCTGCTCGGCGACCGCTTCGGACGCCGCAGGACGTATCTGGCGCTCACCTCGCTCACGGCCGTCGCCGCCTTCCCACTGATGATGCTGATCACCTCGGGCAGCACGCCCGCGCTCATGGCCGGCATGATCCTGGGGCTGAACATCGGCGTCCTCGGACTGTTCGCGCTGGAGAGCGTGACGATGGCCGAACTCTTCGGCTCCCGCACCCGGTTCACCCAGCTGGCGCTGGCCAAGGAGATCGGCGGCGTCCTCGCCACCGCGATCGGGCCGGTGCTCGCGGCGAGCCTCACCGCCGCCACCGGAAGCTGGTGGCCCATCGCGGCGATGCTCGTCGTCTACTCCCTCATCACCCTCGTCAGCGCGCTGCTCTCGCCCGAGACGCGCGGACGCGACCTGGTCCGGCTGGAGGACGCCGTATGACCCCCATGAAAGCCGTCGTCGTGCACGGCGCCGGTGACGTCCGGATCGACGAGCGGCCCCGGCCCGAGCCCGCGCGCGACGAGGTGCTGCTCGCCATGGAGTGGGGCGGCATCTGCGGCTCCGACGTCGCGTACTGGAGGAAGGGCGCCTCCGGCACGGCGGCCCTCGCCCACCCCCTGGTCCTCGGCCACGAGGTCGCCGGCCGGGTCGCAGCGCTGGCCCCGGGGTGACCGGCCTCGCCGAGGGGCAGCCCGTCACCGTCCACCCGGCCCAGCTCGTCGGCGAGCTCCCCGAGCGGCTCGCCGGGCGCAGCAACCTCCACGCGCACGTCCGCTACCTCGGCTCGGCGGCCCTCACCCCGCACACCGACGGCGGGTTCAGCGAGTTCCGTACGGTCCCCGCGGCCCAGGTCCGGCCGCTGCCCGACGGTGTGGACACCCAGTCCGGCGCCCTGGCGGAGCCGCTGGCGGTCGCCCTGCACGCCGCGGGCCGGGCGGGCGGACTGCGGGGCCGCACGGTCCTGGTGAACGGGGCCGGACCGATCGGCTCGCTGGTCGTCGCCGCCGCCAGGCATCTCGGCGCCCGGTCGGTGTGCGCCGCCGACCTGTCCTCCGCGTCGCTGGCCGTGGCCCGCAAGATGGGCGCGGACACGACCGTCGACATCTCCCGGGGCGAGGAACTGCCGCGGGACACCGACGTCGTCTTCGAGGCGTCCGGCGCGCCCGCCGCACTGGGAGCGGTCCTGCGGGCCACGGCCCGCGGCGGCACCCTCGTGCAGGTCGGCAACCTGCCGGGGACGGCCGAGCCCGCCGTCCTGGGCGACCTCGTCACCCGCGAGATCACCTGGATCGGCTCCTACCGCTTCGTCGACGAGATCGACGACGCCCTGCGCGCCCTGCGCGACGGCCTGGACGTCTCACCGGTCATCAGCCATCGCTTCCGATGGACCCAGGCCGAGCAGGCCCT
>KE354029.1 GCA_000415505.1 Streptomyces afghaniensis 772
CGCGGATGCCGGCGCCTTCTCGGGGGGCCTCGATGCCGCAGCCGTCGTCGGTGACAGCCAGCACGACGTGGTCGTCGGTGTGGCGCAGGGCGACGCTGACCTGTGTGGCGTCCGCGTGCCGGGCGACGTTGGTCATCGACTCCTGGGCGACGCGGTAAAGGACCAGTTCCGTCTCCGGCCCCAGGGCCGGCAGATCGGCATCGAAACGGCGGGTGACCTGCAACCCGGTGTGGGTGGCGAAGTCCTCGGTGAGCGAGATCAGCGCGCTGACCAGGCCCAGGTCGTCCAGCACTCCGGGCCGCAGCCGGCGGGCCAGGCGGCGCACCTCGTCCAGGCTTTCCCGGG
>KE354030.1 GCA_000415505.1 Streptomyces afghaniensis 772
CGGCCGTGGACGTAGGCGCACAGCTGGCCCTCGTAGTCGGGGCGCTCCCCGGCCACGAACGCGGCGAACTCCTCGCGCACCCCCTCGGAAGCCGTCGGCCACCGTGCCGTGGATCTCCTGCGTCATCCGCTCTCCTCAACTGAACCGCTGTGTGCCACTGTGAACAATGCCCTCGCCACCTGCGGGAATTCCCCCTTGGGATGGTCCCGGAAGAGAGGTTCGGTGCCGAACAGGACCGTCCGGCCGCCGCTGACCACGGAGGCTTGTCCCGCTGCCGCCGCGGGGCCGCCGGTGCCGTCCCGGAGCGGGCGCCAGTGTCCGGAGACGAGCGGATTCCCGATCGCGTACGACTGCTCCACCCGCACTGAGGGGCCGAGGTCGGTGAACCACAGCGGGGCGTAGACGAAGGCGTGCGCGGGAGCGTCGTGCGTGAGGCGTCCCGTGTTCTGCGTTCTCACGACGCCGTTGGCGTCCGTGTTGCCCTCGACCGGCCGGACGGCCAGCCGGTCCGCCGCCGCGTTCAGGGCCGCTCCCGTCGCGCCCCGGCCGACCAGGCCGTGGTCTTCGAGGAAGGCGGCAAGAGCGCTGCGGGCGGGGGCGGTCAGGGCGGCGTGGTCCAGGCCGGCGGACACGAACAGCACGTCCGTGCCGGACCAGTCGAAGCCCGCGTTCAGCGCGGCCGTCGAGACCGGCGTGACGTCGAAGTCCATCTCCCGCAGGGCGAACAGCTCGCCGGGCGAGACGGCGGCGGCGACCCGGATGCGGCGCAGGGGCGTGCCGCCGGTGAACCGCGTGGCCGCGAAGGAGACGTCGTGGGCTCGGGCGGCCGCGACCGCCTCGCGGCGGGCCGACGCCGGGACGATCGCGCTGCCGTCCGGCCCCCGGCGTACCGGAACGCCTTGCCGGAGGAGGGAATTGAGGGCCGCGATCTCGCGCGGGTCGGTCAGGCGCAGGCGGAGGTCGCCATGAGCGGGCACACGGGCGACCGGCGTGGCCTCGGCGACCGGGCGCAGGGGCGCGCCCCGCAGGCTGCCCGACGTCACCCGTTCGACCGTGGCGCCCCACAGGCGGCCCAGGCTCCAGCCCGAGATGTCGTACATCACCGACACCTTGCCGCTGATGTCCCGCCCGTCGGCCAGCAGCACGTTCGCCATGCCGCGCTTGGGCTGGTGCAGGTCGACGACGTACGAGCCCTCGGGATACGTCCGTCCGGCGAGCCGGAAGGGGCGGGTGGCGCGGGTGACGCGGACGTCGTTGGCGAGGAGGTGGTCGACGAGGCGGGCCGCCGCCGGGGCCGACCGCTGGGTGCGGGAGTCACCGGGCGGGATGACGTAGGCGCGCGGGAACGTGGTCGTGTAGACGTCCTCCGGGCCGATGCCGGGGACGCCGGGGACCGTCCGCGGTGACACCGGTACCTGTGGGGCGCCGGCCGCGCCGCGGCGGAAGACCTCGATCTGGTCGGCGACGAGCGAGGTGCGGTGCTCCCGGACGTGGTTCAGGGCCGCGCGGATCGCCGCGCCCGCCACGGCCGTGTTGACCGCCGAGCGGCGGCGCAGCTCCGGGACGGGCAGTTCGTCGTACTCCTCGTTGTTCACCGCCAGCGGGATCTCCACCGTGTGCGCGGCGACCGTGCCGTGGAAGGCCGCGTACTGCGGGGTGAAGATCGGCGGCCAGTCGTCCCAGCCCTCCTCCTGGTCGCGGAACGGGATCTGGGCCGGTTCGACGCCGTCCTTCGCGGGCGTGTAGCCGAGGGCGTTGACGGCGGACTCCATGCCGAGGGCGTTGGCGTAGCTGTTCTTCAGGAAGAGGTCGTACTCGTAGTTCTCGCCGTGCGGGGGCGTGGTGGGCTCGATGAGGGTGCCGTTGACGTAGCCGTGCAGGTCGAGCAGGACGGCCGGCTGCTTGTCGAGCTCGATCTGCCGCATCGCGCGGGTCTCGGGCTGGGAGGCGGTGACGAAGTCGCGGTTCAGGTCGAAGCCGTTCGCGTTGGCGCGGGTGCCGGCGATACGGCCGTCCGGGTTGGCCGTGATGTTGAAGTACAGGCGGCTGTGCGCCAGGAGGTCGCGGGTCCTGGCGTCCTTGGCGGTCGCGAGCTGCTCGACGATCTTCAGGGAGGCGTCCGTGCCCTCCCACTCGTTGCCGTGGATGTTGCTGTTGACGAAGACCGGGGTCTTGTAATTCCGTTTGATGTCCGGGGACTTGGCCGCTGTCGCGGGCGCGTTCTCGATCAGCTCGCGCATGCGCTCCTGGGCGCGGGCCTGGCGGGTGGTCTCCGGGGCGGTCACGGTGACGAGGTAGAGGCGGTGGCCACCGGCCGAGTGGCCGGTCACCTCCACGCTGACCCGGTCGCCGAGGCGTTGCAGGGCGTTCAGCTTCGGAGCGATCGCGTGATACGGAGTGAGGCCCAGCTTCAGGGACTTGTCGCCCGGGTTCTCCGGGTCGGGGGAGAGGACCCGGCGGCGGGGATATCCGCGGGTGGTCGTGCCGGTGGAGGCTTCTTCGGGTGCGGCCAGGGCCCGCCGGGCCGCGCTCGCGGGAGCCTCGGCCGCGCGGTCGTCCAGGGCGGCGCCCTCGCGGGTGACGGGCTTCGGGTCCGCGCTTGCCGCGTCGGGGCCGAGCAGGAGCGAACCCGCCGTGGCGAGGGTGAGGGTGACGATCAGTACAGGTCTCGCAGGAACGGTTCTCGTGGTGCGCACGCGTACCTCCTCCGGGGCTTCCTGAGATCGGTACGGCGAGGTGTACCGGTTCGACTCAACGGCAACAAGGCCGCCTTGGTGTCACCGGTGACCCGTACGGCCCTGTCGGGGAGTGGCGTGGCCTGCCCCGATAGGGTTTTCCCATGAGCGATCTCGGGGTGGGTTTCCGGTACCTGCTGAAGGGCCAGCGGTGGGTGGCCCGGCACGGCAAGAGTTACGGCTTCGGGCTGCTCCCTGGCCTGATCACCCTCGTCCTGTACGCGGCGGCGCTCGTCGCGCTGGCGCTGTGGGGCGAGGACGCCGTCGCCTGGGCCACCCCGTTCGCCGACGGCTGGTCGAGCCCGTGGCTCGGGCTCTTCCGCGGCTTCCTGACCGCCGTGCTGTTCGCCCTCGCCCTGCTCCTCTCCGTCGTGACGTTCACCGCGGTGACCCTGCTGATCGGGCAGCCCTTCTACGAGAACCTCTCCGAGAAGGTCGACCGGGACGTGTCCCCGGACGGCCACGCCCCCGAGTCGGGCCTGCCGCTCTGGCGGGAGTTGTGGATCTCCGCCCGGGACAGCCTGCGGATCGTCGTCCGGGCCGCCCTGTGGGGCGTGCTGCTGTTCGCGTGCGGTTTCATCCCCGTCGTCGGCCAGACGGCCGTACCGGTGATCGGGTTCTTCGTCACCGGGTTCTTCCTCACCGAGGAACTGACCGCCGTCGCCCTCCAGCGCCGCAGCGTGGAACTGCGCACCCGCCTCGGCCTGCTCCGCTCCCGCAAGACCCTGGTGTGGGGCTTCGGCACGCCGCTGGCCGTGGCCTTCCTGGTCCCGTTCGTCGCGGTGTTCCTGATGCCGGGCGCGGTCGCCGGTGCCACCCTCATGGCGCGTGACCTGCTGGGCGAGGAGAACCGGGAGGACGGCGCGGAGGGCGACGGGGCCGTCACGACTCCTCCGCAGCCACCCTCAGGATCGTCCTCACCTGCGCGATGATGTCCAGCCGGTTCCGCACGAACTCCGGGTCGGTGACCTCCGTGGTGTTCCCGGTGCCGAACTGGAGCACGGGCGTGTGCACATGGCCGCCCGGCAGCCTGTCGTGCAGCCCCAGCCGGTCCCGCAGCAGCGTCGCCCGGTAGGCGATCTCGTTGGAGAGGTAGTCACCGCCGCCGCCCGCGCGAGCGGTCGAGCCGGGCGTCGGTCCGTCCGGGCGGACGACGGGCTCCGTGCCGCCCGCCGGGATCTCGGTGACGCCGGTGTTGTCGTACACGGGGAAACGGCCGGTGTCGGCGGTGACGATCGCCCGGTAGGGCAGCGTGGTCGTCGTCCACTGCGGCTGCGAGGCCGGGTCGGTGACGGGGACGGTCTCCGTACGGCCGATGTTGTCGTTGTCCGCGAAGCCGCCCCGCCAGGCCCCGTTGGTCCGCTCCACGTCGAACCGCCCGACCCGCCCCTGGCTCACGGTCGTGAACAGGTCGACCTCGGGCAGGTGCGGCCGCAGCGTGCGTTCCACCGTCCCCTCCGTGAAGTCCTGCCAGCGCACCGGGAACACGGCCGTCTCGATCCGGGCGGGGCCGTCCGCCGTCTCGATCACGGTGCCGTCGAGGGCGAGCGCGGTGGCGCCGGACGGGTTGGAGATACGGATGTCCCGGTCCAGGGTGAACGGGTCGAAGCCCGTGACCAGGATCCGCTTCAGGCCTTTGCCGTGCGGGTAGCCGATGGCCGTCCGGCCGCGTGAGGTGCGCTCCAGTTCGCCCAGCAGCGCGGTCCGCTGCCCGTCCGTCAGGCCGAACTCCGGCTCCCAGGTGCGTACTTCACGCGTCAGGGCGAGCCGTGCCCAGTACAGCGGCCGGTCGTCGTCCCGGCTGAGGTCTCCGTCGGCAGGACCGCGCCCCTGCGCCCGGTCGACGGCCCGCCGCCACAACTGAGTTCCCTCACGTACGACCGCCCGGCGGGCCTGCGCGTAGGAACGGGCCTCGTCGAGCGCCCGGGCGAACCTCGGGGCGACGGTGTCGAATCCGGAACGCCGCAGGATCTCCTGCGGGACGGCTCTGTCGAGCCGCCGCTCCTCGACGGTGGGGGAGGGGGCCGCCTCGGTGGCGCTCGCGGCCGTCGGGGTGCTGAAGCCGGTCAGCAGGGCCAGGCCGAGGACGCCGAGGCGAACGCGTATGGAATTCAAGGGGGTTCAGGCCTTCCGTCACGGTGGGGGTGCTGCGTGGTGCCGGACGGCGGCAGTATCGCGTGACCGCTGGTGGCCACGCCATGGGCGGGGCTCAGGCGGGGACCTTCGCCGCCGCCTCCCGCAGTGCGTCGATGAAGGCCACGGCCGCAGGGGTCGGGGACCGCTCTCGCACGGTCGCCGCGTACACCGCCCGGGCCGGGGCGCCCTCGTCGAGCACCCGCAGCAGCCTGACGTCCGGGCGGACGGCCTCGGCGGCGAGCGCCGGCACGAGCGTCACACCGAGCCCGGCGGCGACATAGCCCTGCTTGGCGGTCCACTCGCCGACGACGTGGGCCACACGTGGGCGAAAGCCCTGGCGCAGGGCCGCGTCCAGCAGCGTGCCTTCGGGCCGCGCGCTGCCGCAGATCCAGTCGGCGTCGGCGAACCGGCCGAGCGGCACCGGGCCTACGTGACCGGCGAGCGGATGCCCGGCGGGGACGGCGACGTACAGCGGCTCGTCGAGGAGGTGGTGCAGTGTGTACGCCTCCAGCGGGGCGCGACCGGTCGTCGACACGATCGCCAGGTCCAGGTGACCGGCCGTCAGCCGGTCCAGGAGAGCGGGGGTGAAGCCCTCCTCGCGGGTGACGCGGACCCGGGGGTGGCGGGCGCGGAAGAGGGCCAGGGCGTGCGGCACCAGGGCCGCGTCGGCGGTGGCGAAGGCGCCGAACCGGAGCCGTCCGCCGGCCGCCTCGCGCAGGGCGTCGAGGTCGCGCCGGGCTTCGTGCAGCGCGGCGGCGACGGTCTCGGCGTGCGGCACCAGGAGCCGCCCCGCCTCCGTCAGCCGCACCCCGCGGGGCAGCCGGTCGAAGAGCGGGCCGCCGCCCAAGGCGGCCTCCAGCGAGGCGACTTGGCGGGACACCGACGACTGAGTCCAGCCGAGCGTCCGGGCGGCCCCGGTGAACGAGCCGTGCCGGGCGACCTCCAGGAAGGCCCGCAGCCAGACGGTGGAGAGGTCGGGTATCTCGCCATGCGTGTACGGCATGGCTGCCATGCTAGACATTCGCTTGTCGCATCACCGGCACCCCGCCTAGCGTCGACGGCATGCAGATCACGCTGGACAACCCCGCCTCCGCACCCCAGCCCCTCAGCCCGTACTACTCCCAGGTCGCCCGCGTCGAACACGCCGACGGCAGCGCCCTGTTGTTCGTCTCCGGCCAGATCGCCGAGGGCGCCACCCTCACCGAGCAGACCCGGGGCGTCTTCGAGACCCTCGCCGCACTGCTGGAGGCACACGGCGCCACCCTGGCCGACGTGGTCAGCATCCGCACGTACCTGACCGACATCGCGAAGCTGGAGGAGTACGGCACCGTGCGACGGCGGTTCCTCACCGGCACACCGCCGACCAGCATGACCTTCGAGGTCTCCCGCCTCTTCCGCCCGGAGGCCCTCGTCGAGGTCGAGGTCGTGGCCGCCGTCCCCGTCCGCTAGGTCAGTCTGGTCGGTTTTCGCCCAGCAGCGTCAGGAAGTCCCGGAACGCGGACGGCATGTCCACGGACTCCGGGTCCAGCAGCCACTGGTACTGAAGGCCGTCCAGTACCGCCACGAGGAGGGGCGCGGCACGCTCGGGGGTGAGGCCGCTCGGCAGGCGGTCGCCGTACTCGGCGCGCAGCACCTCGGCCATGCCCTCGCGCACCCCGGTGTAGCGCTCCGTGAAGTACGTGCGCGCCGGATGGTCCTCCGTGACGCTCTCGCCGAGCAGCGCCGAGAAGGTCTGGATGATGGCGGGACGCATCGCGTTGTACTCGACGAGCGAGGCCAGCAGGTCCAGCCGCAGCCGGCCGGCGGGCATCGCGTCCCAGCGGTCCCGCTCCTGGAGCACCGCGACCAGCAGCCCCTCCTTGGTCGGGAAGTGGTGCAGCAGCCCCTGCTGGGTGAGCCCGACCCGTTCGGCGACCGCGGCCAGGCTGGCTCCCCGGTAGCCGCGCTCGGCGATCACCTCCAGCGCGGCCCGCACGATCTCCGCGCGCCGTTCCTCGCTCCTGGTCCTGGCCCTCATGGCGTCACCGTACGACATGCCGAACCGCTCATTATCACGAGAACATAACGAAACCTACCGCGTCACAGGTGGTCCGGGCACGATGGTGACGTCCAGCGGCTTTCGACGTGGAGGTGCCGACGTGGCGGAGACAGCAGAGGTACGGCGCGAGGCGGCGGTCGAGGCCGCCCTCGGCAAGCTCGACCTGTACGCCAAGGCACGGCTGCTGGCCGGCCAGGACATGTGGAGCCTGCCCGCCCTGCCGGAGGCCGGGCTGGCCTCCCTGGTCATGTCCGACGGCCCGATCGGCGTCCGCGGGGTGCACTGGAGCGCCGACGACCCGTCCGTCGCCCTGCCCTCACCGACCGCCCTCGCCGCCACCTGGGACCCGGGGCTCGCCCACCGGGCCGGCGTGCTGCTGGCCCAGGAGGCCCGCCGCAAGGGCGTCCACGTCCTGCTCGCCCCCACGGTCAACCTGCACCGCTCCCCGCTCGGCGGCCGCCACTTCGAGGCCTACAGCGAGGACCCGTACCTCACGGGGCGGATCGGCGCCGCGTACGTCCGCGGCGTCCAGTCCGGCGGCGTCGGCACCACCGTCAAGCACTTCGTCGCCAACGACGCCGAGACCGACCGCCTCACGGTGAACAACCTCGTCGGCGAACGCGCCCTGCGCGAGCTGTACCTGGCCCCCTTCGAGGCGATCGTCGAGAACGCCCATCCCTGGGGCATCATGACCGCCTACAACACGGTCAACGGCACGACGATGACCGAGCACCACCACCTGGTCAACGAGGTCCTGCGCGGCGAGTGGGGCTTCGACGGGATCAACGTCTCCGACTGGACCGCCGCCCGCTCCACCACCGGCGCCCTCGCCGGCGGCCTCGACATCGCCATGCCCGGCCCGCAGACCGTCTACGGCGAGGCCCTCGCCCAGGCCGTACGGGACGGCCGGGCCGACGAGGCCCAGGTCGACGAGGCCGTCCGCCGCGTACTGCGCCTCGCCGCCCGCGTCGGCATCCTGGAGGGCGCCGAACCGGCCGTCACCGACCTGCCCGAGCCCGTCCACGGCGAGTCGCTCGCCCGCGAGATCGCCCGCCGCTCCTTCGTCCTCGTCCGCAACGAGAACGGCGCCCTGCCGCTGAAGCCCGGCCGGATCGCGCTGATCGGCGCCGCCGCCCGCGACGCCCGTGTCCTCGGCGGCGGCTCCGCCACCGTCTTCCCCGCCCGGACCGTCTCCCCGCTCGACGGCCTCACCGCCGCCCTCCCCGACGGCAGCCTCACCTACGCCCTCGGCGCCGACCCGAACACCGAACTCCCCGTCGCCGACCAGGGCTTCGACCTGCGGGCCGTCTGCCGCGACGGCGAGGGCACCGTCATCGGCACCCGCTCGGCCGCCGGCGGCCACATCCAGTGGATGGGCGACGACCTCCCGGACGGCGTCACCCACGACACCCTGGCGACCGTCGAGCTGACGGGCACCTTCACCCCGCGCGAGACCGGCACGCACACCTTCGGCATCAAAGGCCTCGGCCCCTTCAGGCTGGCCGTCGCGGGCACCACGTACTTCGACGACGTCCAGCGCCCCGCCGAGGACGGCGACCCCTTCGCGGCGTTCTTCGGATCCCCGGTGCCCCACGCCCGGGTCGACCTGACCACGGGCGAACCGGTCGAGGTCTCCCTGACCTACACCGTCCCGCCGCCCAGCGACCACCCCATGCGGACCATCGGCTTCACCCTCGCCCACCAGGATCCGCAGCGCGATCCCGACGAGCTGATCGCCGAGGCCGCAGCGGCCGCGCGGGCCGCCGACACGGCCGTCGTCGTGGTCGCCACCACCGACCGCGTCGAGTCGGAGGGCTTCGATCGCACGGACCTGCGCCTGCCCGGCCGCCAGGACGACCTGGTCCGCGCCGTCGCCGCCGCCAACCCGGACACCGTCGTGGTCGTCAACGCCGGCTCCCCGGTGGAGATGCCGTGGCGCGACGACGTCGCCGCCGTGCTCCTCACCTGGTTTCCCGGCCAGGAGGGCGGCGCGGCCCTCGCGGACGTGCTCACCGGCGCCCACGAGCCCGGCGGCCGGCTGCCCACCACCTGGGGCTCCCTCACCGACGCCCCGGTCACCCGGGTCGTGCCGACGGACGGCGAACTCCCCTACGACGAGGACGTCTTCATCGGCTACCGCGCCTGGGAGAAGCAGGGCCGCACCCCCGCCTACCCCTTCGGCCACGGCCTCGGCTACACCGACTGGACCTACGAGTCGGTCGAGGTCGAAGGGGCCGCCGACCGGGCCACCGCGAAGGTCCGCCTGCGCAACACCGGCGACCGCCCCGGCCACGAGGTCGTCCAGCTCTACCTCGCCCCGAGCGAGCCCGACCCCGCCCGCCCGGCCCGCTGGCTGGCCGGTTTCGCGGGCGTGGACGCCGGACCCGGCGAGAGCGTCGAGGCGACCGTCGAACTGCCGCGCCGGGCCTTCGAGATCTGGGACGAGACGACCATGTCGTGGTCGTTTGTGAAGGGTTCGTACGAGATCCAGGTCGGGCGCTCGATCACGGACCGCAGGATCACCGCGACGATTAACGTCTGATCCGGGACAAGTTCCCCACCGAGCAGCCCCGGTCCGGGACCTGACCCCTGGACCGGGGCTCGTGGTCTCTCAGGCCCCGACACCCTCTAGCGGATGCCGAACCCGTACACCGTCTCCGAGCGGTACATCCCGCCCTGCCGCAGCACCGTGTCCGGGAACTCCGGCCGGTTCGGGGAGTCGGGGAAGTGCTGGGTCTCCAGCGCGATGCCGTCGCCGGGCGCGAAGGGCTCGCCCAGATGGTCGGCGGTGTACAGCTGGAGTCCGGGCTCGGTGGTCGCCACCGTCAGCACCCGCCCGGACGCCGGGTCGTGCAGCTCCGCGACCTGTTCCGGAACGTCCGTCACACCCTTGTCGAGCACGAAGTTGTGGTCGTAGCCGGCGCCGACCTTACGGGCCTCGCGGAAGTCGAAGCGCGTGCCGGTCACGTCGTCCAGGCCGCCGGTCGGGATCAGATCCGCGTCCACCGGCGTGTACCGGGAGGCGGCCAGCCGCAGCTCGTGACCGCCCGCGTCGCCGGAACCGGCCAGGTTGAAGTAGCTGTGGTTCGTCAGGTTCACCACGGTCGGCGCGTCCGTCACCGCCTCGTAGGCGATCCGCAGCGCACCGCTCTCCTGGAGCGTGTACGTCGCCGAGACCTCCAGGCGCCCCGGGAAGCCCTCCTCCCCGTGCGGACTGACCCGCGCGAGCCGCACACCGTGCTCGACGGGCGTCCCCTCCCACACCCGCTTGTCGAAACCACGTACTCCACCGTGCAGCGCGTTCGGCCCGTTGTTCGGTTCGAGTGCGTACGTCCGCCCGTCCAGCGGGAACCGGGCACCGGCGATCCGGTTGGCGTACCGCCCGACCAGGGCCCCGAGGTACGGCTCCGGATGCGTGAGATAACCGTCGAGGCCGGGGAACCCCAGCACCACGTTCCCGGCCCGGCCGACCCGGTCCGGCACCTCGACGGACTGCACGATTCCGCCGTACGACAGGATCCGCACCCGGACGCCCGATCGCTCCAGGGTCCAGCGGTGCACCGGCGTGCCGTCGGAAAGTGTGCCGAAGAGTTCGTTCATGTGCGGAACTCTAAGTCAGGCCCTGGGTCAGGGCCGCTGCGCCGTGACGGTCCGGTAGGCGATCTCCGCCAACCGGGCCTGTCCGTTCACGCTCGGGTGGAAGTAGTCCCAGCGGCTCAACTGGGCGGTGCCGAAGCGGTAGTCGTACACCGCGCCGCCGTCGTAGCGGCACCGCTCGTCCTTGGCGCAGACCTCCTTCAGGACCTTGTTGTAGTCCTCCACCCGCTTCTGCACCGTGTTCCGCCGCAGGTTCGCCGTCGCGTCCACGGCGTCCGCGTCACCCAGCATCGACGGGCAGATGCCCAGCTGCCAGACCTGCTTGCCCAGCGGGCTGGTGCGCCCCTGCGACCACAGCCGCTTCAGGTTCGGCACGCTCGCCACGAACACCTGGGCCTTGGGCAGCGCCTTGCGCAGGGAGCGCAGGGAGTCCTCGAAGTCGGCGCGGAACTCCGTCACCGGAGTCATCGCCGAGGGGGTGGCCCGGCAGGCGTCGTTGGCCCCCACCATCACCGTCACCAGCTGGGGCTTGCGCCGCACCGCCTGGGCGACCTGCCCGGGCAGGTCCGCCATCCGCGCCCCGGTCACGGCGTAGTTCCAGCTCCGCTCCGCGGCCCCGGCCCGCCCCAGCAGCCGCACGGCCAGGGAGTCGACCTCGGGGCTCGCCCCGGTCGCCCAGGACGCCTCCGGGCAGTCCGACAGCACGTCACAGGCGTCGAAACCCCGTGTGATGGAGTCGCCCACGGCCGCGACGGAACTCGGGCTGCGGTCCCAGAGGGGCGTGGGCCTGGGGGACGGCTTGGCGGTGGCGGACGGGGCCGGGGAGTCGCCCCCGACGGCGTCACACCCGGCGGCACCCAGGGCCGCCGCCACGGCCACGGCAAGAACGACGCGCGGGCGGTGGCTTCGCTTCCGCATCCCTGGTCCATCCCCTCGCCGCGCCGTGCCTGTCTCCCCAACCAATAACAACGCACGAGGGTTCCCGACCGATCAGATGCAACGGCTCACACCCGTACAAGCGTCCCCCTGGGTGAATGGCGGGCGTTTCCCGGCACCGGGACCGACCGTACGTCACACTCCTTGCGTCACCGCACGGTAGCCTCGCCATCAACGTGACCCTCCCGGTCACAGCCGTTCCGCCCGTTTCCAAGATGTCCCGCTCTGCCCGGAGGTTCCGGTGACGACACGTGGAGTTCTGTACGTGCACTCGGCGCCGCGCGCGCTGTGCCCGCACGTCGAGTGGGCCGTCGCCGGGGTGCTCGGTACGCGCGTCAGCCTGGACTGGATCCGTCAGCCCGCCGCCCCGGGCACCTGGCGCTCGGAGTTCTCCTGGCAGGGCCAGGCCGGCACGGCGTCCAAGCTCGCCTCCGCACTCCGCGGCTGGCACCTCCTCCGCTTCGAGGTCACCGCGGAACCCTGCCCCACCGCCGAGGGCGAACGCTACAGCTGCACTCCCGACCTGGGCATCTTCCACGCGGTCACCGGCATCCACGGCGACATCCTCATCCCCGAGGACCGCCTGCGCGCGGCCCTGCAGCGTTCCCAGCAGGGTGAGACCAACCTGGAAGCAGAGCTCAACAAACTCCTGGGCAAGCCCTGGGACGACGAGCTGGAACCCTTCCGCTACGCGGGCGAGGGCGCCCCGGTCCGCTGGCTCCACCAGGTGGTGTAGGGCCTCCAGGGGCGCACTGCGCGACCAGCCCCTACCCGGCACACAACACGACACAAAACGGCGAGTGGCCCGAACTCACGAAGAGTCCGGGCCACTCGCCGTAAGGCAGGATCAAACCGTCCGGAACGCCAGCACCACGTTGTGCCCACCGAACCCGAACGAGTCGTTCAACGCGGCGATACGCCCGTCCACCGGCAGCTTCCGGGCCTCACCCCGCACCACGTCCGCGTTCGCCTCGGCCTCGGGGTCGAGGTTCTCCACGTTGATCGTCGGCGGAGCCACCCGGTGGTACAGCGCGAGCACGGTCGCCACCGTCTCGACACCGCCCGCACCACCCAGCAGATGCCCGGTCATCGACTTCGTCGCGGACACCGCGATGTGGTCGGTGTCGTCACCGAACACCTTCCGCAGCGCCTTCAACTCGGCGATGTCACCGGCCGGCGTCGACGTCGCGTGCGCGTTGACGTGCACGATCTCCGCCGGGTCCAGGTCGGTCCGCTCCAGCAGGTTCTGCAGGGCCTGCGAGATGCCCCGTCCCTCCGGCTCCGGCTGCACGATGTCGTGGCTGTCGGCGGAGATGCCCTGCCCGACCGCCTCGGCGTACACCCGGGCCCCGCGCTTGGCGGCGTGCTCGGCGGACTCCAGGACGACGACACCGGCGCCCTCGCCGAGGACGAAGCCGTCGCGGGCCACGTCGTAGGGACGCGACGCACCCTGCGGGTCGTCGTTGTTCTTGGACATCGCCATCATGTTGCCGAACGCGGCGATGGGCAGCGGGTGGATCGCCGCCTCCGTGCCACCCGCGACGACGATGTCGGCACGGCCGGTGCGGATCATCTCGATGGCGTAGCCGATGGCCTCGGCGCCCGAGGCGCAGGCGGAGACCGGCGTGTGCACGCCCGCCCGGGCACCCACGGCCAACCCCACGTTGGCCGACGGGCTGTTGGGCATCAGCATGGGAACGGTGTGCGGGGAGACGCGGCGGACGCCCTTCTCCTTGAGCACGTCGTACTGGTCGAGCAGCGTCGTCACGCCGCCGATGCCGGAGGCGATGACCGCGCCGAGCCGGTCCGGGTCGACGGCCGGGTCCTCGCCGGCCTTCGCCTCGAAACCGGCGTCGGCCCAGGCCTCCTTGGCCGCCACCAGCGCGAACTGCGCCGAGCGGTCGAGGCGGCGGGCCTGCGGCCGCGGGATGACCTCGGTCGGTTCCACGGCGACGGGCGCCGCGATACGGACCGCCTGCTCGGCGGCCCACTCCTGCTCCAGGGGCTTGACGCCGGAACGTCCGGCGACCAGGCCCTCCCAGGTAGAGGCTACGTCGCCACCCAGCGGTGTGGTTGCGCCGATACCGGTGACGACCACGGTGCGATTGGTCGGGCTCACGGGAATTCTTTCTCCAACGGATACGAGGATTAAGCGGCGCCACCGCCGGGTGGCGGGGCAGTCAGCCCAAGGGCCTGATCGACCGATCAGCCCTGGTGCTTGAGGATGTAGTCGGTCGCGTCGCCGACGGTCTTGAGGTTCTTGACGTCCTCGTCCGGGATCTTGACGTCGAAGCGCTCTTCGGCGGCGACGACGACCTCGACCATGGACAGCGAGTCGACGTCCAGGTCGTCGGTGAAGGACTTGTCCAGCTGGACGTCCTCAACCGGGATGCCGGCGATCTCGTTCACGATCTCGGCGAGACCGGCGACGATCTCTTCCTGAGTGGCGGCCATGTCGGCGCTCCTTCGTAGATGTTCCAGAGGGTGTGGCAGGTGTTTCTCCCGTGCCGGACCGCATGATCCGGCACGGAGTGCCTAGGGGAGGGTAACGACAGTCGCGGCGTAGACGAGACCCGCCCCGAAGCCGATGACGAGCGCGGTGTCGCCGCTCTTCGCCTCGCCGGTCGCCAGGAGCCGCTCCATCGCGAGCGGGATCGAGGCGGCCGAGGTGTTGCCGGTGGTGCGGATGTCACGGGCGACCGTGACGTGCTCCGGCAGTTTCAGCGTCTTCACCATCGAGTCGATGATCCGCACGTTGGCCTGGTGCGGGATGAAGACGTCCAGGTCGTCCGCGGTGATCCCGGCCGCGTCCAGCGCCTGCTGGGCGACCTTCGCCATCTCGAACACGGCCCAGCGGAACACCGCCTGGCCTTCCTGGGTGATCGCGGGGAACTTCTCGACCGTCCCGTCGCGGTAGTCCGTCCACGGCACGGTCTGCTTGATGGTCTCGGACTTGTCGCCCTCCGAGCCCCACACGGTCGGGCCGATCGCGGGCTCCTGGGCCGGGCCGACCACGACCGCGCCGGCGCCGTCGCCGAACAGGAAGGCCGTCGCGCGGTCCTCCAGGTCGGTCAGGTCGCTCAGCCGCTCCACGCCGATCACCAGGACGTACTCCGCCGAGCCCTCGACGATCATGCCCTTGGCGAGCGTGAGGCCGTAGCCGAAGCCCGCGCAGCCCGCCGAGATGTCGAAGGCGGCGGCCTTGTCGGTGCCCAGCTTGTCGGCGATCTCGGTGGCGACGGCCGGGGTCTGCTTGAAGTGTGAGACCGTCGAGACGATCACGCCGCCGATCTGCTCGACGGAGATGCCCGCGTCCGCGATGGCCTTGCCGGAGGCCTCCAGCGACATCGCGGCGACGGTCTCCTCGTCGGAGGCCCAGTGCCGCGTCTCGATGCCGGAGCGCGAGCGGATCCACTCGTCGGACGACTCGATCGTCTCCAGGATCACCTCGTTCGGCACGACCCGGGTCGGGCGGTAGCCGCCCACGCCGAGGATGCGCGCGTACGGGGCGCCCTTGCTGGGCTTGATCTTCGCCATGCTCTCGGGCTCCTTCTAAGCACTCTGCTCGGCGATGAGCTCGCGAGCCGCGTCGAGGTCGGCGGGGGACTTCAGAGCCAGCGTCTTCACCCCGGGCAGGGCACGCTTGGCGAGGCCGGTGAGGGTCCCGCCGGGGCACACCTCGATCAGGGCCGTCACACCGAGCTCCTTGAAGGTCTCCATGCACAGGTCCCAGCGGACCGGGTTGGCGACCTGGCCGACCAGACGCTCCAGCACCTCGGTGCCGGCGGCGACGGCCTGCCCGTCCTTGTTCGAGACGTAGGTGATCTTCGGGTCACCGGTGCCCCGTGCCTCGGCGGCGGCCTTCGCCAGCGATTCGACCGCGGGGGCCATGTGGTGCGTGTGGAACGCGCCGGCCACCTTCAGCGCGACGACCTTGCGCACGCCCTCGGGCTTGTCCGCCTCCAGCGCGGCGAGCTGCTCCTTGGTGCCGGCCGCGACGATCTGGCCCGCGCCGTTGATGTTCGCCGGGGTCAGGCCGAGCTTCTCCAGGTGCGCGACCGTCACGTCGGGGTCGCCGCCGAGAAGCGCCGCCATGCCGGTCTCGGTGACGGCGGCGGCCTCGGCCATGGCGAGCCCGCGGGTGCGGACCAGGCGGAGCGCCTCCTCGTGGGGGAGCACCCCGGCGAGCGAGGCCGCGGTGAACTCACCGACGCTGTGCCCGGCGACGGCGCCGACCTTCCGTGGGAGGTCGGCCGGGTCGTCGAACAGCATCGAAGCGGACGCCATTCCGGCCGCGACCAGCAGCGGCTGCGCCACCGCGGTGTCGCGGATCTCCTCCGCGCCTGCCTCGGTGCCGTAACGGATCAGGTCGAGTCCCGCGGCGTCCGACCAGGCCTCGAGGGCACCGCGGACACCGGGGAAGTCGAGCCATTCAGTCAGGAAGCCGGGCGTCTGGGCGCCCTGGCCGGGAGCGACGAGTACGAGCACTCTCACACTCTCTCTTGGGGACGGGCACGGCCGCCCGTGGGGACAGGGACGAAGAACACGAGGGGGTTTTGTCGAGCCCCGACAAAACCTTAGGGCTGGAGATCTCCATCGACCAGACGCCCCAGGATCAGCGCGATCCGCAGTGTGAACGCAGAGCGTACATCGGAGGGTGACCAGCCGGTGACGTCAGTCACACGTCGAAGCCGGTAGCGGACGGTGTTGGGATGCACGAACAGCATCCGGGCGGCGCCTTCGAGGCTGCTCGCCTGTTCGAGATAGACGCTGAGGGTCTCCAGGAGCGCGGCCCCGGCCTCCTCCAGCGGTCTGTAGATCTCCTCCACCAGTTGCTCGCGGGCCGAGGGGTCACCGGCCATGGCCCGCTCCGGGAGCAGGTCGTCCGCCAGCACCGGGCGCGGGGCGTCCTGCCAGGCCGAACACGCCTTGAGGCCCGCCGCCGCGGCCTGCGCGGACCGGGTCGCGGCCTGCAGATCCGGCACCACCGGGCCCGCCACGACCGGCCCGGCGGCGAACGGGCCGATGAGCGACTTGGCGACGGCGAGCGGGTTGTCGCTGCCGCCCGCGATGACGACCAGCCGGTCGCCGAGCACCCCGGTGAGCACCTGGAGCTTGGCGTGCCGCGCCGCGCGCCGTATGGCCTCGACGGTCAGCTCGCTGTCCCCGTCGGGTGCGGTGCCGAGCACGACACACACGTGCTCGGGCGAGTTCCACCCGAGGGCGGCGGCCCGCGACACGGCGCCCTCGTCGGCCTCGCCGCTGAGCACGGCGTTCACGACCAGGGACTCCAGGCGGGCGTCCCAGGCCCCGCCGTGCCTCGGCGGCCTGCGCGTACACCTGGGCGGTGGCGAAGGCGATCTCCCGGGCGTACACGAGCAGGGCCTCGCGCAGCACCCCCTCGTCTCCCGGGGCCGCGACCTCGTCGATCGCGGACTCCATGACCTCGATGGTGGTGCGCACCATCTCCACGGTCTGGCGCAGCGTGATCGCCCGGGTCAGTTCGCGCGGCGCGGTTCCGAACACGTCGGTGGAGATGGCCTGCGGGGCCTCCGGATGCCGGAACCACTCGGTGAAGGCGGCGATACCCGCCTGCGCGACCAGACCGATCCAGGAACGGTTCTCCGGGGGCATGGCCCGGTACAGGGCAGCGTCTCGTCCATCCGCGCGATGGCCTGCGCGGCGAGCGAT
>KE354031.1 GCA_000415505.1 Streptomyces afghaniensis 772
GCTTGGGCTGGGGCTTCCTGCCGCCCTGGGCGACATCGACGGGCAGCATGACCAGCGCGGTCGTACCACCGGAGTCGGACGGGCGCAGCTGGATGCGGATGCCGTGCCGCTGGGACAGCCGGCCGACCACGAACAGACCCATGCGGCGGGAGACGGAGACGTCCACCGTCGGGGGAGAGGCGAGCCGCTCGTTGATCGCGGCGAGGTCCTCCGGCGACAGACCGATACCGGTGTCGTGGATCTCGATCAGCACCCGGCCGTCGGGCAGGGCGTGACCGGTGACCTTGACCTTGGTCTGCGGCGAGGAGAACGAGGTCGCGTTCTCCAGCAGCTCGGTGAGCAGGTGCACGAGGTCGTTGACGACCCGGCCGGCCACTTCGGTGGTCGGCACGGAGGCCAGCTCGATGCGCTCGTACTGCTCCACCTCGGACGCGGCGGCGCGGAGCACGTCGACCAGCGGGACCGGGCGGGTCCAGCGGCGGCCGGGCTCCTCACCCGCGAGGACGAGGAGGTTCTCACCGTTACGGCGCATGCGCGTGGCGAGGTGGTCGAGCTTGAACAGCGAGGACAGCTGGTCCGGGTCGGCCTCGCGGGACTCCAGCTCGGAGATCAGCGACAGCTGGCGCTGGATCAGACCCTGGGAGCGGCGCGAGAGGTTGGTGAACATCGCGTTGACGTTGCCCCGCAGCAGAGCCTGCTCGGCGGCGAGGCGGACCGCCTCGCGGTGCACGTCGTCGAAGGCCGCGGCCACCCGGCCGATCTCGTCCCGGGAGTGCACACCGACCGACTCCACGGACGTGTCGACGTCCTGCGGGTCGGACTCGGACAGCTGCTTGACGAGCTCGGGCAGACGGTCGGAGGCGACCTTGGTCGCGGTCTCCTCCAGGCGGCGCAGCGAGCGGATCATGGAGCGGGCCACGACGAAGGCGCCGACCAGCGACACACCGAGCACGATGAGGATCAGCGCACCGGAGATGATCGCGTCGCGCTCGGTGGCGCTGCGCAGCTCGCGGGCCTTCTGTTCCATCTCCTCGAGCAGCGTGTGCTCGATGTTCTTCATCTGCTGGATCTTGGTGGAGCTGTCGTCCAGCCAGTCGCGGTAGGACCGCTTGTCCTGCTGGGCGAGTCCGCTCGCGGAGACCAGGGCACGACCCGCGTAGGTGTCGGTGGCCTTGATCGTGGAGTTGCCGCCGTCCTCGATGGGCTTGAGCAGCTCGGCGGCGGAGTCCTCGCCGTAGATGCTCTTGAAGCTGCGGATCTCGGAGTTCTGGCTCTCCAGGGCCGACTCGGCGTAGAGCCGGTCGTTCGGCGAGAGCTTGCCGGTGGTGGTGTTGCTCGCGGGCAGCGCCGCCGCGAGGGCCGCGCGCTGGATCGAGGAGTACTCCTTGGCGGAGGAGAACGCCGCCAGAGCGCGGGTGCGCTGGATCATGTCCGGGTTGCTGGTCGCCTCGGCCATGTCCTGGGAGAGGTCGATCAGGTTCTCGATCAGACGGTGGTACGCCTCGATCGTCTGCGTGGAGTTGCCCTCGGAGGCGTAGGCGCCCTTGCGGATCTGCTCCAGGTCGCCGAGCTCGCCGGCGAGCTGGACGAGGTACTCGCGGACGCCCTTGAGGTTGCCGTCCTTGCTGGCGCCGTCGATCTCCTCGGAACTGTCGAGGAAGTTCTTCATCGCCCGGTCGGTCTTCTCGCGAAGACCCTTGACGGTGAAGTCGGTCGCCTTGCCGCCGTGCGCGAGCGGGCCGGCCGACTGGTCGCGCTCCTCCTGGAGGGCGGCGGACAGCTCGGTGGCCTGCTTGGTCATGTCCGTCAGCAGCTTCATGTTGTCGAGCTGCTGGATGTCGTCCATGGACTGGTTGATACGCAGCGCGCCCAGCGAGGTGGCCGCGACCACCGGGAGCGCGAGCAGCGACACCAGACGGGTGGAGATGCGCCAGTTGCGCAGGGCTATTCGCGAACCGGGGCCTGCCGGACCCGTCGGCGGCTTCAGGGCCGGAGCCGGGCTCGCGGACCCCGTGGGGGCCGACGCGCCGGGGCGCCCGCCTCCGTCACCGGCCGGGCCCTGGTTCTGGGCGTGCTGGGGCGAGGGACCTCGGTCGGTCCCGCCGTGCGGCTCCGGCTCCGCCGAAGCGCTGCCATCCCTCTTGAAACGTCCCTGCACTAGCGTCGCAACCTCTGGACCAGGCGCCCCATCGCGTGAACGGCGGGGCACGGTGTCGGCGTTCTGGGGACGCCCTGAGTACGCCCCCGTGGTGGTCGTGAGTGACCGGCGCTGGCTCCCCCTTCTGGCCGCCACTCGGCGCGTCTGTGCGCCCCCTGTGCGCCGGCTCGATCCTGCGGCGGTCCGTGGCATTCCAGCACAGCACAGGATCTCCAACAAGGCTCGTAGGCCAGGCCGTGACATAGGTGACACCACGTGAGTGCCGAATCACCGGACGTAGAAAGTGAGTTCGCCCATTTCGGGCGTATGCCCGCGAGTCGCCGTGGCGCGACGGGTGTCCCAGTCGCCATGATCAGCAGCGGAATGAGCGCTTCAGTGGGTCAATGTCCGTTTCGGTGGGGTGAAAGACAAGCCCGAATTGACCGATTCGCCCCCTGAGTCGTGAGAAAACTCACATGCTGATCATGATCTCCCCGCGATTGCGCCGGGAATCCCATGTTTAGCCTGACGCTTTACAGAGATGGCAAAACCGACAACCCGCGCCTGCGCGAGGGTCCTCCGCGCCCTCCCGGCGCCCGTCACAGAACAGGGTCAAGTAAACAGTGAAGACGACGACGATGTTCCACAAGATCGCCAACCCGCGACGCACGACGCTGGCGCACCTGGACGACGCCGACGAACTGCAGACGCCGGAACAGCCGGAGCACCGCGTCGAACTCCCCACCCAGACTGCCAACCCCAAGCGCACCATCCTCACCGAGGTCCCCGTCGCGGCCGCCGCTGCCGCGGAGTGACACCGGGTAATACGCGCACCGGCCGCCGGATGCTCACGGCGGCGGGACAAGAACATCGAGGGGCGCCCCCGGCGACGGCGGCGCCCCTTCGTCATGCGCGCGGCACGGACCCGTCCCCGCGTTAGCCTGGAGCGTCAGACTCCAGCCGCTTCAGTCAAGGGGCCAAGCATCCCGTGCGCATCGCCAGATTCTCCATCGACGGGAACGTCGCCTTCGGCGCCATCGAGGGCGAGAAGCAGGACGAACTCGTCCTGGACATCATCAAGGGCATCCCGTTCGCGGACTTCGAGCTCTCCGGCACGAAGGTGCCGGTCGGCAAGGTCAGGCTCCTGCCGCCGGTGCTCCCCAACAAGGTCGTGGCCTTCGGCCGCAACTACGCCGAGCACGCGAAGGAACTGGGCAACGAGGTCCCGCAGGCTCCCTTCGCCTTCTTCAAACCGTCCACCTCGGTGATCGGCCCCGGCGACGAGATCCAGTACCCCTCCTTCTCCGCGGAGGTGCACCACGAGGCCGAGCTGGCCGTGGTGATCGGCAGGATGTGCCGCGAGGTCCCGCGCGAGCGCGTCAAGGACGTGATCTTCGGCTACACCTGCGCCAACGACATCACCGCCCGTGACGTCCAGAAGCGCGAGAAGCAGTGGGCCCGGGCCAAGGGCTTCGACACGTCCTGCCCCCTCGGCCCCTGGGTGGAGACGGACCTGGACCCGGCCGATCTCACCATCCAGCTCACGGTCAACGGCCAGCAGCGCCAGCTGGGCCGCACCAGCGAGATGATCCACTCCATCGAGGACCTGATCGTTAACATCTCCGAGGCCATGACGCTGCTCCCCGGCGACGTGATCCTCACGGGCACCCCGGCTGGGGTCGGCCCCCTCAACGTCGGCGACGAGGTCGCCGTCACCATCGAAGGCATCGGCACTCTCACCAACAAGGTTGTCAAGCGTGGCTAGCGCACCCGGCTCCTCCGTACGCGTCCGTTTCTGTCCGTCGCCCACCGGTAACCCCCACGTGGGTCTGGTGCGCACCGCCCTGTTCAACTGGGCGTTCGCCAAGCACCACCAGGGCACCCTGGTCTTCCGCATCGAGGACACCGACGCGGCCCGCGACTCGGAGGAGTCGTACACCCAGCTGCTCGACTCGATGCGCTGGCTGGGCTTCGACTGGGACGAGGGCCCCGAGGTGGGCGGCCCGCACGCGCCGTACCGCCAGTCGCAGCGCATGGACCTGTACAAGGACGTCGCGGCCAAGCTCCTGGACGCCGGCCACGCCTACCGCTGCTACTGCTCGCAGGAGGAGCTGGACACCCGCCGCGAGGCCGCCCGCGCCGCCGGCAAGCCCTCCGGCTACGACGGCCACTGCCGCGAGCTGACCGACGCGCAGGTCGCCGAGTACCAGGCCCAGGGCCGGGAGCCGATCGTCCGCTTCCGGATGCCCGACGAGACGATCACCTTCACGGACCTGGTCCGCGGTGAGCTGACCTTCACCCCGGAGAACGTCCCGGACTACGGCATCGTCCGCGCCAACGGCGCCCCGCTCTACACGCTGGTCAACCCGGTCGACGACGCCCTGATGGAGATCACCCACGTCCTGCGCGGCGAGGACCTGCTCTCCTCCACCCCGCGCCAGATCGCCCTGTACAAGGCGCTGATCGAGCTGGGCATCGCCAAGCAGATCCCCGCCTTCGGCCACCTGCCGTACGTCATGGGCGAGGGCAACAAGAAGCTCTCCAAGCGCGACCCGCAGTCGTCCCTCAACCTCTACCGGGAGCGCGGCTTCCTCCCCGAGGGTCTGCTCAACTACCTCTCGCTGCTCGGCTGGTCCCTCTCGGCCGACCAGGACGTCTTCACGATCGACGAGATGATCGCGGCGTTCGAGATCTCCGACGTGAACCCCAACCCGGCCCGCTTCGACCTGAAGAAGTGCGAGGCCATCAACGGCGACCACATCCGCATGCTGGACGTGAAGGACTTCACCGAGCGCTGCCGCCCGTGGCTCCAGGCGCCGTTCGCCCCCTGGGCCCCGGAGGCCTTCGACGAGGCGAAGTGGCAGGCCGTCGCCCCGCACGCCCAGACCCGCCTCAAGGTGCTCTCCGAGATCACCGACAACGTCGACTTCCTGTTCCTGCCGGAGCCGGTGGCGGACGAGGCCAGCTGGACGAAGGCCATGAAGGAGGGCTCGGACGCCCTGCTGCGCACCGCCCGCGAGAAGCTGGAAGCGGCCGACTGGACCTCCGCCGAGTCGCTTAAGGAGGCCGTCCTGGCCGCCGGCGAGGCCCACGGCCTCAAGCTCGGCAAGGCCCAGGCCCCGGTCCGCGTCGCCGTCACCGGCCGCACGGTCGGCCTGCCGCTGTTCGAGTCGCTGGAGGTCCTGGGCAAGGAGAAGACCCTGGCCCGCATCGACGCGGCGCTGGCGAAGCTGGCCGCGTAACGCGCGGCACCCACACGGCGAGGGCGGCGTCCGGTTCGGGCGCCGCCCTCCGCGTCCCCGTCACGGGGGACGAGGGCCCGCAGCTCACCCCTGGGCTGAGAGCGCCCGCCAATGGGTACGGTCCGGCCATGAGCATCCACGCCGTGGTCTGGGACGTCGACGACACCCTCTTCGACTACACCACCGCCGACCGCCTCGGCATGCGCGCCCACCTGACGGCCGAGGGCCTGCTCGGCGACTACGAAACCGTCGAGCAGGCCATCGCCCGCTGGCGGGAGATCACGGACCTGCAATGGGCGCGCTTCGCGGCCGGTGAGGCCACCTTCGAGGAGCAGCGGCGCGACCGCGTACGGGTGTTCCTCGGCCAGGACCTCACCGATGCCGAGGCCGACGCGTGGTTCAAGCGGTACCGCGCCCGCTACGAGGCGGTCTGGGCCCTCTTCCCGGACGTCCTGCCCGTCCTCGACGCCCTCGCCGCCAGCCACCGGCACGCCGTGCTGTCCAACTCCAGCATCCACGTCCAGGACCGCAAGCTCCGCGTCCTCGGCGTCCACGACCGCTTCGAGAGCATCCTGTGTGCGGCCGAGCTCGGCGTCTCCAAGCCCGAGGCCGGGGCGTTCCTCGCGGCCTGCGAGGCCCTCGCCCTGCCACCGCACCAGGTTGCCTACGTCGGCGACCACCCGGAGATCGACGGACGGGGTGCCGCCGACGCCGGGCTGCTGTCGGTGTGGATCGACCGCGGGGGTGCGTACGCCACGATCGAGCCGCCCGTCGGGCCGCACCGCATCGCCTCCCTCGCCGAACTTCCGTCTGTGCTCGGCACGGATAGTCGTTTTGGAGCCCCGTCCACCTTCAGGTAATGTTCTTCCTGCGCCGCGGGGAGCGGGCCGGAAGGCAAGAACCCCCAGGCGCACTGCTAGAACAAAATCCCCCCGAGGGGCTTGCGTTCCAGTGGCCTATGGTGTAATTGGCAGCACGACTGATTCTGGTTCAGTTAGTCTTGGTTCGAGTCCAGGTAGGCCAGCTCGCAGAGCTTATCTGCGCCCGCGGATCCTGTATCCGCAAGCCCCCGTTGTGTAGCGGCCTAGCACGCTGCCCTCTCAAGGCAGTAGCGCCGGTTCGAATCCGGTCGGGGGTACTGGTTCCGGAAGATCGACGATCATCCCGGGATCGCTAGGGCCCCCGTTGTGTAGCGGCCTAGCACGCCGCCCTCTCAAGGCGGTAGCGCCGGTTCGAATCCGGTCGGGGGTACTGACTGGTCTAAACCACATTGGTCTATGGTGTAATTGGCAGCACGACTGATTCTGGTTCAGTTAGTCTTGGTTCGAGTCCAGGTAGACCAGCTCGGACCTGCGGAAACGCAGGATCCACGCCCCCGTTGTGTAGCGGCCTAGCACGCCGCCCTCTCAAGGCGGTAGCGCCGGTTCGAATCCGGTCGGGGGTACATACAGGGAAGGCCCTCCACTTCGGTGGGGGGCCTCTTCGTGTCCGACCTCAGGGGTGCGGGGAACTGCGCGATCAACCACCGACGGCTGGCACTCGACACGAGACCGAAAGCTGCCACGGCGCCTGGTCGGGGAAAGCCTGCCGCGGCGTTGAGGCCGACTCTCCCCGAAACTCCCTGTCGATCAGCCAGTACGTCGCAGCGCCTCGGAGAGGCGCCCTGCCGCATCGATCACGGCCTGCGCGTGCATACGGCCTGGGTGCCGCGTCAGCCGCTCGATGGGTCCGGACACCGACACGGCGGCGACCACCCGGTTGGAAGGCCCCCGCACCGGCGCGGAGACGGACGCCACCCCCGGCTCGCGTTCACCGATCGACTGGGCCCAGCCCCGCCGCCGTACGCCCGACAGGGCCGTCGCCGTGAAGCGCGCGCCCTGGAGGCCGCGGTGCAGCCGCTCCGGCTCCTCCCAGGCCATCAGGATCTGCGCCGACGAGCCGGCCTTCATCGTGAGCGTCGAACCGACGGGGACGGTGTCCCGCAGTCCGGAAAGACGCTCCGCCGCCGCCACGCAGATGCGCATGTCGCCCTGGCGGCGGTAGAGCTGCGCGCTCTCGCCCGTGACGTCACGGAGGTGGGTGAGCACCGGGCCCGCGGTGGCGAGGAGACGGTCCTCACCCGCGGCCGCGGCCAGTTCTGCCAGACGGGGGCCGAGAATGAAACGGCCCTGCATGTCGCGCGCCACCATGCGGTGGTGTTCCAGCGCCACGGCCAGGCGGTGGGCCGTGGGTCGTGCCAGTCCGGTGGCGCCGACCAGGCCCGCGAGGGTGGCCGGACCGGACTCCAGAGCGCTCAGGACGAGGGCCGCCTTGTCCAGAACGCCGACGCCGCTACTGTTGTCCATGAAACGATACTCGCGTCTCACTCTGTGAAACGCAAGTTCAAATTCTCGTGGAACCCGCCACTCTGGAAGACACGAAGTCACAGCGGCCCGTGACGTACGGGCCTGGCGGCGGTTGCCCGGAAACGCAGGGGCGCGGGCCCGCCTCCTCAAGATCTCTAGTTGGGCCGGCGGATCGTCGTCGGCCGGAGGGAACAGCGATGGGTAGGACACTCGCGGAGAAAGTCTGGGACGACCATGTCGTCCGGCGCGCGGAGGGCGAGCCCGACCTTCTCTTCATCGATCTGCACCTGCTGCACGAGGTGACCAGCCCGCAGGCCTTCGACGGCCTGCGCAAGAGCGGCCGCAAGGTCCGGCGCCTCGACCTCACCATCGCGACCGAGGACCACAACACCCCCACCCTCGACATCGACAAGCCGATCGCGGACCCGGTCTCCCGGATCCAGCTGGAGACGCTGCGCAAGAACGCCGCCGACTTCGGCGTGCGGCTGCACCCGCTGGGCGACGTCGAGCAGGGCGTCGTGCACGTCGTCGGCCCGCAGCTGGGTCTGACCCAGCCGGGCACCACCGTCGTCTGCGGTGACTCCCACACCTCCACGCACGGCGCCTTCGGCGCGCTGGCGTTCGGCATCGGCACCTCCCAGGTGGAGCACGTGCTGGCCACCCAGACGCTGCCGATGTCCCGCCCGAAGACCATGGCCATCACGGTCAACGGCGAACTGCCCGAGGGCGTCACCGCCAAGGACCTGATCCTGGCGATCATCGCCCGGATCGGTACCGGCGGCGGCCAGGGCTACGTCCTGGAGTACCGCGGCGAGGCCATCGAGAAGCTCTCGATGGAAGCGCGCATGACCATCTGCAACATGTCGATCGAGGCCGGCGCCCGCGCGGGCATGATCGCCCCGGACGAGACCACCTTCGCGTACCTCAAGGGCCGCCCGCACGCCCCCGAGGGCGCGGACTGGGACGCCGCCGTCGAGTACTGGAAGACGCTGAGGACGGACGCGGACGCCGAGTTCGACGCCGAGGTCGTCATCGAGGCCGCCGAACTGTCGCCGTTCGTCACCTGGGGCACCAACCCCGGCCAGGGCGCACCGCTTTCGGCATCGGTACCCGACCCTGCTTCGTACGAAGACGCATCGGAGCGCTACGCCGCCGAAAAGGCCCTGGAATACATGGGGTTGGAGGCCGGTCAGCCGCTGCGCTCCATCAAGGTGGACACCGTCTTCGTAGGCTCCTGCACCAACGGCCGCATCGAGGACCTGCGCGCCGCGGCCGAGCTGCTCAAGGGCCGCAAAGTCGCCGACGGCGTACGGATGCTGGTCGTCCCGGGCTCCGCGCGGGTCGGTCTCCAGGCCGTCTCCGAGGGGCTGGACGTCGTCTTCAAGGAGGCCGGCGCCGAGTGGCGGCACGCGGGCTGCTCGATGTGTCTGGGCATGAACCCCGACCAGCTGGCCCCCGGCGAGCGCTCCGCGTCCACCTCCAACCGCAACTTCGAAGGCCGGCAGGGCAAGGGCGGTCGTACGCACCTGGTGTCGCCGCAGGTCGCGGCCGCTACGGCCGTCCTGGGCCACCTGGCTTCCCCGGCCGACCTGTCCGCCGCCGACACCCGTACGCCCGCTGGAGTCTGAGAATCATGGAAGCCTTCACCACCCACACCGGCCGGGCCGTCCCGCTGCGCCGCAGCAACGTCGACACCGACCAGATCATCCCCGCCCACTGGCTCAAGAAGGTCACGCGGGACGGGTTCGAGGACGGGCTGTTCGAGGCCTGGCGCAAGGACGCGTCGTTCGTGCTCAACCAGCCCGAGCGGCAGGGCGCGACCGTCCTGGTCGCCGGCCCCGACTTCGGCACCGGCTCCTCGCGTGAGCACGCCGTCTGGGCGCTGCAGAACTTCGGCTTCAAGGCCGTGATCTCCTCCCGCTTCGCCGACATCTTCCGCGGCAACTCGCTCAAGAACGGCCTGCTCACGGTCGTTCTGGAGCAGAAGATCGTGGACGCGCTGTGGGAGCTCACCGAGAAGGACCCGCAGGCCGAGATCACCGTCGACCTGGTCGCCCGCGAGGTCCGCGCCGAGGGCGTCACCGCCTCCTTCGAGCTGGACGAGAACGCCCGCTGGCGGCTGCTGAACGGCCTCGACGACATCTCGATCACCCTCCAGAACGAGGCGGACATCGCCGCGTACGAGGCGAAGCGCCCGTCGTTCAAGCCGCGGACGCTCCCGGTCTGATCCGGAGCACGATCCGCCGCCCCTGAACAAGGCGACTTTCGGCCACCACAACACCCCCTCTGTACCCCTGATCAGCCCGATCGGGGGTACAGCTGTTTCTGCACCCGAACGGCCCTGCCCGTCCTGAGCCGGCCACTCAACTTCCCACGTTATGCCGGTGGTTGTTGGGGTACGCGAGTTGTACAGCCGCGACCTCCGTGTGCGCCCGGAAGGCCGTTTGAGGCGGCAGTTGTCCCCTGCGCAGGCGACAACTCGCCCCAGATGGCACAATCTGTGCATGGAACACGACGGCCAACTCGAGCTCTATACGGCAGTCGCGGGCCAACTCAAGGAAGCGCACGCAAGAGTGCGCGCACTGCAAGTCCCGGAGGGCGTACGGATGGCGCTGACCCGGAAGCTGCTGGTCATTACGGCCGCGGCCAAGCACGATCTCGCCGACGCGGCAAGGCGGCTGGATCGGTTCACCGCGGACCTCGACGAGGGACGTCTCCCCGACGAGGAACGCTGAACCGGACGGCACCGCCGAGTTCGTTGCGGCACAAGGGTGATAAGCCCGTTTCGTGTTTGATTTGCGGTATATATCTGCCTAACGTGCGAAAAAGCTTGAACACTTTCGTTCTGGCGATGTCTCCGAAGGGGAAGACGTGAACAAGGCGCAGCTCGTAGAAGCGATTGCCGACAAGATGGGCGGCCGACAGCAGGCCGCCGACGCTGTCGACCATGTACTGGACGCCATCGTCCGCGCGGTCGTCGCTGGTGAGAGGGTCTCCGTCACCGGCTTCGGTTCCTTCGAGAAGGTCGACCGTCCGGCCCGCTACGCCCGTAACCCCCAGACGGGCGAGCGGGTTCGGGTCAAGAAGACCTCCGTTCCGCGCTTCCGCGCGGGCCAGGGTTTCAAGGACCTGGTCAGCGGCTCGAAGAAGCTGCCGCGTGGCGGCGAGGTCTCCGTCAAGAAGGCTCCCAAGGGCAGCCTGACCGGCGGCGCCGGCGCGACGGTCAAGAAGGCCGCCGCGAAGAAGGCGACCGCCAAGACGGCGGCCGCGAAGAAGACCACGGCCAAGAAGACGACGGCGAAGAAGGCCACCACCAAGACGGCGGCGGCCAAGAAGACCACGGCGAAGAAGGCCCCGGCCAAGAAGACCACGACGGCCAAGACCACCGCCGCGAAGAAGACCACCGCCAAGAAGGCACCGGCGAAGAAGGCGACCGCCAAGAAGGCGCCCGCCAAGAAGTCGACGGCGCGCAAGACCACCGCGAAGAAGACCACCGCCCGCAAGAAGTAGGGGCGCTGGGGCACTCACGCGCCGGGCCGGACTCCGTACGGAGTCCGGCCCGCGGTGTGTTCAGGGAGTGGTCGGAGGGTTCAGAGGGTCTGGAGGGTCACCAGAGTGATCCGCAAGTCCTCCTTCGCGCCCTCCACCTCGATCCGCACCCGCTGCCCCGGGCGCAGCAGCCTCAGCCCCCCGGCGTCGAACGCCGCCGCGTCGAAGGGCACCGGGGTGCCGTCGTCCAGGAGCACCTGCCCGCTGCGGCTTTCGGGGTCGTACGTGTACGCGGTCGCCTGCATGGCCGCAGCCTACTGCCCGGGTATCAGCAACCGCGCGGCGGCCGCGGCCGTATGAGGGCCGACCCCCAGGGCCAGCGCGGTGCGCAGGTCGTCGCCGGTGTCCACGTCCTGGCGTACGGAATCCACGGCGGCGACGGACAGTTCCACGGCCCCGGACGCGCGGTGCCGGGCGCGGGAATCGATACCGAATGCCGGGAACAATGGCCGGCCGGGGGCGGCGGCCAGCAGGGTCGTACCGATTTCGGCCGCGTCCGGGAGAAAAGCGCGCGGGAATTCAGCGGCGGCGTCGAGTACCCGTGCCAATTCCGGCGGGCGCAGCGCCGGCAGGTCGGCGTTCAGCGCCGCCACGCAACTTCCGGGACGAGCGGACCGGACGGCCTCCGCCCCGTGTGCGAGGGCGGCGTTGAGGCCGCTTCCCGGCTCGTCGGGGATGATCTCCGCGCCCAGTGCGGCCAGCTCACGGCCCGCCCGGGCGTCGTCCGTGACGACTGCCACATCACGCACCGCAGGGCAGGCCAGCGCGGCCGCCACCGTGTCCTGGGCGAAGGCCAGCGCCAGGTCCGGCCGCAGCCCGTCGTCCGCCGTGTCCGCGAGCCTGCTCTTGGCCTGGGCCAGGGGCTTCAGGGGTACGACCAAGGTCCACTGCACAGATGTTCCGTCCCTCTCTTGTCGCGGTCATTGTCACCCGGGGCCGCCGGGGCCCGGCGTGTCGGGGCGTACGGTGTTCTCGACAGACCGGCGGCCTGGGGCGACACTTGTGCGGCCCCCCGTGGCCCCCGCTTCAGGCCCTAGAGGAAGGTGTCCGCGTGCCCCGCCGCAGAATCGGCTTCTGGTACCGCTTCGCCGCGGTGATCTGCAAACCGCCGCTGGTGGTTCTGCTCAGGCGGGACTGGCGCGGAATGGAGCACATTCCGGCCGAGGGTGGATTTATCACCGCGGTGAATCACAATTCGCACATCGACCCCTTCGCTTACGCGCACTTTCAGTACAACACCGGGCGCGTCCCGCGATTCCTCGCGAAGAGCGGGCTTTTCAAGAAGGGATTCGTCGGCGCCGCGATGCGCGGTACCGGGCAGATCCCCGTCTACCGCGAGAGCACGGACGCGCTGAGCGCCTTCCGGGCCGCGATCGACGCCGTGGACCGCGGGGAATGCGTCGCCTTCTATCCCGAGGGCACCCTCACCCGCGACCCGGCGGGCTGGCCCATGACCGGCAAGACCGGGGCCGCACGCGTCGCCCTCCAGACCAAGTGCCCGGTGATCCCCGTAGCCCAGTGGGGCTGCAACGAGTTGCTGCCGCCGTACGCGAAGAAGCCGCACCTCCTGCCGCGCAAGACGCACCGCGTGCTCGCCGGACCGCCGGTTGACCTCACGCGGTTCTACGACCGGGAGATGACCGCGGAGCTCCTGAAGGAGGCCACCGAGGTCATCATGGCCGCCATCACCCGCCAGCTGGAGGAGATCCGCGGCGAGAAGGCGCCCGAGACGCCCTACGACCCGCGCCGGGAGCGGATCGAACAGCGGCGCCGCACCAAGGCGCAGACAGAGACACAGCGGAGCGGGCAGCAGACGGCGTCGCCGGTGCAGTCGGCGCAAACGGCACAGTCGGCACAGGAAGAGGGGCTGGGCAAGTGAGCAAGCCGGTCAAGGCGGCGGTCCTGAGCGCCGGTTCGTGGGGTACGGCCTTCGGCATGGTGCTCGCCGACGCCGGGTGCGAGGTCACCCTGTGGGGGCGCCGCCCGGAGGTCGTGGAGGCGATCAACTCCACCCGCACCAATCCCGACTACTTCCCGGGCGTCGAACTCCCGGAGAACGTCCGGGCCACCACGGATCCGGCTCAAGCCGCCGCGGACGCCGACTTCACGGTCCTCTCGGTCCCCTCGCAGACCCTGCGCGGCAATCTCGCCGAGTGGGCGCCGCTGCTCGCCCCCGGCACGGTCCTCGTGTCGCTGATGAAGGGCGTCGAACTCGGCTCCGCGATGCGCATGAGCGAGGTCATCGACGACGTCGCCAAGGTCGGCCCGGACCGCATCGCCGTGGTCACCGGACCCAACCTGGCCCGCGAGATCGCCGCGCGGATGCCGGCCGCCGCCGTGGTCGCCTGCACCGACGAGGCCGTCGCCCAGCGGCTCCAGGCCGCCTGCCACACGCCGTACTTCCGCCCGTACACCAACACCGACGTCGTCGGCTGCGAACTCGGTGGCGCGGTCAAGAACGTCATCGGCCTGGCCGTCGGCATCGCGGACGGCATGGGCCTCGGCGACAACGCCAAGGGCTCGCTCATCACGCGCGGTCTCGCGGAGACCACCCGGCTCGGCATGGCGCTCGGCGCCGACCCGCTGACCTTCTCCGGACTCGCGGGCCTGGGCGACCTGGTGGCCACCTGCTCCTCGCCGCTGTCCCGCAACCACACCTTCGGCACCAACCTCGGCAAGGGCATGACGCTCCAGGAGACCATCGCGGTCACCAAGCAGACCGCCGAGGGCGTCAAGTCCTGCGAGTCGGTGCTGGATCTGGCCCGCCGGCACGGCGTCGACATGCCCATCACGGAGACGGTCGTCGGCATCGTGCACGAGGGCAAGCCTCCGGTGGTGGCCCTCAAGGAGCTGATGTCGCGCAGCGCGAAGCCGGAACGACGCTGAGCGACGCGGCTTCGCGGGCGCTGTATCCCGGCCTTACCAACGGGTACTCTCAACGCGATATGAGCACCGAGAACCTCCCCCAGAGCCCCGAGCAGCCGCCTCGCAAGCCGCGTGTGGCCGTCGTGTTCGGCGGGCGCAGCTCCGAACACGGGATCTCCGTGGTCACCGCCGGCGCCGTCCTCAAGGCGATCGACCGGACGAAGTACGACGTCCTGCCGATCGGTATCACCCAGGACGGCCGCTGGGCGCTCACGGCGGACGAACCGGAGCGGATGGCGATCGTCGACCGGCGCCAGCCGAGCGTCGACCTGCTCGCCGAGTCCGACGAGGGCGGAGTGATCCTCCCGGTCGACCCGGCCAACCGCGAAGTCGTCTACAGCGAGCCGGGATCGGTCCCCAAGGCGCTCGGCGAGGTCGACGTGGTCTTCCCGGTGCTGCACGGCCCGTACGGCGAGGACGGCACCCTCCAGGGCCTCCTGGAGCTCTCCGGCGTCCCGTACGTCGGTTCGGGTGTGCTCGCCTCGGCCGTGGGCCAGGACAAGGAGTACATGAAGCGGGTGTTCACCTCGTTCGGGCTGCAGGTGGGCCCGTACCTGGTGATCAGGCCCCGCGAGTGGCAGCAGGACGAGCCGGCCGCCCGCAAGAAGATCGTCGACTTCGCCGGCGAGCACGGCTGGCCGCTGTTCGTGAAGCCCGCGCGCGCCGGTTCGTCGATCGGCATCACCAAGGTCGACGACCTCTCCGGTCTCGACGAGGCGATCGCCGAGGCCCAGCGGCACGACCCGAAGATCCTCGTGGAGGCCGCGCTGCGCGGTCGCGAGATCGAGTGCGGCGTCCTGGAGTTCGAGGACGGCCCCCGGGCCTCCGCCCCCGCGGAGATCCCCTCGCCGGAGGACCACGCGTACTACGACTTCGAGGCCAAGTACATCGACTCGACGCCGGGGATCGTGCCGGCGCCGCTGACGGCGGAGGAGACGGCGCAGGTGCAGCGCCTGGCGGTCGACGCCTTCGAGGCGACGTCCTGCGAGGGCCTGGTCCGCGCGGACTTCTTCCTCACCGAGGACGGCGAGTTCGTGATCAACGAGATCAACACGATGCCCGGCTTCACGCCCATCTCGATGTATCCGAAGATGTGGGAGGCGAGCGGGGTGAGCTACCCGGAGCTGGTGGACCGTCTGGTGCAGGCGGCACTTCGCCGTTCCACGGGTTTGCGCTGACCGGCCCAGGGGCTCTCAGGAGGCGATCCCCTCGGGGATCGCCTTTTTCACAGCCGAAGCCAGATCGATGAGAACCCCCGAGCTGTCCACACCCTCGGGCACGGCCACCTCGACATAGACCTCACGGTTCGCCGAGGTGAACCGGTACCCCCCGTCGTCCTGCTTCTCCATCAGCCAGTCGACCCCGTTCACACCCCCGGCGACCGCATCCGGATCCCGCCCCTCCGCCACCTTCGGATCGACCATCTCGGGCGGCTGCGGCACACCGCAGCGAAGTATGATCGCCGGGCTGCCCCAGCCCGCCGTCAGCGCCGACGCGGGCTCGGGATCCTCGCGACGCTCTCCGTCCACCTTCGCGGGCAGTACCTTGTCCAGGTTCCGGCACAGTTCCGTGACCTTCGCGTCCGGACTGGGAACCGCCGCCGACGCGCTGTCGTCTGCCGAGGAGCAGCCCGCGGCAGTGATCAACAGCGCGAGAGCGGGCAGGCGGAAGAAAACACGGAACACAGAACGGTGCCGGTGACGGAAAGAGTTCACCGGCACAGGGTAGACGGGGGCTACAGATGGACGACCGGGCAGGTCAGGGTACGGGTGATGCCGTCCACTTGCTGGACCTTGGCGACCACCATGCGGCCGAGGTCGTCGACGGTGTCGGCCTGGGCCCGCACGATCACGTCGTACGGTCCTGTGACGTCCTCGGCCTGGATGACCCCAGGAATCTTGCTGATCGTCTCGGCGACGGTCGACGCCTTGCCGACCTCCGTCTGGATCAGGATGTACGCCTGTACCACGGAACCTCCAGGGCGGCCACGAGGATCATGTGGGGAAAAGGAACGCCACGGTATCGCGTCGCCGCTCGCCGCGGGGAGACCTGCGGGGACCGGGTCTTGCGCGCCGGGGTGCAGGTCCGGCAGAACTTGACGGTCACTTCGACCGTAGCGAGGACCGAGAGGCCTCGCGACCGGGCACGGACAGGGACAGAAGGGGAGAAAGGGCAATGAAGGGCACTGTTGGTGAGCTCGGTGAGTTCGGGCTCATCAGGGAGCTCACCTCCCGTCTGACCACCACCCCGGCGGTCCGGGTCGGCCCCGGCGACGACGCCGCCGTGGTGGCCGCGCCCGACCGCAGGGTCGTGGCCAGTACGGACATCCTGGTCGAGGGCCGGCACTTCCGCCGGGACTGGTCCACGGCCTACGACGTGGGCCGCAAGGCGGCGGCGCAGAACCTCGCCGACATCGCCGCCATGGGTGCCGTACCGACGGCGCTGCTGCTCGGTCTGGTCGTTCCGGCCGAGCTGCCGGTGACGTGGGCGAGCGAGCTGATGGACGGCCTGCGCGACGAATGCCAGGTGGCCGGTGCCGCCGTGGTCGGCGGTGACGTCGTACGCGGCGACTCGATCATGGTGTCGATCACCGCGCTCGGCGATCTGCGCAACCAGGAGCCGGTGACGCGGGCGGGCGCGCAGCCCGGCGACCTCGTCGCGGTGACCGGCTGGCTGGGCTGGTCGGCGGCCGGGTACGCGGTGCTGTCGCGCGGGTTCCGTTCGCCGCGGGCGTTCGTGGAAGCGCACCGGCGGCCCGAGCCGCCGTACCACGCCGGTCCGGCGGCCGCCGGGCTCGGGGCGACCGCGATGTGCGACGTGAGCGACGGGCTGATCGCCGACCTGGGGCACATCGCCGAGGCCAGCAAGGTGCGGATCGACATCCGCTCCGGGGCGATCGACATCCCCTCCCAGATGAACGACATCGGGCAGGCCGTCGGCGTCGACCCGATGCAGTGGGTGCTGACCGGGGGAGAGGACCACGCGATCGTGGCGACCTTCCCGCCGGACGTGAAGCTGCCCGCCCGCTGGAAGGTCATCGGCGAGGTCCTCAACCCCTCGGCGCTGCCTCAGGTGACGGTCGACGGGGCGCCGTGGACCAGCAAGGGCGGCTGGGACCACTTCGGGGACATGGACTCATGATTCCCAACGTCCTCACGGTGGCGGGCTCCGACTCGGGCGGCGGCGCCGGCATCCAGGCCGACCTGAAGACGATGCTCGCGCTCGGCGTGCACGGCATGAGCGTCCTCACGGCGGTGACCGCGCAGAACTCCCTCGGCGTGCAGGGGGCTTGGGAGCTGCCGGTGGAGGCGGTGCGGGCCCAGTACCGCAGTGTCGTCGACGACATCGGCGTCCAGGCGGTCAAGACCGGGATGCTGGCCTCCGCCGAACTCGTGGAGACGGTCGCCGAGTTGATCGCGGGCACGGACGCCCCGGCGGTCGTCGACCCGGTGGGCGTCTCCAAGCACGGCGATTCCCTGCTCGCCGCGTCCGCACTGGACTCCGTCCGTACGAAGCTGCTGCCGGTCGCCACGGTCGCCACCCCGAACCTCGACGAGGTGGCCCAGCTGACGGGTGTCCGTGTCGAGTCGCAGGAGCAGCTGCGACGGGCCGCGGCGGCCGTGCTCGGGTACGGGCCGCGGTGGGTGCTGATCAAGGGCGGTCATCTGTCCGGGGACGCCGTGGACCTGCTCACGGACGGCTCCGAGGAGCACTGGCTGCGGGCGCCGAGGCACGACAACCGGCACACCCACGGCACGGGCTGCACCCTCGCCTCCGCGATCGCGTCACAGCTCGCGAAGGGGGACTCGGTGCCGGAGGCGGTGGCGGCGGCCAAGGAGTACGTCACCGGGGCGATCGCGGCCGGTTTCGCGCTCGGCGGGGGGATCGGTCCGGTGGATCATGGCTGGCGGTTCCGGGCCGGGTCCTGAGCGTCATGACGGTGTCCTGACACGGCAAAGAGCCGGTCCACCTGAGGTGGACCGGCTCTGTAAGCGAACCAGCAGTGGCCGCGCGCTAGCTGAGCGTCAGCGCGAGACCTTGCCGGCCTTGATGCACGAGGTGCAAGCGTTCACGCGCTTCGGCGTCCCGCCCACCACGGTACGCACACGCTGGATGTTCGGGTTCCAGCGACGGGACGTACGGCGGTGCGAGTGCGAGATGTTGTTGCCGAAGCCCGGCCCCTTGCCGCAGACGTCGCAGTTGGCAGCCACGGGTCACTCCAAAGACTTCAGATGCACTTACGGTTGATCCCGGCATGCCGGGATCCGGATGAGAGGATCTGAGTGGCGCTGCCAGGGGAATGGCCCGATTCGATCGGGCAACCGGAGCAGCATACAACGACTGCGCCCGTGCAGTGAAACTACCATGGTCGGCCCACGCCCCCTCCCGGCCCACTTCCGGTGGGCACGGCCCCGGGGTCTACGCTGCGTGCCACGTCCAGCAGCTCAGGGAGGCGCGGTGGCGCAGGTGCCGCAGACATTCTTCGATGCTCTCGCGGTGCGCACCTGGTGCGGTCTCGCACTCGAGACGCTGGGGCGGGCGCGTGAGGAGATCGACGCGATCAACGTCTATCCCGTGGCGGACGGGGACACCGGCACGAACCTGTATCTGACCGTGGAGTCCGCCGTCGCGGCGGTCGAGGCCGTGTTCGCGGGGCATGCGGCGAGGTCGGGCCCTGCGGGGCCGACGCTGGCCGACGCCGCCCGGGCGATGGCGCACGGGGCGCTCATCGGTGCCCGCGGGAACTCCGGGACGATCCTCGCCCAGCTGCTGCGCGGCATGTCCCAGGTGCTGGCCGACTACGAGACCGGGCACGCCGACGACCAGGCCCTCCCCCCGAAGGCGGTACCGCGCACGCCGACGGCCAGGGCCTGCGGCTGGCCCTGCGGCACGCGGCCGACTCGGCCCGGCAGGCCGTGGCTCACCCCGTCGAGGGCACGGTCCTCACGGTCGCCGCTGCCGCTGCCGACGCAGCCTGCGGTGCCGAGGGCGACTGCGGGACGGTGGCCAGGGCGGCCTACGAGGGAGCTCGCGCGGCACTGGCCGCCACCCCCGGCCAGCTGCCGGTCCTGGAGCGCGCCGGGGTGGTCGACGCCGGTGGGCGAGGGCTGGTGGCGGTGCTCGGGGCGCTGGTGGAGACGTTCACGGGGGAGAGGCCGCGGGACGGGGCGGCGACGGTGAGGGCGGGCACGTCGCGGGTGGGCGAGGCGCGTCTGGGCGATGAGGCCCATGAGGGCGATCAGGGCCCTGCGGGGGCGCCGGCGCGCGTGGCAGCTGCCGGAGGCCCCGCCCCGGCCGCCGGAAGCCCGCACGGCGAGTGCGCCGACACCGCCGCCGTGGTCGGCCAGGACGGTCCCGCCTTCGAGGTGATCTACCTCCTGGAGGCCGAGGACACGGCCGTGGCGCGGTTGCGGGAGCGGCTCGACGCACTCGGGGACTCGCTCGTCGTGGTCGGCGGCGACGGGCTGTGGAACGTCCACGTCCACGTCGACGACGCGGGCGCCGCCGTCGAGGCCGGTATCGAGGCCGGGCGGCCCTACCGGATCCGCATCACGCACTTCGGCGCCGGCGACGTGCACACCACCGGCGCCGAGCGGCCTCCCCGCGAGCGCGCCCAGCGTGCCGTCGTGGCCGTGGTGCCCGGTGAGGGCCTGGCCGGGCTGTACGCCGAGGCAGGCGCGACCACCGTGCTCGCACGCCCCGGGGAGCCGCCCGCGAGCGGCGAGCTCGTGCAGGCCGTACGGCGGGCCCACGCGCGCGAGGTCGTGCTGCTGCCCAATGACGCCGAACTGCGCCACACCGCAGCTGCGGCGGCCGAGCAGGCCCGTACGGAGGGCATCCGCGTGGCCCTCATCCCGACCCGCTCGGCGGTCCAGGGCATCGCGGCACTGGCCGTGCACGAGCCGGAGCGCCGTTTCGACGAGGACGTGGTGTCGATGACCTCGGCGGCCGGCGCGACCCGCTACGCCGAGGTCACCGTCGCCGAGCGCCAGGCCTGGACGATGGCCGGCATCTGCCAGGCCGGCGACGTCCTCGGCCTGATCGACGGCGACGTGGCCGTGATCGGCTCGGACGTCACGGCCACCGCCCGGACCGTCCTGGACCGCATGCTCGCGGCGGGCGGCGAGATGGTCACCCTGGTGCTCGGCGACGAGGCTCCCGACACCATCGCCGAGCACCTGGAGGGCCGGGTCCGCGAGGGGTACCTCGCCGTCGACACGGTCGTGTACCGGGGCGGGCGGCAGGGGGCCGTGCTGCTCATCGGCGTCGAGTAGGCCGAACAGGGCCGGTGCCGGATGATTCAGTCCGGGTCCTCCGTGGCGACGCGGAGCATGTGCTCGGCCTCTGCCCGCCGGGCCCGCACCGCCTCGCCGTCATCGTCGTTCATCCCCTCGGGGGCCGTGCCGCCGGAGGCCGTGCCGTCGTAACCGTCGTACGCCGCCAGCACCGCACGCGCGCGTGCCCTCGCGTCGGTGAGACGGTCCATCTCGATCTCCAGCCACCCCGCGGTGAGTTCGGCGCCGGTACGGCTGTGCAGGGCGCCGTCCCCGAGGGAGGCGAACACCTCGGCCGCCCGCAGCAGTCGGGACAGCGCCTCCTCGAACACGCCCGGGAGTGAGCCCTCCGCGTCGCCCTCGGCGGACCGGGCCAGCAGGTCACCGAACTGGCGGTGGGTGTGGCCGAGTTCGGCGACGAACCGCTGCCGGGACTCCTCGTCGGCCGCCGTGTCCCGTGCCGCCTCGCACTCCCGGACCGCGTCCGCCATCAGGGCGCGTGCCACCTCAAGTCCGTCCTCCGTGCGCAACGCCAGCCAGGCGCGGGCACGCAGGGACCGGATCAGCCCGTGGACGTTGCCGAGTTCGCGCCACAGGTCACCCGCGCGTGCGTAGGCCCGGTCCGCCTCGTCGGCCAGTCCGGCCTGCCCGAGTGACTCCCCGGCCAGGTGGGCGAGGGTCGCGTGGTCGTGCTGTTCGGGCCAGTGCCGGGCGATCTCGGCGGCCTGGAGACGCCGTTCGGCGGCAGCGCGGTGCTCGCCGAGTTCGCTCAGGCAGTCGCCGAGCCACCACTGCGTCTGCACGATCGCCCCGTCGCCGTGCGTCTCGGCCGTCAGGTCGGGCAGCGCCGACTCCAGGACCTCCGCGGCCTCGGCCCACCGTCCCTGCCGCAGCAGGAACCCGCCGAGCTGCTGCCGGGCCCAGGCGCCCAGCGTCGTGCCCTCGCCCGCCTCGTCGGCCCAGTGCGCGGCCTC
>KE354032.1 GCA_000415505.1 Streptomyces afghaniensis 772
CCCGCTCGCTGACGTACGTCGTGCCGTTGCGCTCGTCGAAGCGGGCCGCCAGGGCGAGGGCCTCCGCACGCGCGTGCGTGGCCAGCTCCCGGGCACTCCACGTCCGGCCGGCCGGACCGGGCACCTGCCGGTCACCCAGCCCCAGCCCGGTCAGACGGTCCATGAGCAGGGCCACCACGCTCATGAACTCCAGCTTGCTCTGCGGCTGCCCGTCGTCCGTGAAGTACGCCGGCCGCTCCGCGAGCAGCTCCAGACCACGGGCCTCGTTGCCGGTCAGCGCGCAGAACTCCACGTGCTCCGCGTAGGCGCCGCGCATGCTCTCCATGGCCCGTACGAGCCGGAAGCCCCGCAGATGGTTCGCGCGGGCCTCGTCCAGGCGGCCCAGCCGCAGCAGTGGCACCAGGGAGGAGGCGAGGGCCGTGTGCGGCTCGTGGGCGCACGTGTACTCGCCCTCCAGCACCGGCCGCCACAGCTCCAGCGCCTCCGCGTCCCGGCCCCGCTCCGCCTGCCACCAGCCCTGCCCGTGCAGTTCGCAGGCGTGACAGTCCGCCATGGCGTCCCGGTCGGCGGCCAGCCACGCGGCGTACGCCCGCTCGGCCCGCGCCAGGTCCCCGACATGCGCGGCCACACTGTGCTCGGCGCTGCGCACGGCACACTCGGAGTACCCGGCGAGCCGGTAGCGGTGCTCCATCTCGCCGAGCCACTTCTCGATCGACGCGAGCGGGATGTGCGGCTGGTCCAGCATGCCGGACGAGACCCACTTGAAGACCCAGTGCAGCGTGTAGATCTCGTACTCGTCGAAGTCCTCGGGCCGTTCGTCCCACATGCGCAGCAGACGCGCGAAGGGGACGAACATCTTCCCTTTCTCGGAGCTGTAGTTGTAGACCTTCAGCTGGTGTCCGAGCGCCTCGATCACGGCGAGCGGGATGTTCAGCTTCTCGGCGGCGGCCAGCAGTTCCTCGGCGCGCGCGTTGCGGGCAGGCCCCTCCGGCTGCTCGGAGTTCTCCGCCATCGCCCGGCGCAGGGCGTCGAAGTCCGTGATCTCACTCATGCCTGACCGTCCTCGCTGTGCGTGGCCCACTCCAACAGGCCGATGAACGCCCGGTTGAGCAGCGCCGAGTCGGCGGGCCTGAGCGGCCGCTGCGCCATCAGCAGCGCCTGCCCGTACAGCGACTCCGTGGCCGTGCCGATCAGCTCCGGGTCGTGCAGCGAGCTGATCCGCCGGACGAGCGGGTTGAGGTGGTTGAGCACCAGACGCGCGCGGGGAGCGCTGCCGCGCAGGGAGCCGAGGATGCCCGCCCAGAGGTCGTCGGCCTGCGCCTCGGCGTCGGCCCGGGCCTGTTCGTGCCGGGCGTCCCGGTCGTCGAGGTGCAGCGCGGGCACGGAGAGCGGGTGGAAGGCCCGCAGCACGACGTCGCAGCCCAGCGGGTCGAGCCGGGCCCGCGCGGCCGCCAGGAAGCCGGACAGGGCCAGCTCCTCGGCCGGGTCGACCGCGTCCAGGTGCGCGGTCACCGTCTCCGCGTCCAGCTCGGCGACCACGGTCCCCGGCCGCACCGACGGCAGCGCCTGAACCAGCTCGCTGTCGTACGTGTAGCCGCCGTTGATCACGCCGATGCCCTGCGCGGACGCGATCGGCGCGACCTGCCGGTACTCCTCGACGGTCCGCGTGAAGTGCACCACCGGGTGCCGCTGCGCGAACTCCTCCAGGGACAGCCGCCCGTCGGTCGTCTCGAAGGGCAGCCACGGCAGCATCGTGCGCAGCATCTCCCGGTCGTGCCGGGCCAGCGACTTCACGCCCAGGTGGTGCACCGACAGGAACGCGGCCAGCCGCTCCGGATCACCGGCGGCCAGACCGGTCAGCCAGGCCCGGATCCGCTCGCCCAGCGCCTCCCGTACGGCGGCCAGCGTCTCGTCCTCGTACAGCGCCTCGCGCGACGCCGTCGGCCGCAGGCTGTCCGTGTCGAGCACGCAGCGCACGAAGAACGCCCAGTCGGGCAGCAGCTGTTCGGCCCGCTCGGTCAGCAACATGCCCTTGAGATGGACGCGGTGACCCGCGCGCTGGGCCGGGCTGACCGCCGACGGCAGCACGTACGCCACCCCGCGGATGCCGGCCAGCGGCACGGACAGGTCGATCGTGTCCAGCGGGGTGAAGCCGAACAGGTCGTGGCAGTGCCGGGCGAGGGCGACGCGGCGGGCGGCCGGGCCCGGATACGACCGGTCCCAGGGCGCCGGGAGGTCGGTGACCGGGTCGTCGCCCACCCGGACGTCGTACGGCAGCAGCGACCCGAAGTCCCGCGCCAGCGCGCCGACCCGCTCGGGCGTGAGCCACTCCGCGGCCCCCGCCCGGGCCACCAGATGCACGGTGGTGCCCGGTTCGGGCCGCTCGGCGTCCGGCAGCGTCCGCACCGTGTACGAACCGTCGTCGGACGCCGTCCACTCCACGGGCGGCGCCCCGGGCGTACGGGCGCTGCGGCTGACCACCCGGATCCGCTCGGCGACGACGAAACAGGCCAGCAGCCCGATGCCGAACTGCCCGAGGAAGTCGGAACGCGCCTCCTGAAGGCCCTCGGCGCGCTTGGAACTGCGCCCGATCGTGGCGAGCAGGCTGTGCACGTCCGCCTCGGTGAGCCCGACCCCGGTGTCCTCGACGCGCAGGGCGCCGCCCTCCGCAGACAACCGAACCCGGGCCGGAGCGTCGGGTTCCGCCGTGCGTCTGGCGGTGATGGCGTCCACGGCGTTCTGCAGCAGCTCCCGCAGATACACCTTCGGACTGGAGTAGAGGTGGTGGGAGAGCAGGTCCACCAGACCACGCAGGTCGACCTGGAACGTATGAGGTGACTGGGGCGAATGGGATGCCTGGGATGCCTGTGATGTCTGGGAGTCCATCTTCACGGCGCCGGTGGGGGACTCGCGACGGCGCGGGGTCGGGCGGTCCCGGTGGGGAGGTGACCGCGAAAGAGGGCCGGGAGCGCGTCATCCTAAGGCCCGAACCAGCCGCCTGACCAGGGATTTCCGGGACGTATACGGCGACCTGCGCCATGGCCTCTACGGCATTGTCAGTGGTGTGGTGTGCAATGGATCTCGTGCCCGCACTTCACGAACCGCTGCAACAACCACTGAAGTCGGTGCTCGGCCCTGCCACCGCGAAGGTGATGGCCGAGCACCTCGGCCTGCGCACCGTAGGCGACCTGCTCCACCACTACCCGCGCAGATACGAGGAGCGCGGCCAGCTCACGCACCTCGCCGACCTCCCCATGGACGAGCACGTCACGGTGGTCGCCCAGGTCGCCGACGCCCGCCTGCACACCTTCGCCTCCGCCAGGGCCCCGCGCGGCAAGGGCCAGCGCCTGGAGGTCACGATCACGGACGGCAGCGGCCGCCTCCAACTGGTCTTCTTCGGCAACGGCGTTCACAAGCCCCACAAGGAGCTCCTGCCGGGCACCCGCGCGATGTTCGCGGGCAAGGTCTCCGTCTTCAACCGCCGCCTCCAACTCGCCCACCCGGCCTACGAGTTGCTGCGAGGCGACTCCGAAGACCCCGCCGAGTCCGTCGAGACCTGGGCCGGCGCCCTGATCCCGATCTACCCGGCCACCGCCAAGCTGGAGTCCTGGAAGATCGGCAAGGCGCTCCAGACGGTCCTGCCCACCGCCCAGGAGGCCGCCGACCCACTGCCGGAATCCCTGCGCCGGGGCCGCGGCCTGGTCCCCCTCCCCGAGGCCCTCCTGAAGATCCACCGCCCGCACACCAAGGCGGACATCGAGGACGCCCGCGCCCGCCTGAAATGGGACGAGGCCTTCGTCCTCCAGGTCGCCCTCGCCCGCCGCCGCCACGCGGACGCCCAGCTCCCGGCGGTCCCCCGCACACCCAGCCCCGACGGCCTCCTCACGGCCTTCGACGCCCGTCTCCCCTTCACCCTCACCGAGGGCCAGCAGCGCGTCTCCCGGGAGATCTTCGAGGACCTGGCGACGGAGCATCCGATGCACCGGTTGTTGCAGGGGGAGGTCGGAAGCGGGAAGACGATGGTGGCCCTGCGCGCCATGCTCGCCGTGGTCGACGCCGGCGGCCAGGCCGCCATGCTCGCGCCCACCGAAGTGCTCGCCCAGCAGCACCACCGGTCGATCGTCGAGATGATGGGCGAGCTGGCCGAGGGCGGCATGCTGGGCGGGGCCGAGCAGGGGACGAAGGTGGTGCTGCTCACCGGCTCCATGGGCGCGGCCGCCCGCCGCCAGGCCCTGCTCGACCTCACCACCGGCGAGGCAGGCATCGTCATCGGCACGCACGCGCTGATCGAGGACAAGGTGCAGTTCCACGACCTGGGCCTGGTCGTGGTCGACGAACAGCACCGCTTCGGCGTCGAGCAGCGCGACGCCCTGCGCGGCAAGGGCAAGCAGCCCCCGCACCTCCTGGTCATGACGGCCACGCCCATTCCGCGCACGGTCGCCATGACGGTCTTCGGCGACCTGGAGACCTCCGTCCTCGACCAGCTCCCGGCCGGCCGCTCGCCGATCGCCAGCCATGTCGTCCCGGCCGCCGACAAGCCCCACTTCCTGTCCCGCGCCTGGGAACGGGTCCGCGAGGAAGTGGGCAACGGCCATCAGGCGTACGTGGTCTGCCCCCGCATCGGCGACGAGGAGGACGACCCGAAGAAGGCCGGCAAGAAGAAGTCCTCCGAGGCCCCCGGGTCCCCCGAGGACGCCGCGGAGAAGCGCCCGCCGCTCGCCGTCCTCGATGTGGCCGACCAGCTCGCCAAGGGCCCCCTGAAGGGTCTCCGGGTCGAGGTGCTGCACGGCCGCATGCACCCCGACGACAAGGACGCGGTCATGCGCCGCTTCGCCGCCGGGGAGACGGACGTCCTGGTCGCCACGACGGTCATCGAGGTCGGCGTCAACGTCCCCAACGCCACGGTCATGGTCATCATGGACGCCGACCGCTTCGGCGTCTCCCAGCTCCACCAGCTGCGCGGCCGCGTGGGCCGTGGCTCGGCACCCGGCCTGTGCCTCCTGGTCAGCGAGATGCCCGAGGCGAGCGCGGCCCGCCAGCGCCTGAACGCCGTCGCCGCGACCCTCGACGGCTTCGAACTCTCCCGCATCGACCTGGAACAACGCCGCGAGGGCGACGTCCTCGGCCAGGCCCAGTCGGGCGCCCGCACCAGCCTGCGGATGCTCGCGGTCATCGAGGACGAGGAGATCATCGCCGAGGCGAGGGAAGAGGCAGCAGCGGTGGTGGCCAAGGACCCGGAGCTGACCCACCTCCCGGCCCTGCGGACAGCACTGGACGCCCTCTTGGACGAGGAGAGGGAGCAGTACTTGGAAAAGGGGTGACAGGTGTTGCCCCCAAGGGGCGCGGGGAACTGCGCGACCAGCCACACTGATACCTAAGGCCGCCCACACCCAAGGACCACAGATGACCCGCGTGATCGCCGGCACAGCCGGCGGACGTCGCCTGGCAGTACCCCCAGGCACCGGCACCCGCCCCACCTCCGACCGCGCGCGCGAAGGTCTCTTCTCCACCTGGCAATCCCTCCTCGGCGGCCCCCTGGAAGGCGAACGCGTCCTCGACCTCTACGCCGGCTCCGGCGCGGTAGGCCTGGAGGCCCTCTCCCGCGGCGCAGGCCACGCCCTCCTGGTCGAGGCCGACGCGCGAGCGACCCGCACGGTCCGCGAGAACGTGAAGTCCCTCGGCCTTCCCGGCGCCGAGGTCAGATCAGGCAAAGCGGAACAGATCATCCGCACACCACCCCACGGCGAGCCCTACGACCTCGTCTTCCTCGACCCGCCGTACGCCGTCACGGACGACGATCTTCGCGAGATCCTGCTCACACTCCGCACGGAAGGCTGGCTCACCGAAGAAGCCCTCGTCACCGTGGAGCGCAGCACCAGAGGCGGTGAATTCCGGTGGCCCGAGGGTTTCGAAGCCCTCCGGGCCCGTCGCTACGGCGAGGGAACGTTTTGGTACGGTCGCGCCGCCTCTACGTGCGAAGACGCACGATGACCGGACCGGAGAGCGAGGGATCACAAGTGCGCCGCGCCGTATGTCCCGGGTCGTTCGACCCGATCACCAACGGACACCTCGACATCATCTCCCGCGCCTCCAGGCTGTACGACGAGGTCTACGTCGCGGTGATGATCAACCAGTCGAAGAAGGGCCTGTTCGAGATCGACGAGCGGATCGACCTGATCCGCCGGGTCACCGCCGAGTACGGCAACGTCCGCGTCGAGGCCTTCCACGGCCTGCTCGTGGACTTCTGCAAGCAGCGCGACATCCCCGCCATCGTCAAGGGCCTGCGCGCGGTCAGCGACTTCGACTACGAGCTCCAGATGGCCCAGATGAACAACGGCCTCTCGGGCGTGGAGACCCTCTTCATCCCCACCAACCCCACCTACAGCTTCCTGTCGTCCTCCCTGGTCAAGGAGGTCGCGACCTGGGGCGGCGACGTCTCCCACCTGGTTCCGGCGGAGGTCCTCCAGGCCCTCACCGAGCGCCTGGGGCAGGACTGAACCAGCCCCGGACGTCCCACCGGAGCCTGACAGGCCGTCACCCGGTGTTCCCCGGCATCCCCCTGGCCGTACAGTCGTCCCGTCCGTCTCCAACGCATCTGTAGAGAGTGGCGAGCACACGGTGGACGTGCAGAAGAAGCTCGACGAGATCGTCGCCGCGGTCTCCGGCGCCCGGTCCATGCCCATGTCGGCCTCGTGCGTGGTCAACCGCGCCGAACTGCTCTCCATGCTGGAAGAGGTGCGCGCGGCGCTGCCCGGCTCCCTCGCCCAGGCCCAGGAGCTGATCGGCGACCGCGAGCAGATGGTCGAACAGGCCCGCCAGGAGGCCGAGCGGATCATCCAGACCGCGCACGCCGAGCGCGGCTCACTGATCTCCGACACCGAGGTCGCCCGCCGCTCCCAGGCCGAGGCCGACCGGATCCTCGCCGAGGCCCGCCAGGAGGCCGAGGAGATCCGCGCCGAGGCCGACGACTACGTCGACTCCAAGCTCGCCAACTTCGAGGTCGTCCTCACCAAGACCCTCGGCTCCGTCGGCCGCGGCCGCGAGAAGCTCCTCGGCACCGGCCCCGGCACCGACGAGCAGGGCTACGAGGACGAGGACGCCCCCGAGCGCAGCCACGACCCGGAGACGCAGCGCCGTACCGCCGACGAGTACGTCGACGCCAAGCTGGGCGCCTTCGAGGCGGTCCTCGCCAAGACCCTGGACGCCGTCGGCCGCGGCCGGCAGAAGCTGCACGGCCGGATCGCCACCGACGACCTCGGCGCCCTCGCCGACGACAACAGCACCGTCCAGCACTCCAGCGACGCCGACTACCTCGCCGGTCTGGCCGCCCTCGCGGAGGAGAAGCCCCCGGCCGAGCATCCCGCCCAGCAGCAGGACTACGGACAGCCGCAGCCGGCGTACGCCTACCAGCAGCAGCCCGACCCCTACGGCGGCTACCCGCAGCAGGCGTACGCCGCCCAGCAGGACCCGTACGGCTACCAGCATGCCGATCCCTACGCCTACCAGGGCTACGACCCCCAGCAGGCCGCGTACGACCCGAACCAGGGCCAGCAGGCGCAACAGGCCCAGCCCGGGCAACACGAGCATCAGAGTCACCAGGCATACGCCCTGGACGAGACCAGCCTGTTCGACACCGGGATGATCAGCGCCGAGCAGCTCCGGGCCTATGAGCAGGGCCGCGGCAACGGCTGAGCACCGGATTGGGCCGACGGGCAAAGGTCCAGTATCCTGGCTCTTCGGTCGCGCGTACGTCCGCGATCACCGCTGCCCGGGAACACCGAAGGGCGGCGTCTCCCTCAGCTCGGAAGACCGAAAGCAGGAATGGCCCTGAACGCCCGCCTCGACCACCGCAACCCCCTCGTGTTCGACACGCACGAGCTGGGTCGGCGGCCCGGTGCGCTACAGCGCCTGACCCGCACGGTCGACGCTCCCCAGGACCTCGGTATCAAGGGAGTCATCGGAGTGCCGGAAGGCGCCCCGGTGGAGCTCGAACTCCGCCTGGAGTCGGTCATGGAAGGGGTGCTCGTCACAGGCACCGCCCGTGCCGCCGCCGAGGGGGAGTGCGTAAGGTGTCTGGAGCCGCTTCAGCTCGACGTCGAAGCGGAGTTCCAGGAGATGTTCTCGTACCCTGACGCCGACGACCGGGGCCGCGTGATCGCGGAGCCGGGCGACGACGCCGAGGACGACGAGGACAGGCTCTTCCTCGAGGACGGCCTGTTCGACCTCGAGCCCGTGCTGCGTGATGCGGTGGTGCTCGCACTGCCGATGCAGCCGGTGTGCCAGGAAGACTGCCCTGGTCTGTGTGCCGAGTGCGGCGCACGGCTGGCGGACGACCCGGACCACCACCATGACGCCGTCGACATCCGTTGGGCGGCATTGCAGGGACTCGCCGACACCATGTCGGACGGCGAGAAGGACGAGATGAGCGGCGCCGAACCGGGCGTCGACGAGAAGCAGGAGAAGTAGCCGTGGCTGTTCCGAAGCGGAAGATGTCGCGCAGCAACACGCGCCACCGCCGGTCGCAGTGGAAGGCTGCGGTCCCCACCCTGGTTGCGTGCGAGCGCTGCCACGAGCCCAAGCAGCAGCACATCGCGTGCCCCTCGTGCGGCACTTACAACAAGCGCCAGGTCCTCGAGGTCTGAGCGGCTGGTGAGAGGCACTGTGTCCACGCCTAAGAACAAGTCTTCCCGCGTGAGCGGAAGCACAACGGCGGACAACCAGGCCTCGTCCCACACGCTTCTGGAAGGGCGGCTCGGCTACAAGGTCGAGTCCGCCCTTCTGGTGCGAGCACTGACCCACCGGTCGTACGCATACGAGAACGGCGGTCTGCCGACCAACGAGCGCCTGGAGTTCCTCGGGGACTCCGTGCTCGGCCTGGTCGTCACGGACACGCTGTACCGCACCCACCCCGACCTGCCTGAAGGCCAGCTGGCCAAGCTGCGGGCCGCGGTGGTGAACTCGCGTGCGCTCGCCGAGGTGGGCCGCGGGCTCGACCTGGGCTCCTTCATCCGGCTCGGCCGGGGTGAAGAGGGCACGGGCGGCCGGGACAAGGCGTCAATCCTCGCCGACACCCTGGAAGCGGTGATCGGCGCGGTCTATCTCGACCAGGGCCTGGACTCGGCGGCGGAGCTGGTGCACCGCCTGTTCGACCCCCTGATCGAGAAGTCCTCGAACCTCGGAGCCGGCCTGGACTGGAAGACCAGCCTCCAGGAGCTCACCGCGACCGAGGGGCTCGGCGTGCCCGAGTACCTGGTCACGGAGACCGGCCCCGACCACGAGAAGACCTTCACTGCTGCCGCCCGCGTCGGAGGCGTCTCGTACGGCACCGGCACCGGCCGCAGCAAGAAGGAGGCGGAGCAGCAGGCCGCCGAGTCCGCGTGGCGGTCCATCCGGGCCGCGGCGGACGAGCGCGCCAAGGCGGCCAAGGCCGCCGAGGCGACGCAGACGGCGGCGGCTCAGGCCGCCCACACGGCCGTCGACGGCAGCGTCGACGGCTGACAGCCGCCGCCCCGGCACCCCAGCCGGGCGGTGGCACAGCACAGCGCACCCGAGCGCCCGCCCCTGCCCGGGGTCGGGCGCTCGGGTCATCCGCAGGTACGTGACGGGGGACCCCATGCCCGAGTTGCCCGAGGTCGAGGTCGTACGGCGCGGTCTGGAGCGGTGGGTCGCCCACCGGACCGTCGCCGAGGCCGAGGTGCTGCACCCGCGCGCCGTGCGCCGCCACCTCGCGGGCGCCGGCGACTTCGCGCACCGTCTGAAGGGCCACCGCATCGGCGTCCCGAGCCGCCGCGGCAAGTACCTGTGGCTGCCCCTGGAGGACACGGACCAGTCGATCCTGGCCCACCTCGGCATGAGCGGCCAGCTGCTGGTCCAGCCGCAGACGGCGCCGGACGAGAAGCACCTGCGCATCCGCGTCCGCTTCACCGACGCCCTGGACACCGAACTCCGCTTCGTCGACCAGCGCACCTTCGGCGGCCTGTCGCTGCACGACAACACCCCGGACGGCCTGCCCGACGTCATCGCGCACATCGCCCGCGACCCGCTCGATCCGCTCTTCGACGACGAGGCCTTCCACCGGGCGCTGCGCCGCAAGCGGTCCACCATCAAGCGGGCCCTGCTCGACCAGTCGCTGATCAGCGGCGTCGGCAACATCTACGCGGACGAGGCCCTGTGGCGCGCCCGCATCCACTACGAGCGCCCGACCGCAACCTTCACGCGCCCGCGCACCCTGCTGCTCCTGGGCCATGTGCGGGACGTCATGAACGCGGCCCTCGCGGTGGGCGGCACCAGCTTCGACAGCCTGTACGTCAACGTCAACGGCGAGTCGGGCTACTTCGACCGGTCCCTCGACGCGTACGGCCGCGAGGGTCTGCCCTGCCGGCGCTGCGGCACCCCGATACGCCGACGGCCCTGGATGAACCGGTCGAGCTACTACTGCCCGAAGTGCCAGCGGCCCCCGCGGATCACGCCCTAGCCGCGTCGTACCGCTCGCGCGCGGTCAGTACGTCGTCCATGCTGCCCTCCACGAAGTGGATCAGGGCGAGCAGCCGCTCGGCCACGCCGCGTCCCAGCGGCGTCAGTTCGTAGTCCACGCGGGGCGGGTTGGTCGGCTGCGCCTCGCGGTGCACCAGGCCGTCGCGCTCCAGCGCGTGCAGCGTCTGGGAGAGCATCTTCTCGCTGACGCCGTCGACGCGGCGACGCAGCTCGTTGAAGCGGAGCGAGCCCTCGTACAGGGCGCCCAGCGTCAGTGCGCCCCAGCGGCCCGTGACGTGCTCCAGCGTGCCGCGCGAAGGGCAGGCCTTGGCGAACACGTTGTACGGGAGGTCGTCCAGCTCCGCCGTGAGCTCCTGGGTGGTGGTCATATGCCCAGCGTACGCCAGCGCAGCGCTAACCGACAGGTCGCGCTAACCGATGGTTAGCGACGATCGGCAGGGCTCAGTATCCGAAGTCCTGGGTCCACCACGGGCCGCCCGACCCCAACTCGACACCGACGCCCAGCGTCTTGAAGTCGCAGTTCAGGATGTTGGCGCGGTGGCCGGGGCTGTTCATCCAGGCGTCCATCACAGCCGCGGCGTCGGCCTGCCCGCGGGCTATGTTCTCCCCGCCGAGGTTGGATATCCCGGCCTTCTCGGCCCGGTCCCACGGCGTCCTGCCGTCCGGGTCGGTGTGATCGAAGAAGCCTCGCGCGGCCATGTCCTCGCTGTAGTCCTGCGCCAGCTCGGTCAGCGCGCTGTTCGCGGCGACCGCGCTGCACCCCACCTTGGCCCGCTCCTCGTTCACCAGCTTGAGCACCTGGGCCGCGGCGGCGGACTCCTCGGAGAGGGCGGCGGGCGCGCTGGGCTTCGGCGGTGCCTTCGTGGCCGTACGGGAGGGGGTGTCGTCCTGCTTCTCGCGGGGGTGGCCGCCGGTGCCTTCTTCTCCGGCGTCTTCTCCTGCGTCTTCTCCGGCTTCGCCGTCTTCTCCGGCGTCTTCGTCGGCGCGGCCGACGACTTCGAGGCGGACGGCGACGGCGACGGCGACAGGGAGCGCTCGGCGTCCCGGCTCGTGGGCGCGCCGTCCCGGCCGTCGGCGCTGCCGGTGGTGCCGCCCTGCTCGATCGGGCTGTTCGTCGGTGTGTCCCCGGCCTGCACCTTGCGGCGCCGCCGCCACCACCGAGCCGGTAGTTCTCGAGGCCGGGAACCGCGCCCGTGGCGACCGCGACCGTGCCGAGGGCGACCGCGGCGGACACGCCGAGCAGTCCGGTGCGCATCGGCCGTGCGGCGGCCTTCTTCCGGCGGCGGTGCGAGCCGGAGCGCCGGGCGCCGCCGTCGGGCGTGAAGCCGTCGCCGGCGAAGACGGCCGTGTCGGCGTTCCGGGCGTCGTAGCCGTCACCCGGCTCGGAGGCGCCCGTGGCGAACAGGTAGGCCTCGCTCTTCGCGTAGGTGCCGGCGTACGCCTCGGGGTTCAGGTAGGGCGCGATGCCCATCGTCGGGCCGTCTCCCGCGGGGGAGTGCAGCGGGTCGCGGCCTGCCACGGAGCCGTCGGCCTGCGTGATCCCCGTGGCGCGGCCCGTGGCGGCGCGGCCGGCGGCGGAGCGTCGGTGGCGTCCCATGTCCTGGCCTTCCTCGTCCTGGCGGTCGACTCGTCCTCGAGATCAACACCAAACTCACTCGATCGTGTGAGTTTCATATGAGATTCGTTGGGTGGGGACGGTACCGCATGGCGCAAGTGGAGGAAGTGCCCCGAGCGAGATCGGGCGGTTAGGTTGCAGTCATGAGTGAGGATGTGCGACTGGTCGCCTGGGTGCGTGGACGCGTCCAAGGTGTGGGTTTTCGCTGGTTCACGCGGGCCAAGGCCCTGGAGATCGGCGGCCTGAGTGGTTTTGCTCTCAATTTGGGCGACGGACGCGTCCAAGTGGTCGCGGAGGGCGCGCGAGAGGGCTGTGAAGGCCTGCTGGAATGGCTCCAGAGTGACGACACGCCCGGCCGCGTGGACGGCGTCACCGAGATCTGGGACACACCTCGCGGAGGTTACGAGGGCTTCGCCATCCGCTGACCCCACACCGCCGGGCGGGCCCCGGGGCCGCCCGCGGACCGGCCGCCGAGGGCCTCCCCGAACGGAAACTTGCTGGTGATTGCCGAGAATCACTTGCCTTGGCAGGCCGCACACGCAAGGATGATCGCCACGCCCCGAAGGCCCCGCAGAAGCGCCGACACCGCCGTTCCAGGCCGTGCGCGCCCGGGTCGCCGCCAATACGGGGCGTGATCGTGTTGACCGTCAAACTTTTTGGTGAGACGCTGAAAGCACCCCGCGCACCTAGCTGTTTGGCATGGCTGAACGGCAGCACAACTCCAGGCCCTGCCAAGACTGCGGGTGCGGAATCCCTCACGACCCACACCGCATCGGTCGGTCACTCATTGTGGAGGACCATCCATCATGGCAAAGGCGCTTCTCGGTTACGTCGGCGGCTCCGACCCTCGACTCCTCGCCGAGATGCGACGGCTCCAGCAGCGCGTCCAGGACCTGGAATCCGAGCTCGTACGGATCCAGGCGGAGAACGAAGCGCTGACGGCTGCCGCTTCTCACGACAGGATCATGGAGAGCGTTGACGCACACCAGGCGGAGCCTGCGCTCACCTGATCACTGCACCGCTCCACAACAGCACCGCAGTGGTTGGGCCGCCCGTCACAACCGCTGAGTTGTCAGAAGTGCAAGGGACGCCCTAGGCGTCCCTTCTTTCTTTCCCCCGCGCATCCTTTCACTGTCTTTAACGTCTGGTGTGCCCTGCGCGTTCAGCGGCGAAACCGTGGGTTCATGGAGTGAGACGAACCCGGGCGGTAGAGTCCAGCGGCGTGCACCTCAAGGCCCTGACCCTCCGCGGGTTCAAGTCGTTCGCATCGGCGACCACACTCCGGTTCGAGCCGGGCATCACGTGCGTCGTCGGACCGAACGGCTCGGGCAAGTCCAACGTCGTCGACGCGCTCAGCTGGGTCATGGGCGAGCAGGGCGCCAAGTCGCTGCGCGGCGGCAAGATGGAGGACGTCATCTTCGCCGGCACCACCGGCCGCCCCCCGCTGGGCCGGGCCGAGGTGTCCCTGACCATCGACAACTCCGACGGGGCCCTGCCCATCGAGTACGCCGAGGTCACCATCACGCGGATCATGTTCCGCAACGGCGGCAGCGAGTACCAGATCAACGGAGACACCTGCCGCCTCCTCGACATCCAGGAGCTCCTCTCCGACTCCGGCATCGGCCGCGAGATGCACGTCATCGTCGGGCAGGGCCAGCTCGACTCCGTGCTGCACGCCGACCCCATGGGCCGCCGAGCCTTCATCGAGGAGGCCGCCGGCGTCCTCAAGCACCGCAAGCGCAAGGAGAAGGCGCTGCGCAAGCTGGACGCGATGCAGGCCAACCTCGCACGCGTGCAGGACCTCACCGACGAACTCAGACGGCAGCTCAAGCCCCTCGGCCGCCAGGCCGCGGTCGCGCGCCGGGCCGCCGTCATCCAGGCCGACCTGCGCGACGCCCGGCTGCGCCTGCTGGCCGACGACCTCGTACGGCTGAGGGAAGCCCTCAAGGCCGAGGTCGCCGACGAGGCCGCGCTGAAGGAGCGCAAAGAGGCCGCCGAGCGGGAGCTGCGCAAGGCGCTCCAGCGCGAGGCGCTCCTGGAGGACGAGGTACGGCAGCTCACACCGCGCCTCCAGCGCGCCCAGCAGACCTGGTACGAACTCTCCCAGCTCGCCGAGCGGGTGCGCGGCACGATCTCGCTGGCCGACGCCCGCGTGAAGAGCGCCACCTCCGCGCCCCCGAGGAACGGCGCGGCCGCGACCCCGAGGACATGGAGCGCGAGGCCGCCCGCATCCGCGAGCAGGAGGCCGAGCTGGAAGCGGCCCTGGAGGCGGCCGAACGCGCCCTGGAGGACACGGTCGCGCACCGCGCCGAGCTGGAGCGTGCCCTGACCCAGGAGGAACGGCGCCTGAAGGACGCCGCCCGGGCCATCGCCGACCGGCGCGAGGGCCTGGCCCGGCTCAGCGGCCAGGTCAACGCGGCCCGCTCCCGGGCGGCCTCCGCCCAGGCCGAGATCGAACGCCTGGCCGCCGCCCGCGACGAGGCGCAGGAACGTGCCGTCGCAGCCCAGGAGGAGTACGAGGCCCTCAAGGCCGAGGTCGACGGCCTCGACGCCGGCGACGTCGAACTCGCCGAGCAGCACGACGCGGCGAAGCAGCAGCTCACCGACGCCGAGGCCGCCCTCACTGCAGCCCGCGAGGCGACCACGGCGGCGGAACGCAAGCGCGCCGCCACCCAGGCCCGCCACGAGGCCCTGGCGCTCGGCCTGCGCCGCAAGGACGGCACCGGGATACTGCTCGCGGCGAAGGACCGTCTCTCCGGCCTCCTCGGCCCGGCGGCGGAACTCCTGACGGTGACCCCGGGCTACGAAGTCGCCCTCGCGGCTGCCTTCGGAGCCGCGGCGGACGCGATCGCGGTGACGAGCCCGTCTTCGGCAGCAGACGCGATCAGACTCCTCCGCAAACAGGACGGAGGCAGGGCGACTCTGCTCCTGGCAGGAGACGCTCCCCCTGGGGGCGCGGGGAACGGCGCGACCGGCCACGACGGCCCCGCAGACGCACGACACCCCTTCGCCGCCGACCTGGTCCGCGGCCCCGCCGACCTCATGCCGGCCGTCCGCCGGCTGCTCCACGGCATCGTCGTCGTCGGCACCCTCGAAGACGCCGAAGACCTCGTCTACACCCACCCCGACCTCACCGCCGTAACAGCCGAGGGCGATCTCCTCGGCGCCCACTTCGCCCACGGCGGCTCCGCAGGCGCCCCCAGCCTCCTCGAGGTACAGGCCTCCGTCGACGAGGCCGCAGCCGAGCTGGAAGAGCTCGCCGTCCGCTGTGAGGAGTTGACCGAGGCCCAGCAGGCGGCGGTGGAACGCCGCAGGGAGTGCGCCGCGCTGGTCGAGGAGCTGGGGGAGCGGCGCCGGGCCGCCGACCGGGAGAAGTCGGCCGTCGCCCAGCAACTCGGCCGGCTCGCCGGGCAGGCCCGGGGCGCGGCAGGGGAGGCCGAGCGCTCCACCGCCGCCGCGGCCCGTGCCCAGGAGGCACTCGACAAGGCGCTGCAAGAGGTGGAGGAACTCGCCGAGCGGCTCGCCGTCGCCGAGGAGATGCCGATCGAGGAGGAGCCCGACACCTCCGTACGGGACCGGCTCGCCGCCGACGGTGCCAACGCGCGCCAGACCGAGATGGAGGCCCGCCTCCAGGTCCGTACGCACGAGGAGCGGGTCAAGGGACTGGCCGGACGGGCCGACTC
>KE354033.1 GCA_000415505.1 Streptomyces afghaniensis 772
GGGCGAGGCGGTGGTGGGCGCGCAGGGCCGCCGAGAGGGGTTCGAGGTGGCCGTGCAGGACGGCGTCCGCCAGGGCCGGCGCGTCCCCGGGGAGCGGTCGTACGTCCGACAGCCACAGGTCGTCGGGGCGCGGCGTCGGCGTCCCAGTGCAGCAGCCGCGGGTCGAGGTCGGGACCCGGCCGTAGAGCGCGGCACAGCCGAGCGCCACGGACCAGAGGCGGGCCGCGAGTCCCAGGTGGGCCACCGACGCCGCCACGCGCAACTCCGGGACGCGCAGGGCGTTCGCGACTTTGCCGACACGGAAAATCAGGGGATTTCCGTACACATCCGGTGCCGCGGCGGCGTAGGCCTGTGCGAGAGTGGGAAGAGGCCCCGCCGCCGCTTCTCCCGTGCGCAGTACGAAGTAGCCGCCGAGCGGGCGGAGCGCGGCAAGGCCGGGGTCGAGGTCCACGGAGAGCAGTAGTACCAAGACCCCTAAGGGATGCGACCCGGTGCCCCCCGACCAAGGTCGCCCACCCTGGGGATGATGGGGGTCCCCTCGTACTCCATCGGCAGTAGGACCCAATGAGTGCTCAGGGACGACGACGGGAAGACCCGGACACGGCAGGGTGTTGGTCATGAAAGCCGACCTTTCGCCGCGCCGGGCCGAGCGCCCCCGCCTGACGCTGAGGAGCAGCCGATGAGCGCCCTCGCGTTGTCCGTCCTGCTGTCTCTGGTGTCCGCGTTCGCCTACGCGGGCGGGGCGATCGTGCAGGAGCGGGTGGCGGAGTCCTCGCCGGGCGAGCAGTACGCGCCGCTGCGGCGGCCGGGCTGGTGGGCGGCGGTCGCGCTGAACGGCCTCGGCGGTCTGCTGCACGTGGTGGCGCTGGCGTACGGTCCGCTCAGTCTGGTGCAGCCGCTCGGCGCACTGACCATCGTGGTGGCCCTGCCGATGGCGGCGCTGTTCGTCGGCCGCAAGGCGGGTGCCACGGCGTGGCGGGGCGCGATCATGGCGACGGTGGGGCTCGCCGGTCTGCTGTCCCTGGTCGCCGCGTCCGACGCGCAGTCGCTCGACACGGCGGAGCGGGTGGCCGTGGCCCTGGTCACCGCGAGTGTGGTCGTGGCGCTGATGATCGCCGGCCGGGCCGCGCACCGGCACCCGGCGGTCCGCAGCACGCTGCTGGCGACCGCCTCCGGTATCGCGTTCGGCATGTCCTCGGTGTTCACCAAGACCGTCGCGGTCGACTGGACCGGCGGCGTGTCGGCGGCGGACGTGCCGTCCCTCGCGGTGATCGGCGTCCTCGCCACGGCCGGCATGCTGCTGTCGCAGGCCTCCTACCGGGGCGCCGGCCTCGCGGCGCCGCTGGCCACGCTGACGGTGGTGAACCCGGTGGTGGCGGCCGCGGTCGGCATCACGATGTTCGGTGAAACCTTCCGCTACGGCACGACGGGCACGGCGCTCGCCCTGAGCTGCGGCGTGGTGGCGGCGGGCGGCCTGATCCTGCTGACGACGGAACGGCTCACCCACGCCCAGCCGGAACGTGCGGGAGCCGCCGGGCCGGAGGTCGCCGGGCTGGAGGTCGCCGGGACGGGGCTGGTTCCCGCGGACACGGCGCTCGGGGCGACGGGGATGCTGCCCGGGCCCGCGGGGGAGCCGGCCGGGAGCGTGCGGGGCCCGCTGCAGACGGTGGGTGCCGAGTCCGGGCGCGTGGGCGCCTTGACGGAGACGGTGGGTGCCGAGTCGGGGCGCGTGGGCACCTTGACGGAGACGGTGGGTGCCGAGTCCGGGCGCGTGGGCACCTTGGCCGGGGCTGTGGGCGGCCCGCCCGGAAGCGGAGGCGAGCTGTCCGGGGCGGTGGACGCGTCGCTGTCCGGGTCGGTGGACTCGCTGCTTCCCGAGACGGTGGACTCGCTGTTTCCAGAGCCCGTTGGTGCGTCGCTGCCCGAGACCGTGGGTGAGCCGCCCGTCGCCGTGGCGGCGCCGTCCAGGGCGACGGGCGGCGGGGCCGGTGATCCTGGCGGGGCCGGCCGAGGTGCGTCAGGGGACGTGCCGGTGACCGTGCCTGCGGTTGCCGGTGCCGTTGCCGGTGAAGCCGAGGCCGGACCGGACGGCGCGTACGAGAGCGGGGAGCGCCCGCTCTCCTACGCGGCCTTCTACGGCATCCCGTATGTGGCGATGCCCACCGTGGACCGGCACCGCAGGCGCATCAGATCCTGACGCCGCCGGCCCTCAGGTAGGCGATGGGGTCGACGTCCGAGCCGAAACCGGGCCCCGTCCGCACCTCGAAGTGCAGATGCGGGCCCGAGCTGTTCCCCGTGGAGCCGGAGCGGCCGATGCGCTGGCCCGCGCTCACCGTCTGCCCGTCCCGCACGGAGATCGCCGACAGGTGGGCGTACTGGCTGTAGCGACCGTCGCCGTGCCGGATCACGACCTGGTAGCCGAACGAACCGCCCCACCCCGCGCTGACGACGCTGCCCGAGGCGACCGACTTGACGGACGTGCCCGTGGGCACGGGGAAGTCGACGCCGGTGTGGTAGCCCTTCGACCAGGACGAGCCCGCCTTGCGGTAGGGCGTCCCCAGGGAGGCGCTGACGGGGGCGACCAGGCCCTGCCGGGTCGTCGTGGACCGTGCGGCGCGCTCCTTGCTCTGGCCGTCGGACCGGTCCTTGGCACGTTCCTCGGCGCGGTCCGGGGCCTTCGACGACGGTTTCTTCGCCGACGGCTTCTTCGTCGACGGCTCGGCCGACGGGGCCCGCTCGGGCGCGGGACGCGTCTTCGTGGCGCCCTCGCCGCGCAGTGCGAGCCGCTGGCCGGGCACGATCAGGTCGGGGTCGCCCCCTATGGCCGAGCGGTTGGCGGCGTACAGGCCTCGCCAGCCGCCCCGCACCTCCCGCTCCTGCGCTATGCCGGAGAGCGTGTCGCCCCGCACCACCGTGTACATCTCGGCGCTGCCCGCCCGGGACTGCGGCGTGGACTGCGGTCGCACGTCCTCGATGGAGGTCTTGGGCCTCTGCTTCCGGTCTGCCTTCTCACTCTTGCGCGTGCTCTCGGAGGCCGGCCGGATGTCGGGCTCGGCTCCGCCCCGGGTCAGTCCGGCCCGTAAGGAGCACACCGGCCAGGCGCCCGGGCCCTGCCCGTCGAGCACCTTCTCGGCGACGGCGATCTGCTGGTTCTTGGTGGCCAGGTCCGCGCGCGCCGCGTAGGCCCGGCCGCCGTACGCCTCCCAGGTGGACTGGGTGAACTGGAGCCCGCCGTAGAAGCCGTTGCCGGTGTTGATGTTCCAGTCGTTGCTCGACTCGCAGGCGGCGACCTTGTTCCAGGTGTCCACGTCCGCCGCCTGGGCGGTTCCGGCGCCCATGAACGGGAGCGCCATGCCCGCGCCGCCCGCCGTGACGGTGAGTGAGGCGCGGTTGATCCTGTTCGGCTGATACCGGCGATGCCGGCCGCGTACGGCCATCGAGAGCCCCCCTAGACATGCGTCAGGAGGGGCAAAAGTAAGCGCTGCGAACCGGCCAGGACAAGGCGGCTATCGGCCGCCCGGTTGCCCAAATGGCCGGGATGAGGCCCCTGTTGCGCGACGTGCGCCACTGCGGTGCACCGCGTACGGCACCCGGTGCGCGTGTGCGGCGCGCGCGGGGACGCGTACGTCGGCTGAGTGCGACGGGGGCTCTTGTGCGTATCTGCCTGCGCGACGTCGTACGACCCGCGCGTGCGGACGAAGTAGCGGCACGTCAGGATGGTCGACGGGGCATGCTGGTGGACAGCACCGCAGCACCGAATACCGAGGTCTTTAGGAGCCAACCGAATGAGCAGTACAGCGCAGATCGGCGTCACGGGTCTCGCGGTCATGGGCCGCAACCTCGCCCGCAACTTCGCCCGCAACGGCTACACGGTGGCGGTGCACAACCGGACCCCCGCGCGCACGCGCGCCCTGGTCGACGAGTTCGGCGGTGAGGGAGAGTTCATCGCGTGCGAGTCCGCGAAGGACTTCGTGGCCGCGCTGGAGCGGCCGCGGCGGCTGGTCGTGATGGTGAAGGCCGGTGAGCCGACGGACGCTGTGATCCAGGAGTTCGCGCCACTGCTGGAGCCCGGCGACATGATCATCGACGGCGGCAACGCGCACTTCGCGGACACCCGGCGCCGGGAGCGCGACCTGCGCGAGCAGGGCATCCACTTCGTCGGCATGGGAGTCTCCGGCGGCGAGGAGGGCGCGCTCAACGGGCCGAGCATCATGCCGGGCGGCCCGAAGGAGTCGTACGACTCGCTGGGCCCGATGCTGGAGAAGATCTCGGCGAAGGCGGCCGACGGTTCGCCGTGCGTCTCGCATGTCGGTCCGGACGGCGCCGGGCACTTCGTGAAGATGGTGCACAACGGCATCGAGTACGCGGACATGCAGCTCATCGGCGAGGCGTACCAGCTGCTGCGCGACGTCGCCGGGTACTCCCCCGCCCAGATCGCGGAGATCTTCCGCACCTGGAACCAGGGCCGCCTGGACTCCTACCTGATCGAGATCACGGCCGAGGTGCTCTCGCACGTGGACGCGGAGACGGGCAAGCCGTTCGTGGACGTGGTGGTGGACCAGGCCGAGCAGAAGGGCACCGGCCGCTGGACCGTGCAGATCGCGCTCGACCTGGGTGTGCCGGTGTCCGGCATCGCCGAGGCGGTCTTCGCCCGTTCGCTGTCGGGCCACGCGGAGCTGCGGGAGGCCTCGCGCGGCCTGGCCGGCCCGAAGGCGCAGCCGATGGGCGAGGCGGAGGCCGCGGCCTTCGCCGACCGGGTGGAGCAGGCGCTGTACGCGTCGAAGATCGTGTCGTACACGCAGGGCTTCCACGAGATCGACGCGGCCCGCGACGAGTACGGCTGGGACATCGACCTCGGCGCGGTCTCCGCGCTGTGGCGGGGCGGCTGCATCATCCGCGCGGCCTTCCTGGACCGGATCCGCTCCGCCTACGACACCCGGCCCGACCTGCCGAGCCTGCTGGCGGACGCGACGTTCGCGCAGGAGATCGCGGACGCCCAGGACGACTGGCGCGAGGTGCTGGTCGCGGCCACCCGCCAGGGCGTGCCGACGCCCGGTTTCGCCGCGGCGCTCGCCTACTACGACGCCCTGCGCGCGGAGCGGCTGCCGGCGGCGCTGACACAGGGGCAGCGGGACTACTTCGGTGCGCACACCTACCGGAGGGTTGACCGGGACGGGGCGTTCCACACGCTGTGGGGCGGGGACCGGTCGGAGGTCTCCGCGTAGGCGCTCCGCGCTGGCGCTGGCGCTGGCGCGAACGGTACGGGGCCGGTGGACGGCTGCGACAGCTGTCCACCGGCCCCGTTTTCGTGCCGCCGTCAGGACAGCGGCGGGCCCGGCTCGGGGTTCGGTACGGGTTCCGGTCCCGGCGGGATCGGGGACGGGTCGGGTCCCGGCACCGGGCCCGGGGGTGCCGGCGGGGTCGGACCCGGGGGCGGGGTCGGGGCCGGGGGCGGCGGGGTCGGCTCCGGGCCCGGCGGCGGCTGCGGATTCGGCACCGGATCGGGGTGCGGCTCCGGGGGCTGTGGCTCGGGGCCCGGTGTCGGCCCCGGTGGCACGGGGTCGGGATACGGATTCGTCATGAGGTCCTCCAGCCAGTCGCTCGACTCCGGCTCTGGACTACTCCCCCGCCTACCCGTCGGCTCCTTCCCCAGTCACCCCCGCGCAGGACGGGGAGGGGCCAGGTGGAGGCAGGGGGGCCGGACACCGCGTGTCCCGGCTCGGGAGACAGATCCGGGTGTCAGAAACGGCCGGGGTGTTCGGCCAGCCAATCCTTCGCCGCCGTCAGCAGGGTCTGGCCGGCCGGTGGGGCCTCGTCGGGGTGGCGTTCGGCCCACTTGACGACGTAGGGACAGAGGGGAGCGACGGCGCTCTGCTCGCGGGCGGCGATGCCGTAGAGCTCTCGTGCCAGCGCGCCCGCGATGCCCTGGCCCTCGTGGGCCGGTTCGACGATCGTGTGCACCGGCACGAGCGCGCGTTCGGGGCTGTCGAGGACGAAGTACTCGATGCGGCCGACGACTTCACCGCCGGACAGCGCCTCCAGCCGGCCCGCCGCACGGTCGTCGCGGATCACCAGGTCCCTCATATGGACACGCTCCTGTCCCCTGTACTTCTGTACGTCGTTCAGGCCCGGACGGCCTGCGGGCTGCGCTGCTGGTCCGAGCCCGGTACCGGCTCGGACGGGTCGGCGCCGAAGCCCACGATCCTGTTGTCGCGGTCCACGTGCACGACCCGCGGGGCGAGTGCCCGGGCCTCGGCGTCCGTCACCTGGGCGTAGCTGATGATGATCACCAGATCGCCGGGGTGGACGAGGTGGGCGGCGGCCCCGTTGATCCCGACGACGCCGGACCCGCGCTCGCCCTCGATGACGTAGGTCTCCAGCCGGGCGCCGTTGGTGATGTCCACGATGTGCACGAGCTCGCCGGGCAGCAGGTCGGCGGCGTCGAGCAGGTCGGCGTCGATGGTCACCGATCCCACGTAGTGCAGGTCGGCCTGGGTGACGGTGGCGCGGTGGATCTTGGACTTGAACATGGTACGAAGCATGGTCAAACTCCCGGTTCGTCTGCTCCCTGCCTGCCTTTGCAGGTCAAGGGCTGTTTCCGGCATCGGGAGGAGTGGTCGGGGTCGTCCTCACTCCCCGGGGCGCCCCTCACGAACGGCCGCGATCAGGGTACGCAACAGCCCTCGAAGACTCCCGTGACGATCGCCACAGCAGGGCTCGACCACCCGACCATCAGGACGACCAAGATCCGTCGTCTGATCCGGCGGCGCGCAACATAGCCGCGCATCGCCGGTGAGCCAAACCGGTAATTCCTCTGATCATTGTTTTGCCCCCGGCGACGCTTGGCCGTGGCACGCGACGGGCGCCGCCCGACCCGGACTTGGAGCTCCCTGCCCCCGGCCTGCTGCCCAGCGGCGCCCCCGCTCGCCAGTAACAGCGCGGACTCGATGACCGTCTCCCCCTCCACAACCGCCGATACTGGGCGGTAATGTCGCCCACCGCCGGACGGCACGAGACCGGTGGGTGAGCGCGAAGGGGCCCTCATGGCGACGGACATGCCTGCGGACATGCCCGCAGAGACACCTGCGGAGGTGACCGCGGCCGACGAGCGGTGGCGGCGTATGTGGAGCCACCGCGAGCACCTGCTCAAGGTGGCCCGGCGCAGGTCGATGAGCCCGGAGGACGCCGAGGACGCGGTGCACGAGGCGATGCTGCGCGCCGCCGAGCGGCCCGACCTGGACGAGGAGCGGCTCGCGGCCTGGCTGACGACGGTGACGATGCGGCTGTGCGTCGACCGCTACCGGCAGGTGAACCGCGAGGCCGAGGTGCGGACCAGCCCGACGCTCATCACCCCCGGCCCGGTGCCCGTCGAGGAGGCGGTGTGCGACCGGGCCGAGGCGAAGTGGCTGGCGGTACGCAGTGGTGAGCTGCCCGCCCGGCAGGCCGAGGCGCTGCGGCTCAAGTCGGAGGACCTGGACGTCGGCCAGGTCGCCGTCCGGATGGGGCTGAGCTACCGGACCGTCGAGTCGCTGCTGGCCCGCGCCCGGCGGACGCTGCGGCAGTCGCTGGCCGCCACGCTCGGGTTCGCGCTGTTCCTGATCGGGTGGGGACGGCCGCGCGGAGTCGGCAGGGCCCAGGCCGTGGCGGTCGCCTCGACGGCGGCGTCCCTCGCGGTGGCGGGGTTCGTGCTGCCGTACGCCCTCGACGGCAGCGGAGACGGGGGCGGGGGTGGTAGGCCGCTTCGGCCCGCCGTTGCCTCTCCGGGTGCCGAGGCGGTCCGGCCGGACAACGGTGGAGGGGATCGTACGCCTCGGGGGAATGGGCCCACGGCTGCGGCAGCCGAGCGCGGAGCGGCCGAATCTCCCGTGGGCGAATCGTTCCTTCCGCTGTCCGTGCCGTCGGTGCCGTCACTGCCGCAGGTCCCGGACATTCCGGACGTTCCTGAGGTCCCGGTGTCGCCGCTGCCCGCGTTGTCCGCGCCGGAGGTCCCGCAGGTGCCCGACGTCCCCGACTTGCCGGTGGAGCCCCCTGCCGTGCCGACCGGCACAGCGGTCCCTGCGGTACCGGAAGTTCCGGAGGCTCCCGCCGTACCGTCCGCCTCGCTTCCCGTGCCCACGCTGAGCCCGCTTCCGTAGCGCCCGGGAACCCGCCCGGAAACCCCCTCGAAAAAAAGACGCCACTCGAGCGACGGACGCCCCGCCCCTCCCCGTAGAGCAGATGTCAGAGCTGCTCCATGGGCTGAAGGGTGGACCGGATGGGTGTCGAGATCTGTGTGGAAGGGCTGACCAAGTCCTTCGGTCACCAGGTCATCTGGCAGGACGTCTCGCTGACGCTGCCCGCCGGGGAGGTCTCGGTCATGCTCGGCCCCTCCGGCACGGGCAAGTCGGTGTTCCTCAAGACGCTCGTCGGCCTGCTCAAGCCGGAGCGCGGCTCCATCACGATCCAGGGCCGGGACATCACCAAGCTCCGCGAGCACGACCTGTACGAGGTGCGCAAGCTCTTCGGCGTGCTGTTCCAGGACGGGGCGCTGTTCGGCTCGATGAACCTGTACGACAACATCGCCTTCCCGCTGCGCGAGCACACCCGTAAGTCCGAGAGCGACATCCGGCGCATCGTGCTGGAGAAAATGGACATGGTCGGGCTGATCGGCGCGGAGGGCAAGCTGCCCGGCGAGATCTCCGGCGGGATGCGCAAGCGTGCCGGGCTGGCCCGGGCCCTCGTCCTCGACCCGGAGATCATCCTCTTCGACGAACCCGACTCGGGCCTCGACCCGGTCCGCGTCGCCTACCTCAACCAGCTCATCGTCGACCTCAACGCCCAGATCGACGCGACCTTCCTGATCGTCACGCACGACATCGCCTCGGCCCGCCAGGTGCCGGACAACATCGGGCTGCTGTTCCGCCGCGAGCTGGTGATGTTCGGGCCGCGCGAAGAGCTGCTGGCCAGCGACGAGCCCGTCGTACGGCAGTTCCTGAACGGCCGGATGCAGGGCCCGATCGGCATGGCGGAGGAGAAGGACGCGGCGCAGGTCGAGCAGGAGCTCGCGCAGATCGACGACAGCGCGCGCGTTCACGAGCCGCCGGCTCCACGCCTTCTGCCGGGGCCGGGTATCTCCCGGTCACCCCGCTGGGAGGCCATCGCCCGACGCGAGGCGGCGCTGCTCCAGAAGGAGGTGGCCGGCGCGTGAGCCTGTCACCGGTGGGAGCGCTGCGGCACTCGGGCAGCCTCTTCGCGATGGCGCTGGACGTCGTCCGCACGATCCCCCGACGGCCCTTCCAGGCCCGGGAGTTCATCCAGCAGACGTGGTTCGTCGCGAGCGTCACCATCCTGCCGACGGCCCTGGTGTCGATCCCCTTCGGAGCGGTGATCGCACTCCAGATCGGCAGCCTGACCCGGCAGCTCGGCGCCCAGTCCTTCTCGGGCGCCGCCTCCGTGCTCGCCGTGCTGCGCGAGGCCTCGCCGATCGTCACCGCGCTGCTGATCGCGGGCGCCGGCGGCACGGCGATCTGTGCCGACCTCGGGGCGCGGAAGATCCGCGACGAGATCGACGCGATGCAGGTGCTGGGCATCGACCCCATCCACCGGCTGGTCGTGCCGCGCGTGCTGGCGTCGATGCTGGTGGCGGTGCTGCTCAACGGCCTGGTGTCGGTGGTGGGCGTGGCGGGCGGCTACTTCTTCAACGTCGTTCTCCAGAACGGCACCCCGGGCGCCTACCTGGCCTCCTTCACCACGCTCGCCCAGCTCTCCGACCTGTGGGCGGCCGAGGTCAAGGCACTGGTGTTCGGCGCGATCGCCGGGATCGTCGCCTCCTACAAGGGACTGACCGCGAAGGGCGGACCCAAGGGTGTGGGCGACGCGGTGAACCAGTCGGTGGTGATCACCTTCATGTTGCTGTTCGTGACCAACTTCGTGATGACCGCGGTGTACTTCCAGGTCGTCCCCCAGAGGGGTTAGCCGATGAGACTCATCGACCGCCCACTGAAGTCCCTAGAGGCGCTGGGCACCCAACTCTCCTTCTACGGCCGCTCCCTGGCGTGGACGGGGCGCACCCTGCGCCGCTACAAGAAGGAGATCCTGCGGCTGCTGGCCGAGGTGAGCTTCGGCCGGGGCGCGCTCGCCGTCGTGGGCGGCACGGTCGGCGTGATCGCCTTCCTGTCGTTCTTCACCGGCACGGAGGTCGGACTGCAGGGATACGCGGCCCTGAACCAGCTCGGCACCTCCAACTTCGTGGCGTTCCTCTCGGCGTACTTCAACACCCGTGAGATCGCCCCGCTGGTGGCAGGGCTCGCGCTCTCCGCGACCGTCGGCGCCGGCTTCACCGCCCAGCTCGGCGCGATGCGCATCAGCGAGGAGACCGACGCGCTGGAGGTCATGGGCGTGCCCTCGTTGCCGTTCCTCGTGACGACCCGGATGATCGCCGGGTTCGTGGCCGTCATCCCGCTGTACGTGATCGGGCTGCTGTCCTCGTATCTGGCCGCTCGTACCATCACCACCGGCTACTACGGGCAGTCCACGGGCACCTACGACCACTACTTCCAGCAGTACCTGCCTCCGGTGGACGTGCTGTGGTCCTTCGGCAAGGTGCTGGTATTCGCCGTCCTGATCATCCTGGTGCACTGCTTCTACGGCTACTACGCGAGCGGCGGCCCGGCGGGCGTCGGCGTCGCGGTGGGCCGCGCGGTACGGACCTCGATCGTCGCGATCAACGTCCTGGACTTCTTCCTGTCGCTGGCGATCTGGGGCGCCAGCACGACCGTACGGATCGCGGGGTGAGCCGCCGGATGAGGGTGCTGAGACTGCGGTTGTACGGCGTCGTCTTCATCGCCGTGCTCGCGTTGCTGCTGTCCCTGTCCGTCGCCGTCTACCGGCAGGTGTTCACGCCGGTCGTGCGGATCACGCTGGAGGCCGACAGCCTCGGCAACCAGCTCGATCCGCGCGCCGACGTCAAGCTGCGCGGGCTGCTGGTCGGCGAGGTGCGCAAGGTGCGGGCCGACGGGACGAAGGCGACGCTCGACATCGCGCTGAAGCCGGAGCACGTCGCCCAGATCCCGTCCGACGTGCACGCGCGCCTGCTGCCCAAGACGCTGTTCGGCGAGAAGTACGTCGACCTGGTCGCACCGCGCGGCTCATCGGGCCGGCCCATTCGCGCCGGTGACGTCATCACCCAGGACCGCACCCGCGTCGGCATCGAGGTCCAGCAGTTGATGAACGACCTGCTGCCCCTGCTGCGGACGGTCCAGCCCGGCAAGCTCAACGCCACGCTCTCCGCGTTCGCCACCGCCCTGGAGGGACGCGGCGACCGGATCGGCGACAACCTCACGCGAGTGGAGGCCTACCTGCGCCGCCTCAATCCGCACCTGCCGTCCCTGAAAGAGGACATCGCACGCTTCGCCGACGTCGCCGAGGTCTACGGCGACGCCGCGCCCGACCTGATGGAGATCCTGCGCAACACCGTCACCACCAGCCGCACGATCGTCGAGGAGAAGGACCGGCTGGCCACGGCGCTGAAGTCCACGGCCACCGTCGCGGGCACCGCCGAGGACTTCCTCGATGCCAACGGCGACCGGCTGATCACCCTCGGCCGGGTCTCCCGCCCCACGCTGGAGCTGTTCGCCCGCTACTCACCCCAGTACCCCTGTCTGCTGGCCGGACTGGTCCGGCAGGAGAAGGCGTCCGAGGAGGCGTTCCGGGGCGGAAAGATGCACATCACGCTGGAGGTCGTACGGCCGCAGGGTGCGTACGAACCGGGTGAGGAACCGCGCTACGGCGAGCGGTCGGGCCCGAACTGCCGTGATCTGCCGCACCCTCCGGTGCCGGCGCCTGGCGCCCACCTCGACGACGGTTCCAAGAAGGCGAGTCCGTCCTCGGGCGGTCCGCTCGGCGTCTCCGCCACCCGGGCCGAGCAGCGGGCCGTCGGCTCGCTCGTGGCGCCGGCGCTGGGCGTGCCCGCGGACGAGGTGCCGCCGGTCGCGACGCTGTTGTTCGGGCCGATGGCGCGCGGGACGGCGGTGAGCGTCGCATGAGCACCACAAGTGCCCGGCAGACCGCCGCCCCGCTGATCAAGTTCAGTCTCTTCGCGCTGGTGACGATGGTGGCGACGGCCCTGCTCGCCGCCACCATCGTGAACATCTCCTTCACCCCCGAGCACGAGTACCGCGCGGTCTTCAGCGACGTCACCGGCCTGGAGGAGGGCGACGACATCCGGGTGGCCGGAGTGCGGGTCGGCGAGGTCGCGGGCATCCGGATCAAGGACCGGACGCTGGCCGAGGTCACCTTCACGGTCAGCCAGGACCGGCCGCTGCTCACCAGCACCGGCGCCGTCATCCGCTACCGCAACCTGGTCGGGCAGCGGTACGTCGCGCTGACCGAGGGCGCCGGCGACGGCAGGCGGCTGCGCCCCGGCGGCACGATCCCGCTCGCGCGCACCCAGCCCGCCCTCGACCTGAACGCGCTGCTGAACGGCTTCAAGCCGCTGTTCGCCGCGCTCAGCCCGGAGGACGTCAACCAGCTCGCCACCGAGATCATCAAGACCCTCCAGGGCGAGGGCGGCACCGTCAACAGCCTGCTGACGCACACGGCGTCGCTCACCACGACGCTGGCCGGCCGCGACAAGCTGATCGGCTCGGTGATCGACAACCTCAACACCGTGCTGAAGACGCTCGACAAGCGCGGCGCCCGCTTCTCCGGACTGCTCAAGCAGCTGCGCCGGGTCATCTCGGGCCTGTCCGCCGACCGCAAGCCCATCGGGCAGTCGCTGGTGAGCATCGGCGATCTGACGGAGGCCACCTCGGGCCTGCTGAAGGACGCCCGCCCGCCGCTGAAGGACGACATCGCGGAGCTGACCGACCTCACCGGGACGCTGAACGACAACGAGAAGACCGTGGAGGGCGTGCTGAAGAGGCTGCCGAACAAGCTCAACGAGCTGACGGGGACGGCGTCCTACGGCTCGTGGTTCAACTTCTACCTGTGCGACTTCGACGGCCGGATCGTGCTGCCGAAGACGAAGCAGGTGCTCACGCCCGAGATGCACGTGGCGAGGGCGAGGTGTGGGGCATGACCCGCAAGCGCCGCCCGCAGCCGCTGATCAAGGTGCGCATCGACCCGCCGAAGCTGCCGAGAGTACGGCTGCCGAGGATACGGCTCCTGCCGCGCCGCAAGCCGCGTCCGCAGCCGCTGGTCAAGGTCCGTGTCGACCCGCCGAAGCTGCCGAAGATACGGCTCCGGCGCCCCCGTCTCGGCCCCTTCCGCGAGCGCAACCCCATCGTCATCGGCGCCGTCGGACTCACCGTCCTCGCGCTGCTGACCGTGGCCGCGTTCAACGCCGACCGTCTGCCGGTGATCGGCGACGGTGAGACGTACAGCGCCGCCTTCGCGGAGGCGGGCGGTCTCAAGCCGGGCGACGAGGTGCGGATCGCCGGGGTCAAGGTCGGCAAGGTCGAGGAGGTCGACCTGGACGGCGACCACGTCAAGGTCACCTTCAAGATCAAGGACGAGCCGGCGTTCGGCACCGAGACGGGCGCGTCGATCCGGGTCAAGACGATCCTCGGCGCCAAGTACCTCGCCCTGCACCCCAAGGGACGGGGCCGGCTGGAGCCCGGCAGCGAGATCCCGCTGGAGCGGACCGTCCCCGCGTACGACGTCGTACAGGCGTTCAGCGATCTCACCACCACGACGGAGAAGGTCGACACCGAGCAGCTGGCCAAGGCCCTGGACACCATCTCCACCACCTTCGAGGACTCACCGGAAGAGGTACGGGCGTCCATCAAGGGCCTGTCGAAGATCTCCCGGACGGTGGCCTCGCGCGACAAGGCCCTCGGGGAGCTCCTCGACCACGCGAACGGCGTGACGGGCGTACTCGCCGACCGGTCGGGCGACTTCACCGCCCTGGTCGAGGACGGCGACAAGCTGTTCAAGGAGATCAGCAAGCGGCGGGCGGCGATCCACAAACTGCTGAAGACCTCCGCCGCGCTCGGCATCCAGCTCTCCGGCCTGGTCCAGGACAACGAGAAGGAGATCGGGCCCGCGCTCAAGGGCCTCAACACCGTGGTGAAGATGCTCGAACGGAACCAAGCCGGCCTGGAGCGGAGCATCAAGCTCCTGGCCCCCTATGTGCGGGTCTTCACCAACACCCTCGGCAACGGCCGCTGGTTCGACTCCTACGTCCAGAACCTGGTCGCCGCCCCGGTGGTGCCGCGGACGCGGACGGGAGGCACGCAGTGAGCAACCGCTGGAAGAAGAGCCTGGCCCTGCTGACCGCCCTGGCCCTGGTCGCCGCCCTCACCTACGTCCTGTGGCCGCGGACCGAGCCGGCCCGCGTCACGGCGTACTTCCCGCGCACCGTCGGCATCTACCCCGGCTCGGATGTCCGCGTGCTGGGCGTGCGGATCGGCGAGGTCAAGAAGATCACGCCGGAGGGCGGCCGGGTGCGGGTGGAGCTGGAGTACGACGCGGACCGCAAGGTCCCGGCGGACGCGCAGGCCGCGATCATCAACTCCTCGGTGGTCAGCGACCGTTACGTGCAGCTGCTGCCGGTGTACCGGAGCGGTCCGGTGCTGCGGGACGGGGACGAGATCCCCGAGTCGCGTACGGCCGTGCCGGTCGAACTGGACCGCGTCTTCGACAGCCTGCACACCACGGCCGAGGCGCTCGGCCCCGAGGGCGCCAACAAGGACGGCGCCCTGTCACGGCTGCTCGGCGTCAGCGCCGACAACCTCGACGGCCAGGGGAAGAACATCCACCGGACGGTCGAGAACCTCTCGGAGGCGGTCACGACTCTCTCCGACGGCCGCACGGACCTGTTCGGCACGGTCCGCAACCTCCAGGTGTTCACGGCGGCGCTGGCGGCGGACGACAAGAGCGTGCGCTCGTTCAACAGCAGCCTCGCCAAGGTCGCCGAGCAACTCGCGGGCGAGCGCAAGGACCTGGCGGCCGCCCTGAAACACCTCGGCACGGCCCTCGGTGACGTGTCCGCCTTCGTGAAGAAGAACAAGAAGTCGCTGACGTCGAACGTGGAGGGCCTGAGCAAGGTGACCAAGGTGCTCGTCACCCAACGTGCGGCGCTGGAGGAGCTGCTGGAGGTCGCGCCGACGGGCATGTCGAACCTGAACAACGCCTACAACCCCTCCGCAGGCACCCTCGACACCCGCAACAACCCCGACCATCCGCAGGATCCGGCCGCCCTGTTGTGCTCGATCCTGAAGACGACCGGGGAGAAGACCGACTGCGGGGACCTCAGGGACCTCTTCGACTCCCTGCCCGAAATTCCCCGGAGCGCTTCGGGCACCGGCACGGTCGACCGCACCCTCGGCGGAATCCTGGGGGCACGCGCATGAGGCCACCTCACAAGGGCGGGGCCGTCGCGTGGGCGGCCGTCGGGACGCTGCTGCTGTCCGGCTGCGAGTTCAACGGCTGGTACGACGTCCCGCTCCCGGGCGGAGCCGCCGCCGACGGCCGCGCCTACCACGTCACCGTCGAGTTCCGCGACGTCCTGGACCTGGTGCCGCAGTCGGCGGTCAAGGTCGACAACGTCACCGTGGGCGCGGTGGAGAAGGTGGAGCTGGCGGGCTGGCACGCGAGGGTCCGCCTCCGGGTCGCCGACTCGGTGAAGCTGCCCGCCAACGCCGTCGCCGGGCTGCGGCAGACCAGCATGCTCGGCGAGAAGTACGTGGCGCTGGCCGCGCCGCCGGACAGCACGCCGGTCGGCCGGCTCCGCGACGGTGACGTGATCCCCCTGTCCCGCAGCGGCCGCAACCCGGAGGTCGAGGAGGTGCTGTCCGCGCTGTCCGCGCTGCTCAACGGCGGTGGTGTGGCCCAGCTCAAGACGATCACCACGGAGCTGAACAAGGCCCTGGAAGGCCGGGAGAACCGGGTCAAGTCCCTGCTCAAGGAGCTCGACACCTTCATCGGCGGCCTGGACGACCAGCGCCGGGACATCGTCCGCGCGCTGAAGGCCGTGGACCGCCTGGCCAAACGGCTGGGCAGGGAGAAGAGGACGATCGCCGACGCCGTCGACGCGATGCCGCCCGCCCTGAAGGTCCTGGCCGACCAGCGCCGCGACCTGACGAGGATGCTCACCGCCCTGTCCAAGCTGGGCAAGACCGGCACCAAGGTGGTCAACGCCTCGCACGACGACACGGTCGCCAACCTCAAGCGGCTGCGGCCGATCCTGCGACAGCTCAACAAGGCGGGCAGCGACCTGCCCAACTCCCTGGAGCTGCTGACGACATACCCGTTCCCGCGCAACGTGGTGGACGCCATCAAGGGCGACTACGTCAACCTGCACATCACTGCGGACCTCGACCTGCCCGGGATCTACGGCAACCTGACGGACGAGCCGGGCGGCGGGAACGGCGGGGACACTCAGGTACCGGAGCTTCCCGAGGCCCCGGACCTGCCGGACGTACCGGATCTCCCGGAGGCACCGGATCTGCCGGACGTGCCGAAGCCCACCGCGCTGCCGAGCGGTCCGAGTGTGCCGTCGCGCCCGTCGGCCCCCTCGGGCGGCGACGACCCGCTGTGCCCACCGGTGTGCACCGCCGGCTTCGGCTCCGGCGGCCATCGCACCCGGGGCGACTGGCCCGAGGGGATCGACCTCGAACTCGCCGAGCTGATGCTGAAGGGGGTCCAGCCGTGATCACCCATACGGTCAAGGTGCAACTGATCGCCTTCGCCACCCTCACCGCCGTAGGGGTGTCGTACGTCGGCGCCGAGTACACGGGCCTGGTGGACGAGGTCCTGGACCGCGGCTACACCGTGCGGGCCGACTTCGCCGACTCCGGGGGCGTCTTCCCCGGCGCCGAGGTCACCTACCGCGGGGTGCCGGTGGGCAAGGTGGGCGCACTGCGCCTGACCGGCCCGGACGGGGTCTCGGTCGCGCTCGACATCGAGGACGGGGCGCCGCGCATCCCGGCGGACACGCTGGCCGTGGTGGCGAACCGTTCGGCGGTGGGCGAGCAGTACGTCGACCTCCAGCCCCGCACCTCCCGGGGCCCGTACCTGCTGGACGGCAGCACGATCCCGCGTGGGAGCACGCGGGTGCCGCTGTCGACGACGGACATGGTCCTCAGCCTGGACCGCCTGGTGAACTCGGTCGGCAAGGACGACCTGGGCGTCACGGTCGACGAGTTGGGCCAGGCGTTCGCCGGTACCGGCCCGAACCTGAGCCGCCTGGTGGACTCGGGCAACACCCTGGTCGAGTCGGCGTCCGAGGCGCTGCCCGAGACGATCGCCCTGATCGAAGACTCACGCAAGGTCCTGAAGACACAGGCCGACCAGGGCTCGTCGATCAAGTCGTTCTCGCGTGATCTGGCGGCGCTCTCGGCCCAGTTGAAGGCCAGCGACGGGGACCTGCGCAAGCTGATCGGCAACGCGCGGCCGGCGGGTCAGGAACTGAACTCGCTGCTGAAGTCGGCCGGGCCGGAGCTGTCGGTCCTGCTGGCCAACCTGATCAGCGGCGGCCAGGTCACGCTGGCCCGTCTCCCCGGCGTGGAGCAGGCCCTGGTCACCTTCCCGCTGATGGTCGCGGGCAGCTACACGGTCGTCCCGGGCGACGGCACCACCCACTTCGGCCTGGTCCTGAACGCCGACGACCCGCCGGCCTGCACCCAGGGGTACGGCACGGCACGCCGCGACCCCGCGGACACCAGCACACGCGAGGCGAACACCGGCGCCCGCTGCACGCTCCCGCGCGGCAGCCAGTCGTCGGTACGGGGCGCGCAGAACGCCCCGGGCGCGTCGAGCACCGACGGCGGCGCGAACCAGGCGACGTACGTCACCCCGTACGACCCGGAGACCGGTACCACCACCGGTCCGGACGGAAGGAACGTCGAGATCGGCTCGACGGGCGGCCAGCAGGCCGTGTTCGGAAAGGAGTCGTGGCAATGGCTGCTCGTTGGCCCCGTGGCCTGAGGCCGGTGCGACCCGGAGTGATGACGGCAGGGCTCGTCGCGGCGACCGTCGTCACCACGGCACTGTCACTCTGGATGGCCTTCGGCCTCTACCAGCAGCGCGAGGCGGACCAGCGACGCCAGGGCATTCTGGCCGCCGCCCGCCAGTCGGCGCTGAACTTCACCTCCCTCGACTACCGGCACTACGACCGCGACAGCGCCAACGTACTGGCGGGCGCGACCGGCGAGTTCAAGAAGCAGTTCACCGCGCAGACGGACCAGCTGACGAAGCTGGTGGCCCAGAACAAGTCCGTGTCGCAGGGCCAGGTCCTGGAGGCGGGCATCGTCCGCTCCGACGAGGACTCGGCCCGGGTACTGGTGGTCGCCGACAGCAAGGTGGCCAACACCGCCGCGCCCGAGGGGGAGGCGCGCACCTACCGGCTCCAGCTCGACCTCGTGCACAAGGACGGCCGCTGGCTGACGTCCGACGTCGAGTTCGTCGGCTGACCCACGGGCCGATTCGCCGACCGGCAAGCACCGACGAGGAGTACGAGGAGTACCACCATGCCGAAGACGACCACCGGCCGCGCCCCCGGCCCCGGCACCCGCCGCACCATGACGGCGGCCGCCCGCGCGGCGGCGAAGCGCGCGGAGCGCGGCCAACAGGGCGAGTTCCTCGGCGAGTTCCGCGTCCGGCCCTACAGCGGCGTGCAGCCGGTGTTGCAGTGCGATCCACGGCTCGTGCACGAGTCCGGCGGCCGAGCGGTGCAGGCGCGACCGTTCGGTCGGCTCCAAGCCCGCGGTAGACGGCCGCGCGC
>KE354034.1 GCA_000415505.1 Streptomyces afghaniensis 772
GCCGAACGTGCCGGTGGTCGAGCTCGGCGAGGGCGTGGAGCTGACGCGGGCACGAGCGCCGTGGTCGGCGGCCGACCGGTGTGGCGGCGGCCCGGCTCGCCACCGAGCACCTGCTCTCCCTGGGGCACCGCACCGTCTGGCACGTGCCCGGTCCGCAGGACTGGTGGGCCGCCCGCGACCGCCTGCGCGGCTGGCGCGAGGCGCTCGCCGCCGCCGGCGCCCCCGAACCACCCCTGCCGTCACCGGGCGACTGGAGCCCGGCCTCCGGCTACGCCGCAGGACGGCAGCTCGCCGAACTCTCCGACGTCACGGCCGTGTTCGCCGCCAACGACGACATGGCCATCGGCGCCCTGCGCGCGTTCGCCGACGCGGGCCGGGCCGTCCCCGGCGACGTGAGTGTCGTCGGCTACGACGACATCCCCGCCGCCGCCTACCTCTTCCCGCCGCTGACCACCGTCCGGCAGAACTTCGCCGCCGTCGCCGACCGCGCCGTCGACGTACTGATCGCCCTGATCGAGGGCCGCCCCGCCCCGGCCGCACAACCCGGCCAGGCAGTCGAACTGACCGTACGGGCCTCCACCGGGCCGGTACGCGACCAGGACTCCGCGCACGCCCGCCCGTAGCCGCACCACGTGAGGAGTCACGTGTGTACACCCCCATGCCCCCCAGCCCTCCGACCCGCCGCGCCCTGCTGCGCGGTGCCCTCGGCCTCGGTACGGCCGCCGCACTCTCCGCCTGCGGTGACGCCAGTACCACGCCCCGCACCTCCGGCGACGTCACCCTCTCCCTGTGGACCCACGACCCGGGCTACGAGGAGTTCTTCGTCAAGGGCGTCCCGGAGGCCGACCGCGCCACCGACTTCCGCTACCACCTGAAGGTGACCCGCTCCGGACCCTCGGACATCGTCACCAAGCTGCTCGCCCAGGCCGTCGCCGGACGCGGCACCCCTGATCTGGTGGGCTTCGAGATCGGCAGCTTCCCGCGCATGCTGCGCGGCGACATCTCCGAACGGCTGCTGCACGACTTCACCCCCGACATCGAGGCCGTACCGGGCCTCAAGGACGATCTGCTGCCGGCCCGCACCGCGCCCTTCAGCAAGGACGGCCGCGTCTACGCCTTCGACTCGGACACCCCGATGGTCGTCTACTTCTACCGCGACGACCTCTTCAGCAAGTACAAGCTCCCGACGGACGCGGCCACGTGGGAGGAGTTCGCCGAGGCCGGCGCCCGGGTGTACAAGGACCACCGCGCCTCGCTGTGCGTCGTCTCCACGGTGGGCAGTGACCCCGGCCAGGTCGTGCAGTCCTTCCAGATGCTGCTCTACCAGCGCGGCGGCGCGTTCTTCGACGCCGACGGGAAGCTGCTCCTGGACTCGCCGGAGGCCGAGGAGGTGCTGCGGTTCCTGTGCGAGGGGCTGCGCAGCGGCTTCGTCGTCGACGTCGCCGACTACTACGGGGCCGCCATGCAGACCGCCCTGAAGCAGGGCCGGGTCGTCGGCCTGCCCATGGCCATCTGGTACAAGAACTACGGCCTGGTGCCCAACGTGCCCGAGCAGAAGGGCAAGTGGCGGGTGCGCGACCTGCCCCGGTTCAGCAAGGGCGGCGGGGTGACCGCCGCGCTCGGCGGCACCGGCTTCGGCGTCGTCAAGGACAAGGCCAACACCCGCGCTGCCACGGAGTTCCTCTTCAAGACCTGGCTCACCCACGACGGCCAGGTCCGCCGCTTCACCGAGACCGGCTACCTGCCCACCCGCCGGTCCGTCTACGACGATCCGCGCCTGGGCGGTTACACGGACGACTTCTGCGGCGGGCAGCGGCTCTTCCGCCTCTACCGAGATCTGCTGCCGGACGTACCGCCGTTCCACCAGAGCCCCGACCAGTCGATCCTCTACGACGTCCTCGCCGGCAACCTGCTGCGCGCGTACCGCGGGGCTCTGTCGCCGCGGGAGGCGCTGCGGCAGACCGCGGCGGACTTCCATGACCAGGCCGGGCGGTAATGCGGCCGCGGCGCCGCTGTGGCTTGTCGCGCAGTTCCCCGCGCCCTTGAGGGCGCTGCCGAACTCGGCGGATCAGGAGTACCCACCATGACCACCACCGTTGCCGGGCCGTCCGGCACCGCACGCAAGCACAACGCCCCGGGCCGGGAAGAACACCGCCCCCGCAAGTCCTGGGCCCCCTACCTCTTCATCTCCCCCTTCTATCTCCTCTACGTCCTGTTCATGCTGATCCCGGTCGGCGCCTCGCTGTGGCTGAGCCTCACCGAGTGGGTGGGACTCGGCACCCCGCACTGGGTGGGCCTGCGCAACTACCGGCTGCTCGCCACCGACATCAGCTTCCACCGGGCCCTCGGCAACACCGCCGTGTTCGTGCTGGTCGCGGTGTGCGTCGTCGTTCCGCTGGCGCTGCTGATCGCGCAGGCCCTCAACACCCGGGGCCTGCGCGTGCGGGACATGTGGCGCACCGCCTACTTCGTGCCGATCGTGGTCTCGCCCATCCTCGTCGCTCTCCTCTTCGGCCTGATCTTCGACCGGCAGTTCGGGCTGGCGAACGCGGTGCTGCGCGCCCTGTTCGGCACCGGCGGCGTCGACTGGCTCGGCGATCCGAGCATGGCCAAGGTGAGCATCGCGCTGGTGATGCTGTGGCGCTGGACCGGCTACCTCACCGTCTTCTTCCTCGCCGGCCTCCAGAACGTGCCCCGGGAGCTGTACGAGGCCGCCGCTCTCGACGGCGCCGGGCGGCTGCGCACCTTCGCCACCGTCACCCTGCCGGCGCTGAAGCCGGTGACGGCGTTCGTCGTCGTCACGTCCTTCATCTGCGCGGCCCAGATCTTCGAGGAGCCGTACCTGCTGACCGGCGGCGGACCGGCCGAGTCCACCCTCTCCGTGACCATGTTCATCTACCGGGCGGCCTTCCAGCGCCAGCAGTTCGGTTACGCCGCCGCCGCGGCCGTCGTCCTCTTCGTCCTCGTCTTCGGCCTCAGCCGGCTCTTCAACCGTCTCCTCGGCATCGGGAGGGCCGCCTGATGACCCGCACCCGCGTACCTCTCTACGGCGCACTGGTCCTGCTGCTCCTGGGCTTCCTCGCCCCGCTGCTGTGGGCGCTGAGCGGCTCGTTCAAACCGCGCGGCGACATCTTCGGCTACCCGCCGAAGCTCGTCCCCGACCCGCTCACCCTCGACAACTACCGCACCCTGCTCACCGACCAGCCCTTCGGCCGCTGGTTCCTGATGAGCACGGTCGTCGCCGTCGTCGCCACCACCGTGTCCGTCTTCGTGTGCGCGCTGGCCGGCTACGGCTTCGCCAAGTTCCGCTTCGCCGGGAAGCGGCTGCTGTTCAACGTGATGTTCAGCTCGCTGTCGATCCCGTTCGCGGTGATCCTCGTGCCGCTGTTCGTGATCGTCGTCAAGACCGGGCTCGGCAGTCCGTGGTTCGCGCTGATCGTGCCCTGGGTGGCGCCCGCGTTCGGGATCTTCATGATGCAGCAGTACATCGTGCAGTCCATCCCGGACTCGGTGCTGGAGGCCGCCCGGATCGACGGGGCGAGCGAGTTCGGCATCTTCCGGACCATCGTGCTGCCGCTGCTGCGGCCGGCGCTGGGCGCCCTGGCCGTCTGGCAGTTCCTCCAGAGCTACAACAGCTTCCTGTGGCCCCTGGTGCTGGTCTCCGACAGCTCCCAGTACACCCTGCCGCTGGGCCTGCAGACCCTGTTCGTGTCGGAGCAACGGCAGTACGACCTCGTGCTCGCCGGAGCCGTCCTCGCCGTCCTGCCCGCCGTCGCCCTCTTCGTCCTGCTGCGCAAACAGCTCCTCGAAGGCCTGTCCACGGGCGCGGTCAAGGGCTGAATAGCCGTCACATCATCTGAAGGAGAAGCATGTTCGAGCTGCCCCGGCGCGTTCTGTTCGGTGCCGCCTACTACCACGAGTACCAGCCGTACGAGCGCCTCAAGGACGACCTCGACCTGATGGCCGAAGCCCGCTTCTCGGTGATCCGGGTCGGCGAGTCCGTCTGGTCCACCTGGGAGCCCGAGAACGGCCGCTTCGACCTCGACTGGCTCCAGCCGGTGCTGGACGGCGCCCACGAGCGGGGCATCTCGGTCGTCCTCGGGACGCCCACGTACGCGGTACCGCCCTGGCTGGCACGCCAGTACCCGGAGATCGCGGGGGAGCACCGTACCGGTGAGCGCATCGGCTGGGGTGCCCGGCAGGAGGTCGACTTCACCCACCCGGCGTTCCGCTTCCACGCCGAGCGGATCATCCGCAAGGTCGTCGCCCGGTACGCCGGCCACCCGGCGGTCATCGGCTACCAGGTCGACAACGAACCGGGCCTGCACCTCTTCCACAACCACGGCGTCTTCCAGCGCTTCACCGACGAACTGCGCGAGAAATACGGCGACGTGGAGACCCTCAACCGCGAATGGGGCCTGGTCTACTGGTCGCACCGGCTGTCCACCTGGGCCGACCTGTGGACCCCGGACGGCAACGCCCAGCCGCAGTACGACCTGGCGTGGCGGCGCTTCCAGGCCCGGCTCACCACCGAGTTCATCGCCTGGCAGGCGGACATCGTGCGCGAGTACGCCCGGCCCGGCCAGTTCGTCACGACCTGCATCTCCTACGACCGCCAGGGCGTCGAGGACGACCGGCTCACCGAGCGCCTCGACGTCACCGCGGGCAACCCGTACTACACGATGCAGGACGCCCTCGCCCTGCCCGACACCGGCGCCGCCGGGCAGAACTGGACGACCAACGGCACCTGGGCGCTGTACCGCAGCGCCGACCGCATGTACTCCTCCCGCCAGGAGCCGTTCCTGGTCACCGAGACCAACGCGCAGGCCATCAGCGGGCCGTGGGACAACCGCCCCGCCTACGACGGCCAGTGGCGGCAGGCGGCCTGGGCGCTGATCTCCCGAGGCGCCTCGATGATCGAGTACTGGCACTGGCACACCCTGCACTTCGGCACCGAGACCTACTGGGGCGGCATCCTCCCGCACAACGGGCGCCCCGGCCGCGTCTACCGCGAACTGGCCGCTTTGGGCGCGGAGTTGGAGAAGGCCGGCGACCTCGTGTCGGCCCTCACCCCGGACGCCGACGTCGCCTTCCTGTACGACGGCCCCAGCAAGTGGGCCCTACAGGGGCAGCCGCCGCTGGCCGACGCCGACGGGGGCCCGGACGGGCGGTCGTACGAGAGGATCTTCGACGCCTTCTACCGGGGCGCCTTCGACGCGGGACTCCAGGCCCGCGTGCTGCACCCCGGGCAGCTCCCGGACGCCGACCTGCCGCCGCTCCTGGTCGTCCCCGCCTACTACGCCGCCGACGACACCGTCCTGGACCGGCTCCGCGCCTACGCCGAGGCCGGCGGCCACCTCGTGCTGGGCCCCCGCACCGGCTACGGCGACACCGAGGCCAGGGCCCGCACCGATCTCCAGCCGGGCGGGCTGGCCGAGGCGGCCGGGGTGACGTACGACGAATTCAGCAACCTGGGCGACCCGCTGCCCGTCACCGGCACGGACTCCCTCCCCCTCCCGGCCGACGCGCACGCCCTGCACTGGGCGGACGGGCTGGTGCCGCAGGGCGCCGAGACGCTGGCGGCGTACGTGCATCCGCACTTCGGACGCTGGCCCGCGGTCACCACCCGCCGCCACGGTGCCGGCGGCATCACCTACGTGGGCACCGTGCCCGACCCGGTCTTCGCCCGGGCCCTGTTCGACCGCTACGCCCCCGATGACGCCTGGCGTCCGGCGCACCCGAGCGTCACGGCCGCCTCGGCGACCGCCCGGGACGGCCGCCGCGTGCGCTTCCTGCGCAACTGGTCGTGGCAGGAGGTGTCCGTGCCGGTGCCCTCGGCCCTGCGGGACGTGCTGTCGGAGACCGTGTACGCCGACGCGGTGCCGCTCGGCCCCTGGGATGTCAAGGTGCTTCTGGAGGAGACCGACTAGCCCGATCGTCGACGCGGAGATCCTTGAGCCCGACTGCGGATGAACCGATGAACCGCCCGGATTCCCGGACATGGGTCGAAAGGCGTCGGTAGCATGGTGATACGGATCGGAGGGGGAGCTGATGTCCGGTTATCTGCGGTTCGAGAATCCCGATGGAATCTCCGTGCTCGTCGAGAGCGAGAGTGATGATCTCGCGGATCGGAACGGTGTCCAGAAGGCGGGGTTGAGGGGTCGGCTGAGGGACGGAACGGCAGTCGCACAGGAATCCTTCGAGCGAGTGATCGGCAAGGTTGTCGAAGTTCACGCCCGAACGTTCGTCAATGCCATCCGAGCAATCGATGACCCGCCTGACGAGGCGGAAATCAGTTTCGGCCTGAAAGCCACCGGAGAGGCCGGTAATTTCGTCGTCACCAAAGTCACGGGCGAAATGAACTACGGAGTCAGGCTGGTCTGGAACGCTCCTTGGCGAGACGCGGACACGCGGCAGGACGGGGAGCAACGTACCGACACCTCCCAGCCGTAGGCACGGAGCGCGTGGCGACAGGGGGTGGCGCGGGTGGCCGGGCCGTATGAGGCGGGCATCGTGCGAGTGGTCGGCGGCGACGGCGGGACGATGGGCACGGGCTTCATCGCATCCGCGGGGCTGGTCGTCACCTGTGCTCATGTGGTGGTGAAGGCCGGAGCGGGCCCCGGACAGCACGTGCGACTCGTACGGCACTCCGACGGAGCGAGCTGGCTGGGCACGGTCGCCGAGGAGTGGTGGGGTGGCGAGCAGGACGACGACGTCGCCGTCCTCAGGGTCCAGGAAGCACCCGCGGAAGCGGCCCTCTTGCTGGGGAGCCCGGACCTCTCCGCGGACCGGTGGCTGTGGACCTACGGATTTCCCGCGGCGAAACCCATCGACGGCATGTCGGGTTCGTGCCGGGTGGTGGGACCGGCGAGGGAACACGGCTACGCCGTCCATGTGATCGAGAGCGACCAGGTGACCAAGGGCTACAGTGGCGCACCGGTCGTGGACGAGAAACTCGGCGTTGTCGTGGGCATGGTGGTGAGTATCACGGCCGCCCGTGAGGTCGTTGCGGGAATCGGCGAAAAGGCCAAGTTTCCGGCCCCCTTCGATCCCGGAGGGCGTCAGGGCCGCACGGCATTCATGATTCCGGCCGCCACGATCCGCCAGCGGTGCCCGGAACTGGAGTTACGGAACCGCAGTCCGTACCGCGGCCTCGACGTCCTGGAGAACCCCGACTTCTACTACGGCCGTACCCGCGCCGTGGAGCAGCTGACCGACTCGCTCAGAGAACACGAAATAGCCGTCCTGGTGGGAAACTCGGGCTCCGGTAAGTCCTCCCTCCTACGGGCGGGACTGCACACCGCGCTCTTCCGTTCCTCGGGCGTGCTGGCGGACCGGCTGCGCTGCGACATGGTTCCGGACGCCGACCCGCTCTCGGCGCTCGTCCAGTCACTCGCCGATGGCCGCCCGGCGCACGAGGCCTGGGTGCCGGAGGACGAACTCGACGACGAGCCCGGCGCAGAGGACGATGCCGGCAGCGGGGGCCGCAACGAGAACACCGCACACTCGGCTCCGGAACCCTCGCCCGCCGCGCGGGAAACCCTCGGGCGGCTGGCCGAGGCGCTCACGGTCGATCCGACCGGGACCACGGACGGTGCCACCGCCACGGTCGCCTTTCCAGACCTCCGTGAGCAGGCCGCCCGGCGTTTGCGGACCATGTCGCCCGACGCGGCGGCCGAGGTCCTGGCAGAGACCGTTCCCACCAGACTGCTGCTTCTCGTCGACCAGCTGGAGCGGCTGTACACCGCGTGCGACCAGGGAACCGCCGACCACTTCGTCGACATCCTCCTCGCGCTGACCCGACACGGCGCTGCCGTGGGCATGGCCCTGCGGGCGGACTTCTACGGCCGCGCACTGCGTCACACGGGACTGGCGAACGCCCTCACCAAGGCACAGCTCACCGTGCTGCCCATGAGCCATGAGGAACTCCGCCAGGCCATCGTCATGCCTGCCCGCCGCCAGCGCCGACAAGTGCAAGGAGGCCTGGTCGAAAGGCTGATCGCCGACGTACGCGGACGCCCCGGCGCCCTGCCGCTGCTGCAACTGACCCTGGAACAACTCTGGAAACGTGACGCCCACACCGGCGTGCTCACACTCGGCAGCTACCTCGAGCTGGGCGGAGACGACATCCCCGTACGGCACGACGCGCGGGGCGGGATCTCCCGGCAAGGCGTCGCCGGAGCCGTGTACCGGGCCGCGGAGGAAACCTGGTACAAGAAGCTGACGGCCGAGGAGAGACGGGTCGCCCCAGCCGTCTTCCTGCGGCTCGTGGCGACCGAGAAGGACTTCGGCGACACCGCGGCCGCCGGTGGAGTCCTCACGGCACGGCGCGCCTGGCTCGACGAGTGGGACGTCACGGCCCGCTCCGTCATCGCCAAGTTCGTCCAGGCTCGGCTGCTGACCCTGCGCAGCGATCCGGTCAGCGGACAGCCGGCGGTGGAGATCGCCCACGAGGCTCTGCTGGAGGCGTGGCCGATGCTCGCCAACCTGGTGAGCAACCACAAGAAGTTCGCGGCCTGGTACGGAAGGGACTTCGCGCCCGCGTTCCAGCTCTGGGCGAACCACGACCGCAGGGAGGAGTTCCTCCTGCCCAAGCCGATCACCGAGGCGGCGCGGAAGTGGTGTGAGGAGCTACCGGACCTCATGGCGGGCCCGGCCCGCGCGTACGTACAGGCCAGCGTCGAACGGATCGAGCGCGAGCAGGAGAACGCCTGGCGGGTCCGGCGCACCGCCGACGAGTCCCGCAGCACGCTGTGGGCCACCCGCGCGCTGCGGCACGACGAGCCCAAGAGCGCGCTGGCGCTGGCGCTCGCCGCCGGACGGCTGGAGCATCCGTCCCCCACGGCACTGCAAGCACTTGCCGAAGTCGCCTACCGGCCGGGGCTGCGTGACGAACTGCGCTTCGGACACACCGCCCCCGTCTGGGCCGTCGCTCAGCGGGCCGGTGTCCTCGTCACTGCAGCGGCCGACAAGACCGTGATCGTGTGGGATCCGGTCACACACCGCACGGTGCGCACCCTTCAGGGACACAGCGGGCACGTACGCGCAGTCGTGCTGTCGGCCGACGGGCGGGTCGCCGTATCGGGCTCGGACGACCGCACGGTGATCCGCTGGGAAGTGACAACAGGGCGGATCCTCGGCCGGTACGAGGGTCATCAGGGTGCCGTACTCGGAGTCGCCGTCACACCGGACGGCGGGCGGATCGTCTCGGCCTCGGCCGATGGCACGGCAGTCGTCTGGGACGCCCCCTCGGGCCGGACGCTGCACCGGCTCACCGGCCACCGGGACGTGGTGGCCGGAGTGGCGGTCGGCGGCGCGGAGGGTGCGGTGACCGCGACCTGTTCCTCGGACGGCACGGTGAGGCTGTGGGACACCCTGACCGGCGAACTGCGCCGCACGCTCACCGGGCACGAAGGACCGGTGTGGACGGTGGCGGTCGACCGGCTCGGTCGTCGCGCCGTGTCCGGGTCCGCCGACCGTGCGGTGATCGTCTGGAACCTCGGCACCGGCCGCCCCGAGGGCCCGCCCGTGCCGACGGTTCGGCATCGAGCCGGCGTGTGGGGTGTGGCGTTCGGTCCCGACGGGCGCACCGTGGTGTCGGGCGCGGCCGACCACACCGTGGCTGTCTGGGACACGGCCGGGCGCCTCCTGCGGAGCTTCGAGGTGGGGCGCGCGGTGAACGGCGTGGCCCTCGACGAAACCGCCCACGTGGTCTTCTGCGCGGGGGACGACCACAGCGTAACCGCCTGGCGGACCGGTTCAGGGGGGAACGTCTTCGACCTCGGCAGCCACCGCGCCGCTGCCGGAGCCGTCGCGCTCAGCGGAGACGCGGGCCTCGCCGTCGTCGGCTGCGCCAACGGCGACCTGCTCGTCTGGAACACCGTCGACCGGTCGTCGACGCGTCTGGAGAGCCGCGGGCGGCAGGACCCGGTGGTGGACGTGGCGCTGAGCCGGGACGGGCTCGGGGTACTCACGCTGTCCGCTTCGGGAGCGCTCGTCCGCCGGTACACCGGGCAGCCTGCCAGGGGACCCGATGACGGCGCGCGGGTACACCCCGCGACCGTCGTGGGGATGGCACTCAGCGAGGACGGCCGCATCTGCCTGATGGCGACGGACGAGGGTGCCGCCTACGTCGGTTCGCCCTTCGGCGAACCGCACTGGCGCAGGGTTCACAAAAGGGGAGTCACCTGCGTTGCCGTCGACGGCACCGGAGACACGCTGGCGGCCGGGGACGCGGACGGCCACGTCCATGTGTGGACCGGCCCCGGCCACCGGCACCGTCTGCTGGAGGGCCGCCACAGCACCGGGGTACGGGACGTGGCCGTCAGCGGGACGGGGCGATCGCGCTCTCGGCCGATGGCGCGGGCAGGGTCGCTGTCTGGGACTCGCCTCGGGAGAGCCGGCGCAGCACCTGGACGGGACCGATCTCACCGTGCGTGCCGTCGGGCTGAGCCACGACGGAGGCAGGGCGCTGATGCGGACCGACGACGGAGGGACGATTGTCCTCGATCTGGCCACATGGGAGCTCCACCGCCTGGGCGGCCCGGGAGCACCGACCTCGGCATCGGCGCTCAGCGCCGACGGACAGTGCGTACTGACGGCAAGGGACTGCGCCGAACTCGGCGTGTGGGCCGCCGGGCGGGGCGATGTACTACGGGTGCTGCCCCCGCTCGGCCGTACGCGCGCCCTGGCCGTGGGGGCGGATGGGCGGTTCGCACTCGTCGGCGCCGAGGACGGGGGCATGACGCTGTGGGACCTCGACGGTGGGGAGCTGGTCGAGAGATGGCACGACCACGAGTGCAACGGGCTGGCGCTGTCCGCGGACGGCACCCTGGCGATCGGGGCGTCCGAGGTACTGCCGCTGCTCGTCTGGGATTTCCGCGCCGGCGTGCAGCGCATGCTCAGCGGTCACACGGAGGCGGTCCGCTGTGTCGCACTGACCCCCGACGGCCAGGTGGCGGTCTCCGGTTCGGTCGATCACCGGGTGATCCTCTGGGACGCCGCGCAGGGCGAGTTCGTACGCAGTTTCCAGGCGCACAACGACACGGTCCATGCCGTCGCCGTCAGCCCCGACGGACAACTGGTCGTCTCCGGTTCGCAGGACGCCAGCAGCATCATCTGGGACGTCGCGACCGGCGGGGTCCGCCACCGCTTCGGCCACGAATCGGCGGTTCTCGCCATCGCGCTGAGCCCGGACGGCGCGCTGGTCGCCTGCGGTACCGCCGACGGCGCGGTCTTTCTGTGCAGTCCGGCCGACGGCAGCCGGAGGGTGCTGGTCGGTCACACGGAGGCGGTCCGGGCGGTCGCGTTCTCTCCGGACAGCCGGTTCGTCGTGTCGGGTGACGAGCGCGGGGGTGTGTTCGTCTGGGATGTGACCACAGGTCAGGGAGTACGCGACTTCACCGCTGCCACCAGCGCGGTGATCGGTCTGGAGTGCGCGGCCGACGATTCCGGCATGATCATGATCTCGGCCTCGGCTGAGGGCGAGATCCGTGTCTGGCGGCTGCACAGCCATGCGGAGCTCCTCGCCTGGGCCTACGAGAACCGGCTGATCCATCGGTTCACATGTGCGGAACGATCGGCTCTGATCATGGAGCCGAGCTGTGATCCTCTCGGCAACCCTCCACCTGAGACCCCTGTTCCCTCCGTCGTTCCGCTCACTCGCGCCGCTCTTCGTCCCGTTGTCGAGTCGGCACTCCTCCATCGCCCCGGAGCGCCATCTCTTGCGGCCGGGGTTCGCGTCTTCGACGCGGTCCAGGCCGGGCGCAGCCGCGAGTGGCAGGTCGCTGAGCCATGCGGCCGTATGACGATCGACATCGCTGCCGAGGGGATCGATCTGGACCCTCGCATCACCTTGTACGGGCGGAACGGGGACGTGCTGGCCGAGGGACGTGCCCTGGAAGGGCGGCGGTCACGCATCGGACCGGTGGACATCGGCGCGGCCGGCGACTGCACCGTAGTCGTCGAGGGGTGCCAGGACGGTCCGGCAGGCGGTTACACCGTGCTTCTGACTCGGGAGGACTGATGGTGGACCTGATCGAGGAGGCGCCGAGAGCGGTCTGGTCGAGCGGGGCCGGGCGGCTCGTGTTCGGCGGCTCGCGCAACAACCCGCAAGGGTTCGCCATCCATCCGCGGCCTGGTCTGCTGCTGGAGGACGGCTCGGCGCACGAGCGTGTCCTGGAGACGCATCCCCGGTGGACGGACGACGGCTGGATCCGCGGAGAATTCCATCTCCCGTCGCTCGCTTCCGGGGGCCGGCTCATCGCGGAGTACGGCTTCTTCCGCCCCATGGGCCCTCCGCAGACCAACGGCGTCCTCATCAGGATCGGCTGCGACGGCGTACAACTCGCGGAAGTGGCGAAGCGCTACACCGGACGGCTCGACACGCTGAGCGTGGATCTCTCCCCGTTCAGCGGTTGCTCGCGGACCCTGTACGTGGAAGTCGACGCCGACGGCGACTCCACTCAGGACTGGCTGGTGTGGACCCGGTTGGCGATCGAGTCCCGGGCCCGGTAGGCGTTCGTGACGCCACCGCCCTGATCGACGCCCAAGGGACCGGCGCACAACAGAACGACGCGCGAAGTACGGGACTGCAACCATCCGTTCCGCCCGGCGAGTTCCGGCCGCCCCTTCGCTGGGCATCGTGTCAGGGGCGTGGGCCGCGCCGTCCCGGAGGGAGAGCGGACGGGCCGCAGAGGCCGGCCGAAGGGATGGGAAGCCATGACGTCACCGCTGCCCTCGGGAGAGACGCTGCCACAGCCGGCGCTGAACCCGCCGGCGTCGGTCGCGGTGTTCCTCGTCGCCACGATCGACCCCGGCGGGGAAGCCGTCGTCCGGGAGGTGCTGGGGTCCCTCGCGGGCCTGGTGCGGTCCGTCGGCTTCCCCAGCCCCGACGGCGGTCTCGGCTGCGTCGCCGGGATCGGGGCCCGGGCCTGGGACCGGCTGTTCGGCGGCCCGCGGCCCGCCGAACTGCACCCGTTCCGCGAGCTGGCGGGGCCCCGGCACCACGCCCCGGCCACCCCCGGCGACCTGTTCTTCCACATCAAGTCCGCGCGCACCGACCTGTGCTTCGCGCTCGCCGCCGAGCTCGTGCGGCGGCTGCGCGGCACGGTCACCGTGCGGGACGAGACACAGGCGTTCTCGTACTTCGACTCGCGCAACGTCCTCGGCTTCGTCGACGGCACCGAGAACCCCGTCGGCCGGGCGGCGGCCGACGCGGCGCTGGTCGGCGAGGAGGATCCCGGCTTCAGCGGCGGTAGTTACGCGATCGTGCAGAAGTACCTGCACGACGTGGACGCGTGGGATGCCCTCGCCGCCGAGGCGCAGGAGAAGGTGATAGGCCGCACCAAGCTCACCGACCTCGAACTCGACGCGCCCGGTTCGCACAAGGACGTCAACACCGTCCTCGGCCCGGACGGCTCCGAGCAGAAGATACTGCGCTCGGCGATGCCGTTCGGCAGGCCCGGGCCGGCTCGCGCCCGGGTGCGGGAACTGCTGGAGCAGGTCGGCCTGCCCGCGACGGCCGCCGACCGCTACCCCCACGAGCTGTCCGGCGGGCAGCGCCAGCGCGTCGCCATAGCGCGGGCCCTGGCCGCCGACCCCGACGTGCTGTTCTGCGACGAGGTCACCTCCGCGCTCGACGCGGAGACGGCCGTCGCCGTGATGGACCTGCTGACGGAGCTGCGTGACCGGCGCGGCCTGGCCCTGGTGCTCGTCAGCCACGACCTCCGCCTGGTCGCCGACCGGACCGACGAGCTGATCGTCATGTCCGGGGGCCGGGTGGCCGAAGCCGGCCCCACGCGGCGGCTGCTCGGGTCTCCGGAGGGGCTCACCAGCCCCTCGCCGGCGGGGGCCGAGTAGCCGTCAGAGCACCTTGCGGTGCAGCAGGGCCGACAGCACGAGGGCGCCCGGCAGCAGAGGCAGCCACACCGTCAGGACGCGGTAGCCGATGACGGTGGCCGTGGCCGTGCCCACGGGCGCCCCGAACGCGGCCATGGTGAAGACGAGCGCCGCGTCCACGGGGCCGATTCCGCCGGGCGCGGGCACGGCCCCGACCGCGGTGCCGGCCACCAGCAGCGCGAGGACCACCTGCGCCCAGGA
>KE354035.1 GCA_000415505.1 Streptomyces afghaniensis 772
AACCGAGGTGTAGAAGCGGTGCACGGCGTCGTCGACGCTGCGGATGAAGCCGGACTCCGCGTTGCCCCGGCCACTGCCCATGCCCTTGAAGAGGGACAGACGGAAGCCGGTGATGCGGGTGGCGCTGTCCTTGGGGAGCAGATCGGCCGGTTCGGGGCGCAGCCGCTCCAGCGTGCCCCGGGGACCACCCGCCTCGCCCTCCACCAGCGTCTCGACGTGCAGGTCCGCCGGCGCCTCGGCGAGACGGCGGATCAGGCGCTTGGCCCAGGTCAGGGGATAGCCCTGCTCGGGAGCCGGGATCTCCACGGAGGTGCGCAGCTTGGCGGTGCGCAGATCCGCGCTGATGCCGAGCAGGCCCGGGGCGCCCTCGACCCGCAGCTCCGCCTGGAGCCTGCCCTCCACACACAGCTGGTCCGCCAGGCGGGCGCGGCGGGCCCCGGGGTCGGTGCCGCGCCTGGTGCGCTGGGCGGGCAGCACCTTCTGCCCGAGTTCGCCGCCGAGCCGCAGACACACCTGGCGGATGAGCCGTTCCCAGCTCTCGACGACCTCCAGGGCGCGCGAGTCGCCCTGGCAGAGGGTCTCGTCGTCGATGCCGTTGCGCACCGGCACCCAGGCCGAGCCCATGTTCTGGAAGCCGTGGCAGCCGGAGTTGTCGTGCTGGAGGTAGTGCAGCAGTTCCTGAAGCAGCCAGGCGTGTGCCGCGTTGCCGACGCCCTCGTGCCGGATCAGCATCTGTGCTTGATGGGCCACTTCGGCCCACGACAGGTGCCAGAGTGCCACCTGGTGCTTGCGCCGCCGGTCGATCTTCACGTCGACCAGCGGGCTGCCCTCCAGCGCGACGTCGTTCGACAGGGTGATCACGGCCTCGTAGCCCCGCCGGGCCGCGATGTCCATGTAGGCCTGCACCTGGTCCGACTTCAGCGAATTGCCGTTGGTCTTGGTCTCCACGAGCGCGGTCCACAGCTTCCCGGCGCGCTCGACGCGGATCACCCCGTCAGGGCGCCGGGGAGTGTCCCCGTGTGGCAGGGAGACCTCGGTGAACGTCTCCATGCGGCCGGACGGTGCGCCGAACGCGGCGGTGAGCCGCCTGCCGAACTCCGGGACCTGGGCCATCACCGACAGCAGCACCGACGTGGCGCGCATTTCCCGGTCCCGGTCGCTCTTGAGCGCCGACACCGGAAAGAGCCGAGCCTGCCTCCAGGACTCGTTCTCGGCAAGGCTCTTCGCGGGCGCCTTGGGGAGCGTGACCTTCTTCTTCGCGGTCCGGGGCCGGGCCGTCCGCTTCTTCGGGGCGGCTTCCTCGTCGGCCGGCGGACGCGGTGCGGGGACGGCCTCCAGTGTCGTCCGCGGCCGGGCGTCGGGAGGGACGACGGTGGATGATTCCTCCGCGACCGCCGCCGCGGACTCCGCCTCGTCGTCCTCGATGTCGACACCGAAGTCCGTCGCCAGCCCGGCCAGCCCGCTCTCGTAGCCCTGTCCGACGGCCCGGAACTTCCACTCCTCCGCGCGCCGGTACAGCTCGCCGAAGATGATCGCGCTCACCTGGCCGGGATCCTCGATGACGAACCGGAGGAGGCCCTCGCCCACCGCGTCGGCCAGCGTCACCCGCACGTCGTCCAGCTCGCCGAAGCGCGCGCCTTCGTAGCGGCTCGCTGCCACGACGATCCGCTCCACCTCGGCCGGGACCGCGGTCAGATCGAAGCTGATCCGGTCCTCGCTGCCGTCCCCCGTCGGCTCCTTGCCGAGGAGCTGCACACTGCCGTCGGCCGCCACCGGGTTGTTGTAGAAGTAGAAGTCGGCGTCGTTGCGTACCTTGCCGTCCGCGCCCAGCAGCAGGACGGACACGTCGGCGTCGCCCTCACCGGTCGGGCTGGACCAGCCCAGGCTCACGATCGCGGAGCCGGTGTTCTCGCTCAGGGCCGTCAGAGACACGTTCGAGCCCATGGTCATGTCACGCACAGAGATTCCCCCACCTTTGCGACACCTGTGACGTGTCGCACACAGGGCACTTTAATGTGCACGCCACGTGTCTGTGGTGTGCTCACGGGTTTCCGCCCGCGGGCCTCTGCCCATTGCCCGGGCAAACCTCTGTGGCTAGCCTGTGTTCGTCATGCCGATCGCCTGTTGATATCTCGAACGTTGATATCTCGAAACACAGGCGCCTGAGACATATAGGGAGGGGGCCGGTCGTGGGACGCCTCGTACCAGCCGTGACCCGGGCTCTCGACATTCTCGAGCTCTTCCTCGACGGGGACGGAACGCTCTCCGCCCCCGACATCGTGCGCAAGCTCCAGCTGCCGCGCACGACCGTGCACGAGCTGGTGACCACGCTCGCCGCCCGGAAGTACATCGTCCCCGTGCCCGGCCAGCCCGGACGCTACCGGCTCGGTGTACGCCCGTACCAGCTCGGCGCCCGTTACTCCGAGCAGCTCGACCTCGCGGCCGAGGGCCAGCTCGTCGCCCGGTCCGTCGCCGAGACCTGCGACGAGACGGTGCACGTGGCGATCCTCGAGGACACGGACGTCATCTACATCGCCAAGGTCGACTCCACGCACGCCGTGCGGATGGTGTCGGCGGCCGGGCGCAGGCTGCCCGCCCACTGCACCTCCGTCGGCAAGATGCTGCTGGCCTCCCTTCCCGAGCACGAGCTCGCCGCGCGGGTCCCCGACGGCGCCGAGCTGGTCGCGATGACCCCCAACAGCATCACCGACCCGGCCGCCCTGCGCGAGACCCTGGCCGAGATCCGTGAGCGGGGCATCGCGGTCGAGAACCGCGAGTCCAACCCGGACGTGAGCTGCGTGGCCGCGCCGGTGCGCGACCGCACCGGCCAGGTCGTCGCCGCCCTGTCGATCTCCGTGCCCATGATCCGCTGGAGCGAGGAGCGCCGCGCGGAGCTGGAGCAGCTCGCCGCGAAGGGCGCCGCCGAGCTGTCCGAGCACCTCGGCCACCGGAGCATGGCATGACGACGACGCCGTACGAGGTCGCCGTACGGGCCGAGGCCGAGCTCGGCGAGGGACCGACCTGGGACCCGGCAACCGGCCGGCTCCTCTGGATCGACATCCTCGGCTGCCGGGTGCACACGTACGACCCGGCCACCGGGCGCCGCACGGTCCGCCGGACGGAACAGCACGTGGGTGCGGTCAAGCCGCGGGCCGGCGGGGGTCTGGTGCTGAACCTGCGGGACGGGGTCGGTCTCCTCGACCCCTCAGACGGCGGCTTCAGCTGGCTGCACCGCGAGCCCGTGCCCGGCCGGCGCGCCAACGACGCGGCCGTCGCGCCGGACGGATCGCTGTGGGCCGGCACGATGCGCTACGACGAGGCGCCCGGGGGTGGCACGCTCTCCCGCGTCACCGGTGACGGATCGGTCGATGTCGTGCTCGACGACGTGGCCGTCAGCAACGGCACGGGGTGGAGTCCCGACGGCCGGCTCATGTACTACATCGACTCCCCGACGCGGCGGGTCGACGTCTTCGACTACGAGGACGGGCAGCTGTCCGGGCGGCGGACCCTCGCGGAGATCGAGGACGGCGCGGGGTTTCCCGACGGGCTGACGGTGGATGCCGACGGGTGTGTGTGGGTGGCGCTGTGGCAGGGGGCGGCGGTTCGGCGGTACACGCCGGAGGGGCGCCTGGACCGGGTGATCGAGTTGCCTGTGCCGCTGGTGACGGCGTGTGCGTTCGGTGGGGCCGGGCTGAGTGACCTGTACGTCACGACGGCCCGGACCGGACTGACGGAGCCGCCGGCGCTGGCGGGGTCGGTGTTCGTGGTGCCGGGGGTGGGCAAGGGGGTTGCCCAGCCGGCGTTCCAAGGCTGAGGTCCGCTCGTGGGGGTGGGTGCGCAGCCCGGCGCTGCGGGGTGCCGCTGCGCCCACCCGTGCCGCCCGTGGGGGCACCTCCCAGGCCCTTAAGGCACGTGGGGGAGGCACGACTGTCCGCAGCTAGGTACGCCAACCCCGCGGCCTTCCGTTCCTCAGCCGTCAGCGGTGGCCCGCTCAACGCCGGCCGCAACGGCCCCGCCATCGCCGCCGCCATCACCGACGGCGTCAGCAGCACCCCCGCCCCCGCTCCAGCGACGTCACGTCCGTCACCCGGCGGGCGATGCGGCCGTTGCCCGTCGCCGTGTACATCAGCCGGTCGACGTACGCCGTGACGAGCCGGTCCCGCAGCGTGGGGCCCTGCTCCGTCGCGCCCGGGTAGAAGACGTCCTGCCCGATGGCCAGGTCCCAGGCCGCGCCGACCGGGCGGGACACCGCCTGCTGGATCAGCCGGGACAGTCCGGGAGCCGCCCAGCCGTGCCGCCGTACCGTGTTCCGCAGGAGCAGGGCGCTCTGCGCGGCGACGGCCAGACCGTGCCCGTAGACCGGGTTGAACGCGGCGAGGGCGTCGCCGAGGACGGCGAAGTTCGCGGGCCACACCGGCATCCGCTCGTAGAAGTGCCGGCGGTTGACGGTGGTGCGGGTGAACGCCACTTCGGACAGCGGCTCGGCCTGTTCGAGCAGTTCGCCGATGAGGGGGTGCCGCAGGTCCTCGCGGGCGAAGCGGACGAAGTCGTCGTTGTCCGGGGAGGGCCGGCCGCCCCGGGTGCCGCACAGGGTGACGATCCAGCGGCCTTCCTCGATGGGCAGCAGGAAGCCCGCCCGGCCGGGCCCGCCCTCGCGCCGGTCGGGCTGGACGTTGACGACGGGGAAGCCGTCGCGGGCCGCGGCGGGGGCCAGGTAGAGGCGGCTGGCGTACGCCAGGCCCGCGTCCACCTCGCGTCGCTCCGCCAGGGGCAGGCCGAGGGCGGTCAGCCACCGGGCGGCCTGGGAGCCGCGGCCCGAGGCGTCGACGACCAGGTCGGCGGTGAGGGTCCGCTCGGGGCCGTCGGAGGGCCGGATGCGTACGCCCGTGACGGCCGTGTCCGTGCCGGTCAGGCCCACCGCCTCGGCCCGCTCCACGACCTCGATCCGCCGGTCGGCCAGGACGCGGGCGCGGACCGTCGCGTCCAGCAGGTCCCGGCCGGCGAGGATCACGTGGTGGGACTCGGCCCAGCGCCGGAACCAGCCCCGCGTCCCCAGGGCGACGATGTCCGTCGTGACCGGCAGCCGGTTCGCCCCGGCGTCGCGGAGCACCCCGGTGATCCCCGGCAGCAGTTCCTCCATGGCCCGCGCACCGCCCGACCAGAGCATGTGCGCGTGCCGGGCCTGCGGCAGTCCCTTGCGGGGGCCGGGAGCGGCGGGCAGCGCGTCGCGCTCCACGACGACGACCCGGTCGGCGACGTCGGCCAGGGCACGGGCCGCGAGCATGCCGGAGTGGGATCCCCCCAGGACGACGGCGGTTCTGGCGGGGGTGGGACGGTCAGTCATGCGCGGGCGTTCTCTCTCCCGGGGGCGGCCGCGCGTGAGCGTACCGCCTCGATGTGGTGGCGGTGACGCAGGGCCAGGGCCACGGCCTGGATCTCCTGGAGCAGGTAGGCGGTGTCGGGGCCGGACGGGGAGGCGGCGCTGTCGGTCTGCGGGGCCCGCTCCCGCGCGGCGACGGCGTCCAGGATCGTGACGGCGGCGGCCAGGGCCTTGGCCCGGCCGGGCTCGAACCCGAGGTCCAGGGCCGCGGCGTAGGAACGCTCCCGCAGCTCCTCGTCGAGGTGCCGGGAGAGCTGGAGGAGCACGTCGCGGATGTACGTCTCGCGGCGGATCAGGCGCAGTTCGCCGGTGGCGCGCGGGGTGAAAGGGGCCCCGCCGCCGTTCACGGTGCGCAGCAGCAGGTAGAGGGGGCGCAGTTGCCAGTGGGCGAGCCGGATGCGCCAGCGCTCGTGCAGGTACTGGCCGCCGTGCGGGATGATGAAGCCGATCGCGACCATGGTGGCCGACAGACAGGCGGCCGAGGGTGCCAGGTAGGTGCTCAGCCAGTCCAGGTCGTGGCCGGTCATCCGGGCGATGACGGCGGTGAGTTTGGCGACGTCGAAGAGCAGGTTCGTCGCGTAGCCGACGCCCAGGAACCTCAGGCCCCAGCGCAGCCAGGCGTCGAGGCCGTCGGTGCGCACCCAGTTCCAGATCAGCCGGGCCGTGACCGAGCAGGCCACGGTGTGCGCGAGGAGATAGAGCAGGATCTCCTCGCGCATGAAGGGGGTGGTGGCGTAGTACGTGTCCAGGTCCCGGCGGCGTTCCACGGGGACGTCCGCGAGCCAGAACAGCACCCACAGGGCGACGACCACGCCCGCGTAGGCGAAGACGACCCACCGGGCGGCGCGGCGCGTCGAGGCCGAGCGGTCGGCCAGGCCGTTGCGCCAGGCGACGATCAGCAGCAGCCAGGACGCGCACAGCGCGGTGAGCAGCGAGTACACCAGCGGTGCCGCGATGTTCGGCACGCCGGTGACGCGGTTGGTCCAGCCGATGACCGACGGGGACGCGAAGACGAACACGGCGCAGGCGAACAGCAGCAGCCCGCCGACGGCCCGCAGCATCGGGTCCCGCCACATCTTCACCAGGCTGGGCAGTTTCATGACCAGGGCGATGGTCAGCGCGCCGATCGGCAGCCAGAAGGAGACGGAGAAGGTGTCGAGGACGTCCCGTGCGTGGGTCATCGCGCGCCGCCTCCGCGTCCGCGGTAGCCCATCGACCGCCGCACCGGGTCGAGCGCGGCGTCCGGCTCGTCCGGGACGGTGCCGTCCGCGAAGGAACGGAACGCGGCGGCCAGCCGGTGCCCGAACGCGTCGGCCTCGGCCTCGTCCCGCTCGCGCGAGCCGTCCCGGGCCGCCACGGTCAGCGCCACGGACTTCCAGCCGGGCTCGCTGTCCAGGGCCCGGGCCGCCGCCGTACCGGCGACATGGTGGTGGCCGTGCCCCGCGTGCAGATGCCACAACTCATGCCCGAGGATGACCAGTTGCTGCACCGCCTCGGCCCGCTCCTCGACGATGACCAGGTCGAAGTCCTGGAACTCCACCCACAGCCCGGTCACTTCGATCTCGTCGGGGAACCGCTCGAAACGCAGGTCGACCGGACGCCCGCCCCGCCGCGCGCTCATCTCCTCGCACAGCGCCCGGCACAACGACCGTACGCCGTCCGGGACCTGCTCCCGCGCCCGGACCGCGGCGGCGAGCTCGGCGGCCAGGCGGCGCATGGCGGCCCCACGTCGCGAACGCCTGAGCGCGGTGACGGCTCGCACTCGCGCGCCCGCGATGTCCATCGCTCCCCCTTCTCAGCGCCGGCCGGCGGCTTGGCCGCGCGTCCGAGACTACGCGCCCGAAAGTGTTCGCGTCATGCGATCCCGTGCCGGTAGTTCAGCGGGGAACGACCGTTCCTGCCCGAAAGTCGTGACCAAACTTCCGGGCCGACCATTGACGTGCAAGCGCTTCCTATTTACCGTCCCGTTCGAAGTCACGAGCACCTTCCGATATATCGAACACGACAGCAAGGGCAGGGCATGGGACGACCTGACCTGAATCGCAGGCAGCTACTCGGCGGGCTCGGAGGACTCTTCGTCGCGAGCAGCTTCGGCTTCGCCGCGCTCGGCACGGGCGCCGACGCACTCGCCGCCGACGCCGACACCCGCGTGCGCTACTGGAACCTCTTCAGCGGCGGCGACGGATCCAACATGATCGCGATGCTGGACGCCTTCCGCAAGGCCAACCCGGACATCGCGGTGAAGGACTCCACCCTCCAGTGGGGCAGCCCCTTCTATACCAAGCTCGCCATGGCCGCCGCGGGCAACCGCGCCCCCGACCTCGGCGTCATGCACCTCGGCCGGGTCACCGGCTTCTCGCCCGGCCGCTTCCTGGACCCCTGGGACGTCGGCCTGCTCGCCAAGTACGGCGTACGGGAGGAGGACTTCAACCCCGCCCTGTGGAAGCGGGCCGTCATCGACGGCAAGCTCTACGCCCTCCCGCTCGACATCCACGTCCAGCTCTGCTTCTACCGCAAGGACGTGCTGAAGAAGGCGGGCCTGCTCGGCGACGACGGCCGGATCGTGCCCGTCACCTCCGCCGACGAGTGGTTCGACGTGCTGAAGCAGGCGAAGCGGGCCACGAAGAAGGGGCTGCAGACCATCGGTCTGTGGGTCAACGACCAGAACTTCCAGTGGTGGTTCTTCGTCGCGTTCTACACCCAGTTCGGCGGCACCTGGTTCAACGCCGCGAACACCGAGGTCACCTTCGACACCGACAAGGCCACCCAGGTCCTTCAGTTCCTGCGCCGCCACATCACCGACGGGTACGCCAACCCGGGCTTCGCGGGGGCCGCGGGCGCCGAGCAGTTCCTCAACGGCTCCCCCTTCGTCTGGGAGGGCAACTGGTCGGTGCCGGTCTTCTCCGGAGCGAAACTCGACTACGGCGCCACCCCGCTGCCGCCCGTCTTCGGCGAGCCGGCCACCCACGCCGAGTCGCACGCCTTCGTCCTGCCGCACCAGTCCGACCGCGGCGGCCCCGCCAACGAGGGCGCCCACCGGCTCGCCGCGTACGTCGTCCGGCACGCCCGGCAGTGGGCCGCCGGCGGCCACATCCCCGCCTACACGCCGACCCTGTCCACCGCCGCGTACAAGGCGCTGAACCCGCAGAGCGAGTACGTGTCGGCCATGGACCACCAGGCCACCGAGCCGAAGGTGTGGTTCGCGGGGTCCACCGGCATCCTCGCCCAGCGCGTCGGCCCGATCGTCGTCGCCTCGACGCTGGGCTCCGCCAAGCCGGAGACCGCCGCCCGCCGGATGAAGAGCGCACTCACCCAACTGCTCGCCATGAAGAACCCCATGGACGGCCGGACAGCCGCACAAGGAGGTGCGGCCGCATGATGGCGACCAGCGCCCAGACCGTCACCGCACCCGCCCGCGCCCGGACCGCCGCCGACAGCGCCACCCTCCGCCGGCCGCAGGGCTTCCAGCACGGCGGCTGGTTCGTGGCCCCCTTCCTCCTGCTGTTCGCGCTCTTCGTGATCTGGCCGCTGCTGCGCGGCGTCTACCTCAGCTTCACGGACGCCAACATCTCGGGCGAGGGCGCGAGCTTCATCGGCCTCGACAACTACCGCGAGGCCCTCAATGACCCGCTGATGTGGGACTCCCTCGGCCACAGCGCCTACTTCACGCTCCTGGTCGTCCCCTGCATCACGGTCCTGGCCTTCCTCCTCGCGATGCTCGCCCACCACATCGAGCGCGGCAAGTGGCTGTGGCGGCTGTGCTTCTTCGCCCCGTTCCTGCTGCCGTCCACCGTCGCGGCCAACCTGTGGCAGTGGCTCTTCAACCCCGGCACCGGAATGATCAACTACGTCTTCGGCATCGAGACGCCGTGGCTGACCGACAAGTCGTACGCGATGCTCGCCATCGTCATCCAGACGCTGTGGTGGACGGTCGGCTTCAGCTTCCTGCTCTACCTGGCCGCGCTCCAGGGCATCCCCGGTCACCTCTACGAGGCCGCCAAGCTCGACGGCGCGAACGCCTGGCACCGCACGGTCCACATCACCCTGCCGATGCTGCGCAACATCACCGGCCTCGTCGTCGCCCTCCAGATCCTCGCCTCGCTCCAGGTCTTCGACCAGGCCGTCGTGATGATGGACTTCCTCCCCGGGCCCGAGGGATCGACCCGTACCTTCGTGCAGTACACCCTCGAAGAGGGCTTCACCAGCTACCGCGTGGGCTACGCCTCCGCGATCTCCGTCATCTTCTTCGTGATCATCGCGGCCGTCGCCCTCGCCCGGATGTGGCTGCTGCGCAACCGTGAGGAGAGCGCCCGATGACCACCGCCGTACCGGTGAAGCCCCGCAAGCCGTGGACCCCCAGCCAGATCGTCCTGACCCTCCTCGGCACAGCCGTCTCGGTCGCCTTCCTGGCCCCCTTCGCCTGGGCCCTGTTCACCTCCCTGAAGTCGGAGACCGAGGCGGTGGAGGTACCGCCGCACTGGCTCCCCGAGGACTGGACGGGCCAGGCCTGGAAGGCCCTCTTCGAGACCGGCAACATCACCAACTGGTTCGTCAACTCCGTGGTCGTCTCCGTCTGTGTGACGTCCGTGGTGCTGCTGGTGAGCGCACTGGCCGGATACGGTTTCGCCCGCACCGAGTTCCGCGGCAAAAAGCCCCTGATGGGCCTGGTGATGGCCGGCCTGATGATCTCGCCCGCGGTCCTCGGCGTGCCGCTCTTCACCACCGTCCAGCAGATGGGCATGGTCGACACCTACTGGGGCATGATCCTGCCGCAGTGCGCACCCGCCGCGATGGTCTACATCCTCTACAAGTTCTTCCAGGGCATCCCGCGCGAACTGGAGGAGGCCGCCTTCATCGACGGCGCAGGCCGCTGGCGCGTCTTCTTCACCATCGTCCTCCCGCTCTCCCGCCCCTCCCTCGCCGCGGTCGGCATCTTCACGTTCATCGCCTCGTGGAACAACTTCCTCTGGCCGTACATGGTGACCAACAACCCCGACCTGATGACCATGCCGAACGGCATCGCGACCGTCATGAACTCCTACGGCATCCAGTGGGCCCAGCTCATGGCCGGCGGCCTGATGGCGGGCCTGCCCCTGATCATCGTCTTCGTGTTCTTCCAACGCCAGATAGTGGCGGGCGTGGCCCACACGGGCCTGGCCGGGCAGTAGACGGCCGCGCCCCGATAGGGGCGCGGGGAACTGCGTGAACAACCCCCACAAACCCGCAGCCGCCACCGAACAGAACCACCCACCCCGAAAGGCGAACATGCACACCGCCCGCTTCACCCTCGACCCCGCCTTCACCGTCGGCGAAGTAAACCCCCGCCTCTTCGGCAGCTTCGTGGAACACCTCGGCCGCTGCGTCTACACCGGCATCTTCGAACCGGACCACCCCACGGCCGACGCCAAGGGCCTCCGCACAGACGTCCTCGACCTGGTCCGCGAACTGGGCGTTACAGCCGTCCGTTACCCCGGCGGCAACTTCGTCTCCGGCTACAAGTGGGAAGACTCGGTCGGCCCGGCCGAAGAACGCCCCCGCCGCCTCGACCTGGCCTGGCACTCCACGGAGACCAACCGCTTCGGCCTCTCCGAGTACATCGACTTCCTCCGCAAGATCGGCCCCCAGGCCGAACCCATGATGGCCATCAACCTCGGCACCCGAGGCGTCGCGGAAGCCCTCGAACTCCAGGAGTACGCCAACCACACCGAGGGCACCGCCCTGTCCGACCTCCGCGCCGCCCACGGCGACAAGGACCCCTTCGGCATCAGGCTGTGGTGCCTCGGCAACGAGATGGACGGCCCCTGGCAGACCGGCCACAAGACCGCGCGGGAGTACGGCCGGGTCGCCGCCGAGACGGCCCGGGCCATGCGCCAGCTGGACCCCGGCGTGGAACTCGTCGCCTGCGGCTCCTCCAGCCAGTCCATGCCGACGTTCGCCGAGTGGGAGGCGACCGTCCTGGAGGAGACGTACGACCTCGTCGACTACATCTCGCTGCACGCCTACTACTGGCCCGAGAACGGCGACATCGACTCCTTCCTGGCCTCCGCCGTCGACATGGAGTCCTTCATCGACAACGTCGTCGCGACCGCCGACCACGTGGGCGCGCGCCTGAAGTCGAAGAAGCGGATCAACCTCTCCTTCGACGAGTGGAACGTCTGGTACCTGCCCGAGTGGGAGGCCCGCGCGAAGACCTTCGAGCAGGACGACTGGCCCGAGGCGCCCCGCCTCCTGGAGGACAACTACAGCGTCACCGACGCCGTCGTCTTCGGCTCGCTCCTCATCGCCCTGCTCCGGCACGCCGACCGCGTCACGGTCGCCTGCCTCGCCCAGCTGGTCAACGTCATCGCGCCGATCATGACCGAGCCGGGCGGTCCGGCCTGGCGGCAGACGACGTTCTTCCCCTTCGCCCAGGCCGCCCGGTACGGCCGCGGCCAGGTACTCGACGTCCGGGTCGACTCGCCGACGTACGAGACGAAGAAGTTCGGCGAGACGGACCTGCTGCACGCCACCGCCGTACGCGCCGAGGACGGCACGGTCACGGTCTTCGCGGTGAACCGCAGCCGCACCGAGTCGCTGCCGCTGGAGGTCGCGCTGAACGGGCTCGACCTGTCGTCGGTCGTCGAGCACAGCGCCCTCGCCGACGCCGACCCGGACGCCCGCAACACCCTCGACGACCCCGAGCGGGTGGCCCCGCACGCGGTCGACGGCACGGCCCTCCAGGACGGCACGCTGAGCGCCGTCCTGGAGCCGCTGTCCTGGAACGTGATCCGGCTGGCGTGACAGCCGGTCCGAGCCGACGCGTCAGCGTTCGATGCGCGGCTGGGCGGTCGGGGACGGCGGAGGCGACGTCGTGCCGACCGCCCAGTAGCCGTCCGAGCCCGGCACCGTCGCAAGGGCGTTCATGACGACGGGGGTCGTGGCCACCGGCCCCCGCTCGCTCACCCACGCCGTGCCGTCCCAGCGCAGGTAGTGGGCCCGGGTCTGGTCCCAGAAGTCCCACCCGGAGATACGGTCGGGACGCCCCTGGGCGTCGCCCACGATGCCGGTCAGCACTCCCACGCCGAACGGTGCCGTGACGTACTCCCAGCCGGTGCCGTCCCCGTGCAGCAGCCGGACGCCCGGGGGCTTGCCGGGCGGGCCGCCGACGCCGTAGTCGTAGCCGGTCATCCAGATGTCGTCGCGCGCGACCGGAAGCAGCCCGGTGAAGCCGGCACGGATCCCGCCGGGCGCCGGCAGCACGGTCCAGGCCGCTCCGTCCCAGCGGGCGACGAGCTCGCTGCCGTAGACCCAGACGTCGCCGCAGGGCGCGCGGTGGATGCCGTAGGGCGGGATGGTGGTCGTGGCCGGGGGTGCCTCCAGCCAGGTCCACTTGCCCCGGTGGCCGTGCAGCAGCACCGAGCCGTCGCTGTTCCGGCCCGAGACCCAGACGTGGCCGCGGGGGCCGGTCGTGACGGCGGCGAGGGACGTGCCGGGCGCCCCGCGACCGGGGAAGTCGACTTCCCGCCACGTCGGTCCGTCCCCGGCGAGCAGCCGGGCGGTGCCGGAGGTGTCGGTGCCGACGGCCCAGGCGCGGCCGTCGGACGCGGCGAC
>KE354036.1 GCA_000415505.1 Streptomyces afghaniensis 772
CTCGCCGTGCTGCGGGAGGCCCACGGTCCGGTGCCGCAGTCGGCGCTGGACCGGGTGTGGCACGAGCCGGTGCAGCGGGCCCGCGCGCTGGACGGCCTCGTCGCCGACGGTCTGGTGGAGCCGCTGGCGGGCGGGCTGTACCGGCTGCCGCTGACCTGACGTACAGGCAGGTCACAGACGCGGGTCGCGCGTCACAGTGATCGCGGGGCGGGCAAATCACCCGGAACCCGCCCCAAAGCGCCCACGGTTTTACCCCGTTCCGACGTCCGTTACACAACCGACGGACAGCCGAGTGCTAGCCGAAGGCTGCTTCGGACAGTGCCGTGACAACGCCTCCGTACCTTCAATTCCGTTCCCGGAAGACACGGGACGACCAAGGAACACAGGCAGTGCACGGGCGGCGGGAAGTCGGCCGTAACGGGGAAACGGGAGGCGGTTCACCATGGCGCAGGGCGAGGTGCTCGAGTTCGAGGAGTACGTCCGCACGCGGCAGGACGCGCTGCTGCGCAGTGCCCGCCGCCTGGTCCCGGACCCGACGGACGCGCAGGACCTGCTCCAGACCGCGCTGGTCCGGACGTACGGCCGCTGGGAGACCATCGAGGACAAGCGGCTGGCGGACGCCTACCTGCGCCGGGTGATGATCAACACGCGGACGGAGTGGTGGCGGGCCCGCAAGCTGGAGGAGGTGCCGACCGAGCAGCTCCCGGACGCCTCGGTCGACGACTCCACCGAGCAGCACGCGGACCGCGCCCTGCTGATGGACGTCCTGAAGGTGCTCGCCCCGAAGCAGCGCAGTGTCGTCGTACTGCGACACTGGGAGCAGATGTCCACGGAGGAGACGGCCGCCGCCCTCGGCATGTCGGCCGGAACGGTCAAGAGCACGCTGCACCGGGCGCTCGCCCGGCTCCGCGAGGAGCTGGAGTCCCGCGACCTGGACGCACGCGCGCTGGAGCGTGAGGAGCGGGAGCGGTGCGCGGCCTGACCGGCGAGGGGTCTGCACGGACCCCGGGCAGCATCCAGGCGGTGAGTACGGCCCTGGCCGTGCTCGCCGCCCTCGGCCTTTCCGTGTCCGCGTGCGGTGCGGGCGGCACCGGCGCCCGTGACGAGGGCCCGGCCCACTCCGACTCGGTGGCGGGCGCCGCTGCCGCCACACCGTCCGCAGCGCCGTCGAAGACGCCCGAAACGGTCGACGCCGTCCGGCTCGTCAAGCACGACCCGAAGGTCTCCCCCGAGGTGAAGCGCGAGCTGAAGCCGTGCGTCGCCGACGAGTACCCCGTCGACGTGTCCTACGGCAACCTGACCGGCGGATCGGGCGACGACGTGGTTGTCAACGTGCTGACCTGCGGTGACGCTGTGGGTGTGGGCAGTTACGTGTACCGCGAGCAGGACGGCTCGTACAAGAATGTGTTCAAGGCGGAGGAGACCCCGGTCTACGCGGAGATCGACCGCGGCGACCTGGTCGTGACCAAGCAGGTGTACGAGAAGGGCGACCCGGTGTCGAGCCCCTCCGGGGAGAACGTGATCACGTACAGATGGGCCTCCGGCCGGTTCGACGAGGAGTACCGCACGCACAACGACTACGGGAAGGTCGGCGGCGACACCCCCTCGCCGGAGCCCGCGAGCTGACGTGGGCGCAGGGCGCGTGAACCGATCGGGCCGCTCGGACCGATCCCCCGGTGAACGCATCACACGGATCGCGCGTCCCCCTCAGAGAACGCGACAGAACGCACCCCACGAACCACACGAGGACTGAGAGCACCGGGATGGCAGACCAGACCCACGTCCTGTTCGTCGAGGACGACGACGTCATCCGTGAGGCCACGCAGCTCGCCCTGGAACGGGACGGCTTCGTGGTCACCGCCATGCCCGACGGGCTGTCGGGCCTGGAGGCGTTCCGGGCGGACCGCCCCGACATCGCGCTGCTGGACGTCATGGTTCCCGGCCTCGACGGGGTCAGCCTGTGCCGCCGTATCCGGGACGAGTCGACCGTGCCGGTCATCATGCTGTCGGCGCGGGCCGACTCCATCGATGTCGTGCTGGGACTGGAGGCGGGCGCCGACGACTATGTGACCAAGCCGTTCGACGGTGCCGTGCTGGTCGCCCGGATCCGCGCGGTGCTGCGCCGGTTCGGGCACGCGGGCGGCGGCCGGGCCGAGGAGCCGGCCTCCCCGGCCAGCGGCGGTGTGCTGACCTTCGGGGATCTGGAGGTCGACACCGAGGGCATGGAGGTCCACCGGGCCGGGCAGCCGGTGGCGCTGACGCCGACCGAGATGCGGCTGCTGCTGGAGTTCTCCACGGCGCCGGGCACCGTGCTCTCCCGCGACAAGCTGCTGGAGCGGGTGTGGGACTACGGCTGGGGCGGGGACACCCGCGTCGTCGACGTGCACGTGCAGCGGCTGCGGCAGAAGATCGGCCAGGACCGCATCGAGACGGTCCGCGGCTTCGGCTACAAGTTGAAGGCCTGAGCAGGGGTTATGAGGGGGCACTTCCGGCGCCTGGTCGCCACGGGCTTGGAGCGGGCGGGCATCCGCACGGGCCTCAGATGGAAGCTGAGCGCGGCCATCGCGCTGGTCGGGGCGCTGGTGGCGGTCGCGCTGAGCCTGGTCGTGCACAACGCCGCCCGGGTGTCGATGCTGGACAACGCGCGCGACCTCGCCGACGAGCGCATCATGATCGCCCAGCGCAACTTCGAGCTGTCGGGGCGGATGAACTTCCCCAACACCAAGATCGACGACCCGAACCTGCCGGCGGCGCTGCGGCAGCGGGTGGAAGCGGGCCAGCGGGCGACGTACGTGGCGGACCGGCCCGGTGACGTGCCCGACATATGGGCCGCGGTGCCGCTGAAGAACGGGCATGTCATGTCCCTGCACTCGGGCTTCACCGACCGCAGCTCGGACATCCTCCAGGACCTCGACCAGGCCCTGCTCATCGGCTCCATCGCGGTCGTCCTGGGCGGTAGCGCGCTCGGCGTGCTCATCGGCGGGCACCTCTCGCGGCGGCTGCGCAAGGCGGCCGTCGCGGCCAGCCAGCTCGCCGGCGGCGAGACGGACGTGCGGGTGCGGGATGCCATGGGCGGGGTCGTCCGGGACGAGACCGACGACCTGGCGAGCGCGGTGGACGCCATGGCGGACACGCTGCGGCAGCGGATCGAGGCCGAGCGGCGGGTCACCGCCGACATCGCGCACGAGCTGCGCACGCCGGTGACCGGGCTGCTGACCGCCGCCGAACTGCTGCCGCCCGGACGCCCGACCGAGCTGGTGCTGGACCGGGCGAAGGCCATGCGCACGCTCGTGGAGGACGTGCTGGAGGTGGCCCGGCTGGACGGGGCCTCGGAGCGGGCGGAGCTCCAGGACATCATGCTGGGCGAGTTCGTCGCCCGGCGGGTGGCGGCCAAGGACCCGGATGCCGAGGTGCGGATCGTGCACGAGTCGGCGGTCACCACCGACCCCCGGCGCCTGGAGCGGGTGCTGTTCAACCTGCTCGCCAACGCGGCCCGGCACGGCAAGCCGCCCATCGAGGTCACCGTCGAGGGCCGGGTCATCCGCGTCCGGGACCACGGCCCGGGCTTCCCCGAGGACCTGCTCGCCGAGGGGCCGAGCCGCTTTCGCACCGGCAGCAAGGACCGGGCCGGGCACGGCCACGGCCTCGGCCTGACCATCGCGGCCGGGCAGGCCCGGGTGCTGGGCGCCCGGCTGACCTTCCGGAACGTCCGCACACCGGGCGCGCCGGAGGGCGTACCGGCCGAGGGCGCGGTGGCGGTGCTGTGGCTGCCGGAGCACGCGCCGACGAACACGGGGAGTTATCCGATGCTGTCCTAGGGAGTTTCCGCAGGGCGGTCAGCAGGTCCAGTCCCGGTCCAGGTCGAGTCCGCCCTCCCGGGGCTGTGTGAAGGAGAACCAGTTGCCGGAGTCGTCACGGAACAGCGCCTCCGTGCCGTACGGGCGCTCCTGCGGCTCCTGGAGGAACTCCACGCCCCGGTCCTTGAGCTTCTTGTAGTCGCCGTGGATGTCGTCGGTGGTCAGCACGCCGGCGCCGAGCGCGCCCTTCGTCACCAGCTTGCGGAGCATCTCGGCGGACTCGGGGTCCATCGCGGGCCCGCCGGGCACCATCAGCGTGAGCTCCACGTCGGGCTGGTTCGGCGAGCCGACGGTGAGCCAGCGCATGCCGCCCTCGCCCATGGTCATGTCCGTACGGACCTCCAGGCCCAGTTTCTCGGTGTAGAACTTCTTGGCCCGGTCCTGGTCGAGGACCCAGACGGTCGAGATGGCGAGACCCTTGATCATGGCGTGCTCCTGCTGGTCGGGGCCGGTTGGGGCTTGCCCTGCAACCGTAGGCAGCGGGGGTGTCAGCCCGCTTCTCCGGAATTGCGCTGTTGCCCTGGGCCGGGTGCCGATCGGAAGCCGCCGGCCCACAGCATGGCGTAGCAGCCCGGTATGAGTGCCGCTCCGCGGCCCACGTGCTTCGTCCGGTACTCGCTGGGCGTCAGGCCGGTCCAGGCCTTGAACCGGGCCGAGAACGTGCCGACGCTGCTGAAGCCGACCAGGTGGCAGATCTCCGTCACCGACAGGTTCGCGGTGCGCAGCAGGTCCTCGGCGCGTTCTATGCGGCGGTGCGTGAGGTACTGCCCGGGGGTCTCGCCGTACGCCTCCTTGAAGGCGCGGATGAAGTGATACCGCGAGTACCCGGCGTGTGCGGCCACGGCGCCCAGGTCCAGGTCCGGATCGGCCCAGTCCCGGTCCATGGCGTCCTTGGCGAGGCGCACCTGCCGCATCTTGTCCATGGATCCGATGGTGGCACGAGGGTCTGACAGCGGGGTCTGTGCGACCGGCGCATGACGGAGGCCCCCGGGGGTGGAGAACCCCGGGGGGCCTTCGTCATGCGGTCCGGTCAGACGGTCTCCGCCACGGGCGGCTGCGCCGCCGGGGCGTCCGGCTCGTCCTCCGCCTTCGGTCCCGCCCCCTTGAGCGGGACCTCCTTGACGAACACGGCCGCCGCCAGGGCGAACACCGCCACCACGGCTCCCAGCAGGAACGCCGAGTGCGTACCGGCGGACACCGCGTGCTGGTACGCCTCCCGGACCAGCACCGGGAGCTTCTCCAGGCTCTTGGCGTCGAGCTGCGCCGACTGCTCGGTGATCTTGGAGCCCAGCGCACCGCCCCGCTCGGCCATGACGTCCTGGACGCGGTTGTTGAAGAGCGCGCCCATGATCGCGACGCCGAAGGAGGACCCGAGGGTGCGGAAGAGGGTGGTCGACGAGGACGCCACGCCCATGTCCTTCATCTCCACGCTGTTCTGCGCGACCAGCATGGTGATCTGCATCAGGCAGCCCATGCCGAACCCGACCACGGCCATGAAGACGCCGGACGTGAACCGCGAGGTCCCCGTGTCCATCGTGGACAGCAGGTACAGGCCGACGGTCATCAGGACGCTGCCGAGGATCGGGAAGACCTTGTACCGTCCGGTGTTCGTGGTGACCCGGCCGGCGACCATCGAGGTCACCAGCATCGCGCCGAGCATCGGCAGGAGCAGCAGCCCGGAGTTCGTCGCGGAGGCGCCCTGCACGGACTGCTGGTACAGCGGCAGGAACAGCGTCGCGCCGAACATCACGAACCCGGTGATGAAGCCGATGACCGACATCAGCGTGAAGTTGCGGCTGCGGAAGATGTGCAGCGGCACCACCGGCTCGGCCGCCTTGGTCTGCCAGAACACGAACCCGACGAGCGCGGCGACACCGATGCCGATCAGCTCCATGATCCGCGCGGAGCTCCAGGCGTACTCCGTGCCGCCCCAGGTGGTGACGAGCACGATCGCGGTGATGCCGACGGTCAGCAGGGCGGCGCCCAGGTAGTCGATCCGCGCCTCGGAGCGCTTCTTCGGCAGGTGCAGCACCACACTGATGGCGGCCAGCGCGACCACGCCGAGGGGCAGGTTGATGTAGAACGCCCAGCGCCAGCCCCAGTGGTCGGTGATCGTGCCGCCGACCAGCGGGCCGCCGATCATCGCCAGCGCCATGACGCCGGCCATCATGCCCTGGTACTTGCCGCGCTCCCGGGGCGGGATCAGGTCACCGATGATCGCCATGACGCCGACCATCAGACCGCCGGCACCGAGGCCCTGGATCGCGCGGAAGCCGATCAGCTCGCCCATGTTCTGGGCCATGCCGCTGAGCGCGGAGCCGATCAGGAAGAGGACGATCGACGTCATGAACGTGCCCTTGCGGCCGTACATGTCGCCGAGCTTGCCCCACAGCGGGGTGGAGGCCGCGGTCGCGAGCGTGTACGCGGTGACCACCCACGAGAGGTGTTCGAGGCCGCCCAGCTCACCGACGATCGTCGGCATCGCCGTACCGATGATCATGTTGTCGAGCATCGCGAGCATCATCGCGATCATCAGCGCGAGCAGGACGACCCGCACGCTCCTCGGCTGTTTGCCCCCGGTGTCGGCGCCGACCGCCGGTGTGTCCGTCGTGTCCGCCATTGCTTTCCCACTCCCCCAGCTACCGCTACTTACTTGCCGACCGGCTAGTGAATACACTGGGAAGCTAGCCGCGGAACTAGCCGGGCGTCAAGTAAGTTTTATGGAAAGGGAGCGGCGTAGGAGGATGGGCGGCACCATGGACGGCACCAGGCATCGGCGCCGCGGGGACACCCGCCAGCGCATCCAGGACGTGGCCCTCGAACTCTTCGCGGAGCAGGGCTACGAGAAGACCTCACTGCGCGAGATCGCGGAACGCCTGGAGGTCACCAAGGCGGCGCTCTACTACCACTTCAAGACGAAGGAAGAGATCCTCGTCAGCATCTTCGAGGACCTCACGAAGCCGATCGAGGAGCTGATCGAGTGGGGGCGGCAGCAGCCGCACACGCTCGACACCAAACAGGAGATCATCCGCCGTTACGCGGAGACCCTGGCCGGCGCCACGCCGCTGTTCCGCTTCATGCACGACAACCAGGCGACGGTGCGGGAGCTGCGGATCGGCGACTCCTTCAAGGAGCGCATCCGCGGTCTGCGCGACATCATCATCGACCCGGAGGCCGACCTGGTCGACCAGGTCCGCTGCGTCAGCGCGATCTTCACGCTGCACGCCGGGATGTTCCTGCTCCAGGACCTGGAAGGCGACCCCGAGGACAAGAACAAAGCCGTCCTCGAGGTCGCCACGGACCTGGTGACCCAGGCCCACGAAGGAGCTCAGGGCTCCTAGGGCCGGTGGCCCGAGTCGTCAGACCTTGACGCCCTTGGCGCGCAGGAACTTCACCGGGTCGACCGCCGAGCCGTAGTTCGGGGTCGTACGGATCTCGAAGTGCAGGTGCGGGCCGCTCGAGTTACCGGTGTTGCCGGAGCGGGCTATCTCCTGGCCGGTCTTGACGACCTGGCCGGTCCTCACCTCGACCTTCGACAGGTGGGCGTACTGCGAGTACGTGCCGTTGCCGTGCTTGATCACGACGGCGTTGCCGTACGCGGGGCCGTCACCGGCGCCGTTGCCGCCGGCCTTGACGACGGTGCCGCCGTGGGCGGCGACGACCTGGGTGCCGCTCGGCACGGCGAAGTCCTGCCCGCTGTGCTTGGACTGCCACATGCCACCGGCCTGGGCGAAGCTCGCGGAGAGCGTGTACTTCTTCACCGGGTCGACCCAGGACGGCTTGGCCTTCTGGGCGGCCTTCTTCACGGCGGCCTTCTTGGCAGCGGCGGCCTTCTTCGCGGCGGCGGCCTTGGCGGCCTTCTCCGCCTTCGCGGCCTCGGCCTTGGCGGCCTTGGCCTGGGCGGCGGCCTGCGCCTGGACGGCACTGGCGGTACCGGACGCGGCCGTGGTGTCGGCGGCGGACGCGACCCCGGCTCCCAGTGCGACCGAGACACCGAGGCCGGCGGCCAGCACGGTCGCACGGGTGCGGAGCTGGGACGTACGGGAAGAACGGGACGTGACGCGCTGGGACATCGAAACCTCGCGTGGAAGGGGACGGAGAAAACCACCCGGCGCACAGTCGCTCGCCGAATGGCCATCCCTTGGTAACCCGAAGTCCGACAAACTCCCAAAAGGGTGATCTACGGCCTAAGTTAGTAACTTCGTTCAGTGTTCTACGTCTCTTGACATGACACTCATTCGGGACGAATCACCGCAACACACTGCAGTTCGGCCCGCCCTACAGGGCAAGAATCCCTTTCCTCCCGGCCCGTTCAGCACTATTCCGCCTAGTAACGGACATATCGCCTGTGCGGCATGTCACCGGGGGCCCTCTTCAGCCATTCCGGAAATGTGGCGCACGCCTCTATGCACCTACCGTCCGGTAACCCTACGGTTCCCCTCGCGCCACCCTCGCCCACGAACATGCACACGACATGTTGAAGCGTCACGGACGTGAGAGGACCTCCACGACATGCAGACCCGACGCCCCTGGCTGCGCCGCGCATCAGTGACCGCCGTCTCGGCGGCCGCCCTCGTGGCGATGGCCGCACCGGCCGACGCCGCGGCCCCCGCCGGTGCCACCACCGCGGTCACCGCGGCCGCCGCCGCAGACGTCGACTACGCGACCTGGCAGAAGGACTGCCAGGCGGTGATGGACCAGGCACTGCCCTATCTGAAGCAGCGGATCGCGGCAGCCAAGCCGGGCGAGAAGCAGGCGATCGTCTTCGACATCGACAACACCACGCTGGAGACCGACTTCGGCTTCAGCTACCCGCAGCCGGCCAACAAGCCGGTCCTGGAGGCCGCCAGATACGCCCAGGAGCGCGGCGTCGCCCTGTTCTTCGTGACCGCCCGCCCGGACATCATCTACTCGTTCACCGAGTACAACCTCAAGCAGGCCGGATACCAGGTCTCCGGCCTCTACGTCCGGAACTTCATCGACCTCTTCAAGAACGTCGCCGAATACAAGACGGCCCAGCGCGTCGACGTCGAGAAGAAGGGCTACACGATCATCGCGAACATCGGCAACAGCGCCACCGACCTCTCCGGCGGCCACGCCGAGAAGACGTACAAGCTGCCGGACTACGACGGGCAGCTGTCGTAGGGCGGGAGCTCGTCCGCCCTCGGGGCATGCAAGAGGGGCCGGTGCTTTTCAGCACCGGCCCCTCTCATTCGACCGTGACGCTTACACGTCCTTGCTCAGGTTCGGACCCGTGCCACCGGCCGCCTGCTCGATCGGCGGGACGTCCGGCAGGGCCGACTTCTCCTCACCCCGGAAGGTGAAGGTCTTGGTCTCGCCCTCGCCCTCGGTGTCCACGACCACGATGTGACCGGGGCGCAGCTCGCCGAAGAGGATCTTCTCCGACAGGCTGTCCTCGATCTCGCGCTGGATCGTCCGGCGCAGCGGCCGGGCGCCCATGACGGGGTCGTAGCCCTTCTTGGCGAGGAGCTCCTTGGCGGACTGGGCGAGCTCGATGCCCATGTCCCGGTCCTTCAGGCGCTCGTCCACCTTGCTGATCATCAGGTCGACGATCCGCAGGATGTCTTCCTGGGTCAGCTGCGGGAACACGACCACGTCGTCGACGCGGTTGAGGAACTCGGGCCGGAAGTGCTGCTTGAGCTCGTCCGAGACCTTGTTCTTCATGCGCTCGTAGTTGGTCTTCGTGTCACCCGAGGCCGCGAAGCCCAGGTTGAAGCCCTTGGAGATGTCCCGGGTGCCGAGGTTGGTCGTCATGATGATGACCGTGTTCTTGAAGTCCACGACCCGGCCCTGGGAGTCGGTCAGGCGACCGTCCTCCAGGATCTGCAGCAGCGAGTTGAAGATGTCCGGGTGAGCCTTCTCGACCTCGTCGAAGAGGACGACCGAGAACGGCTTGCGGCGGACCTTCTCCGTCAGCTGGCCGCCCTCTTCGTAGCCCACGTAACCGGGGGGCGAACCGAAGAGACGCGACACCGTGTGCTTCTCGCTGAACTCCGACATGTCGAGGGAGATCAGCGCGTCCTCGTCACCGAAGAGGAACTCGGCGAGCGCCTTGGACAGCTCGGTCTTACCGACACCGGACGGGCCGGCGAAGATGAACGAGCCACCGGGACGCTTCGGGTCCTTCAGACCGGCACGCGTACGGCGGATCGCCTTCGACAGCGCCTTGACGGCGTCGTTCTGGCCGATGACCCGCTTGTGGAGCTCGTCCTCCATGCGGAGCAGGCGGCTGGACTCCTCCTCGGTCAGCTTGAAGACCGGGATGCCCGTGGCCGTGGCGAGGACCTCGGCGATCAGCTCGCCGTCGACCTCGGCGACGACATCCATGTCGCCGGCCTTCCACTCCTTCTCCCGCTTGGCCTTGGCGGCCAGGAGCTGCTTCTCCTTGTCGCGGAGGGAGGCGGCCTTCTCGAAGTCCTGCGAGTCGATCGCGGACTCCTTGTCGCGGCGGACGCCGGCGATCTTCTCGTCGAACTCGCGCAGGTCCGGCGGCGCGGTCATCCGGCGGATGCGCATCCTGGATCCGGCCTCGTCGATCAGGTCGATCGCCTTGTCCGGCAGGAAGCGGTCCGAGATGTACCGGTCGGCCAGGGTGGCGGCCTGGACCAGCGCCTCGTCCGTGATGGAGACGCGGTGGTGCGCCTCGTAACGGTCACGGAGACCCTTGAGGATCTCGATCGTGTGCGGCAGGGACGGCTCCGCGACCTGGATGGGCTGGAAGCGGCGCTCGAGGGCCGCGTCCTTCTCCAGGTGCTTGCGGTACTCGTCCAGCGTGGTCGCACCGATGGTCTGGAGCTCGCCGCGGGCCAGCATCGGCTTCAGGATCGAAGCCGCGTCGATGGCGCCCTCGGCGGCACCCGCACCGACCAGCGTGTGCAGCTCGTCGATGAACAGGATGATGTCGCCGCGGGTGCGGATCTCCTTGAGCACCTTCTTCAGGCGCTCCTCGAAGTCACCGCGGTAGCGGGAGCCGGCGACCAGGGCGCCGAGGTCCAGGGTGTAGAGGTGCTTGTCCTTGAGGGTCTCGGGCACCTCGCCCTTGACGATGGCCTGGGCGAGGCCCTCGACGACGGCGGTCTTGCCGACACCGGGCTCACCGATCAGGACCGGGTTGTTCTTCGTCCGGCGGGACAGCACCTGCATGACCCGCTCGATCTCCTTCTCGCGCCCGATGACCGGGTCGAGCTTGGACTCACGAGCGGCCTGGGTGAGGTTCCGGCCGAACTGGTCGAGGACCAGGGACGTGGAGGGCGTGCCCTCGGCAGGACCGCCGGCGGTGGCGGTCTCCTTGCCCTGGTAACCGGAGAGCAGCTGGATCACCTGCTGCCGCACGCGGTTCAGATCTGCGCCCAGCTTGACCAGGACCTGGGCGGCGACGCCCTCGCCCTCGCGGATCAGGCCGAGCAGGATGTGCTCCGTGCCGATGTAGTTGTGGCCCAGCTGAAGGGCCTCGCGGAGCGACAGCTCCAGGACCTTCTTGGCACGGGGGGTGAAGGGGATGTGACCCGACGGGGCCTGCTGGCCCTGGCCGATGATCTCCTCCACCTGCTGGCGGACCGCCTCGAGCGAAATCCCGAGGCTCTCAAGGGCCTTGGCGGCGACACCTTCACCCTCGTGGATCAGGCCCAGGAGGATGTGCTCAGTGCCGATGTAGTTGTGGTTGAGCATCCGGGCTTCTTCCTGAGCCAGGACGACAACCCGCCGCGCGCGGTCGGTGAACCTCTCGAACATCGTTAATCGCTCCTCAGAGCGGTCAGGCAGTGGGGGGAACTTCCCCTCCCTGTCCTTCCGCAGCTTAGTCCCGCAAGCGGGGACCGCTCATTCCAACTGCCGACACCGTCCTTGGCCTCCTGACCCCGAACGCCGACATCTGCTCCAACCCGATGGTGCGAGACGATGTTCCCGCAGGCCAGGCAGTTACCCCCTTCGCCAGTACGCCCATGGCGAACGTGAGACGGCCTTTCCTGCGTGTCGCCCCCTCCCACTAGGGATGTCTTACCCGTACGGACCCGAAGTCCATGCCGAGCGCCCCCGTTCCCTCCGCTACGGGCGAACAACCTTGCGCCTCCCCGCACCCCCCACACGCCCCCATTTCGCCACACTGTGCACATGTGACGCCACCCAGCGTAACCCGCACGTCCTTCCGGCTGTTGCACTTGGCATGTTCGGTGCCTCTCGCCCCGTCCCGCTCCCCCGCCGGCCGCTCGACGCGAGCTGCCGGGCCCGGCGGTGGTACGAGAACGAACTGGGCTGGCCGACGGTGCCCGGCGATCCCCTGCGGCTGGTGGTGGGGGTGCGCTACGACGTCCTGGACGTGCCGGCCGAGGCGGGCCACGCGGCCCTGCGGCGCCTGGCGCCGGGCTCTCCGGTGGCTGTGCTCGGCGACCGGATGCGACTGCTCGTGGCCGCGGGCACCGCGGAGGAACTGCCCGGGCTGCTGGAGTGGCTGGAGTGGGGGACGCTGCCGCTCGACCTGACGGCGATCGGGGCCGGAGGCACCATGGAGGCGCCTCGGCCGCCGGGGATGAATACGCCGCCGCGGACATGCGAGAGGGACCAGCGGCTGCCTCAGAGGGCGGGCGGGGCGTTGCCGCCTCAGGATGCGGGCGCGTGGTTCTGCCGCGGGGCGGGCGGCTCGAGGTCGGGCGAGGAGTGCGGGGCGCTGCCCTGCGAGACGAACGCGCCGTTCTTGCGAGAGACGGACGCGCAGTGCCTCCACGAGCCGGACGCGCCGTCCTTGCGGGAGACGGACGCGCAGTGCCTCCACGAGCCGGACGCGCCGTCCTTGCGGGAGAGGGACGCGCAGTGCCTCCACGAGAGGTACGCGCCGTCCTTGCGCGGGGCGGGCGGCTCGATGCGGCGTGAGAGCGGCGGGCCGTTGCCTGAGGAGAGGGGCGGGGCTCTGCCCTGCGGGAGGGATGCCTCGTGCTTCCGTGAGGCGGGTGGGGCGCTACTGCGCGTAAGCGGCGGGACCCTATCCTCCGAGACCGCCTCGCTGCCTGAGGAGAGGGGCGGGACTCTGCCCTGCGGGAGGGATGCCTCGTGCTCCCGTGAGGCGGGTGGGGCGCTGCACTGTGGGGCAGGCGCGCCGTTCCTCCGTGAGTCGGACGGCTCGGTGTCGCGCGGGAGGGGTGGGTCGCTGCCTCCCGACGGGTTTATCGCGTCGGGTTCCGAGCGGGGCGGGCTCCTGCCCCGGCAGGCGTTCGTGCCGTCGGCCGCCGAGGCGGACGGCGCGCAGCCCCCCGAGCCCGGCTTTTCCGGCAGCCGGCCGCTTCCCCTGGGCCGGTTCGGTTCCCAGGGGGCCGCTGTGTGGCTGCGGCCCCCCGAGCCGGGATGCGAGGTCGAGGCCTCGCTGCCGACGCTGTCGGCCTTGGGGGGCGGTGGAGACGCCCCCGATCTCGTACGGCTGGTGAACACGGTGGCCACGCAGTGCCACCGGGTCCGGCTGCGGCGCGCGTGCGCCCGGCCGCCGGCCTTGCGTGCGCAGGGTCGGTAGTGCGGCTGTTCAGCCGTTGGCCTTCTCGTAGGCCTCGCGGATGGTCGCGGGAACACGGCCGCGGTCGTTGACCTCGTAGCCGTTCTCCTTCGCCCAGGCGCGGATGGCCGCGGTGTCCTGGCTGCCGCTCGAAGCCGCGCGCGCCTTTCCGCGCCCGCCCGCAGCACGGCCTCCGGTACGACGACCGCCCTTCACGTAAGGCTCGAGAAGGCCGCGGAGCTTGTCCGCATTAGCGGTGGTGAGATCGATCTCGTACGTCTTGCCGTCCAGCGCGAACGTGACGGTCTCGTCCGCCTCGCCGCCGTCGAGGTCGTCGACAAGAAGGACCTGAACCTTCTGTGCCACCGGATTTCCTTTCATCGATATCTTCAGGGCCGGGGTGTGCCGGCGTCCGCCGTATCGCCGTCCCCTGTTATATGCAGTACTGCAGTACCTCGGAAAGCAAACCGCTTTTGCCGGAAAAACACAAACCCTCGGCAGAGACCGGCAGCCCCGCCTCCGTCCGGAAACGTGCGCGTTTCGGACATAGGGCACCCGGGCGGGGCGGCGGTACGGAATATGTCTTGACGAACCGGGCCGGCGGTCTTGCGACCGGCTTGCGACTGGCTTGTGTCTCCGTCCCGGCGATCACAGATGCAGAAGCATCCGGCTGTTGCCCAAGGTGTTCGGTTTCACCCGTTCGAGACCGAGGAACTCCGCGACACCCTCGTCATAGGAACGCAGCAGCTCCGCGTAGACATCCGTGTCGACAGGCGTCTCGCCGATCTCCACGAAGCCGTGCTTGCCGAAGAAGTCCACTTCGAAGGTCAGACAGAAAACGCGGCGAACGCCGAGCCAGCGGGCGGTGTGCAGCAACTTCTCCAGCAACTGGTGACCGACGCCCGCGCCCTTCAGGCCGGGCTTCACGGCGAGAGTGCGCACTTCGGCGAGGTCTTCCCACATCACGTGCAGGGCGCCGCAGCCGACGACCTCGGCGTTGTCGTCCCGTTCCGCGACCCAGAACTCCTGGATGTCCTCGTAAAGCGTCACCGTTGCTTTGTCGAGCAGGATGCCGCCGCGGACGTAGGCGTCAAGGAGGCGGCGCACGGCCGGGACATCGCTGGTACGTGCCCGTCGGACGGTGATGGCTTTTGCGGGTGCTTCAGGGCTCTTCGCGGACATGCCGGGACGCTATCGCCCGTCGGGGTCCTGAGCAGAGGCGGGGTTCTCCGGCGGTTCGGTTCGTTCCGGCGGTTCCGTTCCTTCCGGCGGAACGGCCAGTTCCGACGGTCCGGTCGGTTTCTGGGTTTCCGGGCCCTGAGCGATGCGTACGGCATCGCGGAGAGTCTCTCGCTGTTCCTCGCTCATCATGCCGAAGAAGGCGACGAGAGCCGCGGCGGGGTTGTCGCTCTGCGACCAGGCGTCGTTCATCAGGGCGGCTGCGTAGGCGGCGCGTGTGGAGACCGCCTCATATCGATAGGCGCGGCCTTCCGCCTCGCGGCGCACCCAGCCCTTCTGATGGAGATTGTCCAAAACGGTCATCACGGTGGTGTACGCGATGGACCGCTCCTTCTGAAGATCTTCCAGGACTTCTCGAACGGTCACCGGGCGGTTCCACTTCCACACCCGCGACATGACCGCGTCTTCGAGTTCTCCCAATGGGCGAGGCACACCTCAGAACAATAGTGGGAGATCTGGGTAATGGCGTGGCGGACGTGCACTTCACCGGCGAACGGGAGCAAAAAGGGCGTACGACTCGAAAGTGCGGGCCTCAAGGCCTCACCAGGGAGGGCGGGCCGCACGGAGTCGTACGCCGTCGGAGCGCTGTGCCGGGCGGGCGGCAGGCAGCGGTCGGGTCAGGCTTCGGCCTTCGGGGGCGTCGCGGAGGACTGCCGGGCACCCTCCACGCGCGCGAGGGCGGCGTCGACGGCCGCGTCCTCCTTGGCCTTGTTGGCGCCGCCCTGTGTCTTCACGATCACCCGGATCACGCCGATGAAGAAAACGGCCATGACGACCGGGGGCAGGAGCGCGGAGACATAGTCCATGGATCCAGAGTAGCCACGTCAGCCCGCGGCGAGCTGCTGGGGGTTCGACGGGGGTGGCGGGGTGGGCTTGCGGCGCGGGAAGACCTCGCCCGGGGTGGGGATCGGGCGGCTGGGTTTCGGGGTGCCCGGGGTGGGGGCCGGGGTGGGCTTGGGGGCGGGCTTCGGGGCCGCCGGCTTCCGTGCGGGCTTCTTCTCGGGCTGCTTCTCGGGCTGCTGTTCCGGGGCGTTCTCGGCGGCGTTGGAGAGGCCTCCGGGGAGGGGGAGGAGACGGAGGCGGGAGCGTGAGGCGGGGATGGTGGGGGTGCCGGGGGCCACCGGGCGGGGGTGAGTGGCCGACGAGTACGTGTGCGAGCGGGTGCGGACGGGCTGCTGCCCGTCGAGCAGGTGACAGCGGTCCAGGAGGGCGGCCGCGGTGGGGTTGCCGCGCAGGGCGCGAAGGGCGGCGAGGTCGTCGGGGCGGGGGCGGTATCCGGCGCCCAGTGCCTCGTCCAGGAGCGTGAGGTAGCCGGCGGCGGTGCCGGGGAGGGCGGCGCGGTACCGGCCGAGGTCGGCCACGAGGAAGGCGCGCAGCCTGACCCCTTCCCGCATCGCCTCGTCGATCGACTGTGCGAGGCGGAGGCAGTCCTGGACGTCGTCGGCCGAGGCGGAGGTGGGGTGGAGGGCGAGGGCGAGAGCGCGGCGGAGCACACGCAGCTCCTCCACGCCGAACGCCATGCCGCCGCGGGATCCGTATGGCGTGGGCATGCTGCGACGATACGCGCTAATCAGACAAATTCCGCATAAAGGGTGGGTGTGGCGCGGGGGACCACCCGGGTGGGCGGGGTGCGCGCCGCTTGCGGTCGGGGTGGTGGTGGGTCGGGGCCGCGCCGGGGGGTGCGGCTGCGTCTCGGCTGAGCTGCGGCGGGCCGCCGTGGCCGCCCTAGCGGGCAATCGTGCCTCCCCCAGTGCCTTAAGGGCCTGGGAGGTACCCCCAAGGCGGCACGGGTGGGCAGCGGCGCACCAGCGCCGCTGCCCGGCTCACATACGCGACACGTTCCGCTCGTACACCAGGCGCAACCCGATCAGCGTCAGCCACGGCTCGTGCTCGTCGATGACCGACGACTCGCCCAGGACCATCGGTGCCAGGCCGCCCGTCGCGATGACCGTGACATCGTCCGGGTCCTCGGACAGCTCGCGGGCCACGCGGTTGACGACCCCGTCGACCTGGCCGGCGAAGCCGTAGATGATGCCCGACTGCATCGCCTCGACCGTGTTCTTGCCGATGACGCTGCGGGGCCGGGCCACCTCGATCTTGCGGAGCTGGGCGCCGCGGACGCCGAGGGCCTCGACGGAGATCTCGATGCCGGGGGCGATGACCCCGCCGACGTACTCGCCGCGCGCGCTGACCGCGTCGAACGTCGTCGCCGTGCCGAAGTCGACGACGATCGCGGGGCCGCCGTAGAGCTCGACCGCCGCGACCGCGTTGATGATGCGGTCCGCGCCGACCTCCTTGGGGTTGTCCATGAGGATCGGGACGCCCGTCTTGACGCCCGGTTCCACGAGGACCGCCGGGACGTCGCCGTAGTAGCGGCGCGTCACCTCGCGGAGCTCGTGCAGGACCGAGGGGACGGTCGCGCAGATGGCGATGCCGTCGATGCCGTCGCCCAGTTCGTCCCCGAGGAGCGGGTGCATGCCCATCAGGCCCTGGAGGAGGACCGCCAGCTCGTCGGCGGTGCGGCGCGCGTCCGTGGAGATGCGCCAGTGTTCGACGATGTCCTCGCCGTCGAACAGGCCCAGGACGGTGTGGGTGTTCCCTACGTCGATCGTCAGCAGCATGACCCGTACCCGCTCCCCTACTCCGCCGGCCGCAGGTCCAGGCCGATGTCCAGGATCGGCGAGGAGTGGGTGAGGGCTCCGACGGCGAGGTAGTCGACGCCGGTGTCCGCGTAGGCCTTGGCGTTGTCGAGCGTGAGGCGGCCCGAGGCCTCCAGGAGGGCGCGGCCCTGGACGAGGGCGACCGCCTCCTCGCACTCGCCCGGTGTGAAGTTGTCCAGGAGGATCAGGTCGGCGCCGGCGTCCAGAACCTCGCGGAGCTGGTGCAGGGTGTCGACCTCGACCTCGATGGGGATGTCGGGGAAGCGTTCGCGGACCGCCTTGAAGGCCTCGGCGACGCCGCCCGCGGCGACCACGTGGTTGTCCTTGACGAGGGCCGCGTCCGACAGGGACATGCGGTGGTTGACGCCGCCGCCGCAGCGGACCGCGTACTTCTCCAGGGAGCGCAGGCCGGGTGTCGTCTTGCGGGTGTCGCGGACCTTGGCCTTCGTGCCGTCCAGGACGTCCGCCCACGCGCGCGTGGCCGTCGCGATGCCCGACAGACGGCACAGGATGTTCAGCGCGCTGCGCTCGGCCGTGAGGAGGTCGCGGGTGCGGGTGGTGACCGACAGGAGCTTCTGGCCCGCCTCGACGCGGTCGCCGTCCTCCGCGTGGCGCTCGATCTCGAGCTCCTCCTCGCAGACGACCGAGATGACCGCTTCGGCGACGCGCAGGCCGGCCACGACGCCCGCCTCGCGGGCGGTGAAGTCGGCGGTGGACACCGCGTCCTCGGGGATCGTCGCCACCGTCGTCACGTCCACGCCGTGGGCCAGGTCCTCCTGGAGGGCCACGTTGGCGATGTCCTCGACCTCCACGGGGTCGAGGCCGGCGTCGGCCAGGAGCTGGGCGAGTGCGGGGTCCAGGCCGCACTCCAGGTATGCCTCGTCGTCCGCGCCGCAGGCGCAGCCGTCGCCGCAGCCTCCGGACGAGGCCAGGGGAAGGTCGGGGGTGCTCACGTCGGTCACTGCTCCTGGGGGGCCTTGTGCGGGAGGGTCGTGGGGAAGTTTGTGGTGTCCGTGGTGTGCACGGCCAGCGTGCGGTCGGGGTTCAGGCGTACGACGATGTGGCGCCGCCAGGTGGTGTCGTCGCGCTCGGGGCGGTCCTCGCGCCAGTGGCAGCCCCGGGTCTCCTCGCGCAGCCGGGCCGCGGCGACCAGGACCCGGGCCACGCACAGCAGGTTGGTGGCCTCCCAGGTGTCGACGCCGGCCTCGGCGGTCTTGCCGTTCTCGGCGAGGGCGTCGCGGGCGTCGGTGTGCAGCTGCTGGAGCTGGTCGGCGGCCTTGGTGAGGGACTCGGCGGAGCGCAGGACACCGGCCCCGTTCGTCATGATCCGCTGGATCGTGAAGCGGGCCTCCGGGGTGAGCAGCGGGTGCTCGGGGGTCTCCGGGTGCGGCAGCGGCTGCGGCACCCGGGCTTCGAGGCCGTTCGCCGCGATGTCGGCCGCGATGCGCTCGGCGTAGACGAGGCCTTCGAGGAGGGAGTTGGAGGCCAGGCGATTGGCGCCGTGCACGCCGGTGCAGGCGACCTCGCCGCACGCGTACAGGCCGGGGACGGTCGTACGGCCCCGGGAGTCGGTGCGGACGCCGCCGGAGGCGTAGTGGGCGGCCGGGGCGACCGGGATGGGCTCGGTGACCGGGTCGATGCCGTGCGCGCGGCAGGCGGCGAGGATCGTCGGGAAGCGGTGTTCCCACATGTCGGCGCCGAAGTGCCGGGCGTCGAGGAACATGTGCTCGGCGTCCCGCTCCTGCATGCGGCGCGTGATGCCCTTGGCGACGATGTCCCGCGGGGCGAGCTCGGCCAGTTCGTGCTGCCCCTGCATGAAGCGCACGCCGTCGGCGTCGACGAGGTGGGCGCCCTCGCCGCGTACCGCCTCGGAGACCAGGGGCTGCTGGCCCTCCGCGTCGGAGCCCAGGAAGAGGACCGTCGGGTGGAACTGGACGAACTCCAGGTCGCTCACCTCGGCGCCCGCGCGCAGCGCCAGTGCCACGCCGTCGCCCGTGGAGACGGAGGGGTTGGTCGTCGCCGAGAAGACCTGGCCCATGCCGCCGGTCGCCAGGACCACCGCAGGGGCGTGGACCGCGCCCACGCCGTCGTGCTGGCCCTCGCCCATGACGTGCAGGGTGACGCCCGCCGTGCGGCCCTCGGCGTCCGTGAGGAGGTCCAGGACGAGCGCGTTCTCGACCGTGCGCAGACCACGCGCGCGTACCGCCTCGACCAGGGCCCTGGAGATCTCGGCCCCGGTGGCGTCGCCGCCGGCGTGGGCGATGCGGCGGCGGTGGTGGCCGCCCTCGCGGGTGAGTTCCAGGCCGCCCGCGGAGGACTCGTCGAACTGGGCGCCGGTCTCGATGAGGCGTCGTACGGCGTCGGGGCCCTCGGTGACGAGGAGGCGGACCGCTTCCTCGTCGCACAGGCCCGCGCCCGCGACCAGGGTGTCGTCCAGGTGCTGTTCGGGGGTGTCGCCCTCGCCGAGGGCCGCGGCGATGCCGCCCTGGGCCCAGCGGGTGGAGCCGTCGTCCAGGCGGGCCTTGGTGACGACGACGGTGGTGAGGCCGGCCGCCTCGCAGCGCAGGGCGGCGGTGAGGCCGGCGACGCCGGAGCCGACGACGACCACGTCCGCGGAGATGGACCACCCGGGGGCGGGCGCGTGCAGTCGTATGCCTGTGGTGGTCACGAGGCGGCTCCGAAGGTTCCGAAGGTGAGCGGGATGTTGTCGATCAGCCGGGTCGTCCCGACCCGGGCGGCGACGGCGAGGACCGCCTCGCCGGTGAAGTCGTCCCCGATCTCGGTGAAGTCGGACGGGTCGACCAGGGCGAGGTAGTCCAGCACCAGCGGCGGATCGAGGCGGGCGGCCTCGTCGAGGACCTGGCGGGCGGCGGCGCGCAC
>KE354037.1 GCA_000415505.1 Streptomyces afghaniensis 772
CTGCGCGGCGTGCCGGTCCTGGCCCGCGAACATGGCACTGGACAGCGCGAGGGCGGTGCGCCGCTCGGCGGGCGACAGGTAGCGGTTGCGGCTGGACAGGGCCAGGCCGTCCTCCTCGCGGACGGTGGGGACGCCGACGATCTCCACGCCGAAGTTCAGGTCCCGCACCATGCGGCGGATCAGGGCGAGCTGCTGGGCGTCCTTCTGGCCGTACAGGGCGACGTCGGGGCGGGTGAGGTGCAGCAGCTTGGCGACGACCGTGAGCATGCCGTCGAAGTGGCCCGGGCGGGAGGCGCCCTCGAGCCGCTCGCCCATGGGGCCCGCGGTGATGCGGACCTGGGGCTCGCCGCCGGGGTAGACCTCGCCGACGGCCGGGGCGAACACGACGTCCGCGCCCGACTCCCCGGCCAGCTTCACGTCGGCGTCCAGGGTCCGGGGATAGCGGTCGAGGTCCTCGCCCGCGCCGAACTGGAGCGGGTTGACGAAGACGGTGACGACGACCTCGCCGTCGGGCCCGGCGAGGGCGCGCGCGGTGCGGATCAGCGTGGCGTGTCCCTCGTGCAGCGCGCCCATGGTCATCACCACGGCGCGGCGGCCCGCACGCGCGCGTGCGTGCAGTTCACCGGCGGTGCTGAGCAGGGTGGTGGTCATCGGGCGTCCCCTTCGGTGCCGTCGGTGCCCTCGGTCCCGTGGGCGAGTACCCCGAGGAGGTCCTCGGCGAGCTCCGGCTTCAGCAGGCCGTGGGCCAGGGCCCGGTCGGCGGTCGCGCGGGCCATCGCCAGGTAGCCGTCCACGGCCTGCGGGGCGTGCCGGCGCAGCTCGGTGACGTGCGCGGCGACCGTGCCCGCGTCCCCGCGCGCGACCGGGCCCGTCAGGGCCGCGTCGCCCGAGCGCAGGGCGTTGTCCAGGGCCGCGCCGAGCAGCGGGCCGAGCATCCGGTCGGGGGCCGAGACACCGGCCGTGCGCAGCAGCTCCAGGGACTGGGCGACCAGGGTGACCAGGTGGTTGGCGCCGAGCGCGAGGGCCGCGTGGTAGAGCGGCCGGTTCTCCTCGGCGATCCACTCCGGCTCGCCGCCCATCTCGATGACCAGGGCCTCGGCGGCCAGCCGCAGCTCCTCGGGCGCGGTGACGCCGAAGGAGCAGCCGGCCAGCCGCTGGACGTCCACGGGCGTGCCGGTGAAGGTCATCGCGGGGTGCAGGGCCAGCGGCAGGGCTCCCGCGCGCAGGGCGGGGTCGAGCACCCGCGCGCCGTACCGCCCGGAGGTGTGGACGAGCAGTTGTCCCGGCCGTACCGACCCGGTGTCGGCGAGGCCCGTGACCAGCTCGGGCAGGGCGTCGTCGGGAACAGTCAGCAGGACCAGGTCGGCCCGCTGGAGGACCTCGGCGGGCGGCATCACCGGCACGTCGGGCAGCAGTTGCGCGGCACGGCGCCGGGAGACCTCCGAGACCGCGGAGACGGCGACCGGGCGGTGCCCGGCGAGCTGGAGGGACGCGGCCAGTGCGGGTCCCACGCGGCCGGCGCCGACGACGCCGACGGTGAGCCGCGCGGGGCGGTCCCTGGGGTCTGGCTGTGGGGTTGTGTTCACTCGACGGCGGCCTTCCCGTTCCAGTCCGCTCCGGGTACCGGACGATTTCTCGTCATGTTAACGCGATCGGTTCGAGGGGCGTTCGGTTGTCCACAGGATGTGCGTTAAGGCATGGAAAACCGGGTGTCCGCCCGCATCCGCGCGCGGGATGATCCGGGCCATGAGCGACACGGCGGAACAGGACGAGCAGGCGACCGGGCAACTGTCGGACGAGGACCGGAGGTCACAGCTCCGGGAGCGGCGGCTGGCCGCCCACCGCGGCGCACAGCGCGTGTTCGCGCGCTTCGCCTTCCACAAGACGCTCCGGGAGCGGCTGGCGGAGCTGGACGGGGCGGCGGACCTGTACGACCTGGACGAGCGGTCCGACGTGTACGGCGACGGCGTCGTCGAGGCACTGGAGTCGAAGGTCGCCGGGCTGCTCGGCACCGAGGCCGCCGCGTTCTTCCCGACGGGCACGATGGCCCAGCAGGTGGCGCTGCGCTGCTGGGCGGGCCGTAGCGGCAACCCGACCGTCGCCCTGCACGCGCTCAGCCATCCCGAGGTGCACGAGCGGAACGCGTTCAGCGAGGTCGGCGGCCTGCGGCCGGTGCGCCTGAGCAGCGAGCCGCGGCTGCCCACCGCCGCCGAGGTGCGCGACTTCGAGGAGCCCTTCGGAGCGCTGATGCTGGAACTGCCCCTGAGGGACGCCGGTTTCGTCCTGCCCTCCTGGGAGGAGCTCACCGAGGTGGTGGCGGCCGCGCGGGAGCGGGACGCCGTGGTGCACTTCGACGGGGCCCGCCTGTGGGAGTCCACGGCCCACTTCGGCCGGTCCCTGGCGGAGATCGCGGGCCTGGCCGACAGCGTCTACGTGTCGTTCTACAAGTCCCTTGAGGCGTTCGGCGGTGCGGCGCTCGCCGGGCCGACGGAGCTCGTGGAGGAGGCGAGGGCCTGGCGGCACCGGTACGGCGGCCTGGTCTTCCAGCAGTTCCCGACGGCTCTGTCGGCGCTGGTCGGGCTGGAGCGGCAACTGCCCCGGCTGCCGGAGTACGTCGCCCACGCGCGCGTGGTGGCCGCCGCGCTGCGCGAGGGGTTCGCGGCGGCCGGGGTGCCGTGGGCGCGCGTGCACCCGGAGGTGCCGCACACCCACGACTTCCAGGTGTGGCTGCCGTACGACGCCGACGTCCTCTCGGAGGCGGCGGTGCGGACGGCCGAGGAGACCGGCACCGTCCTGTTCTCCTTCGCCTGGGACCGGACCGGCCCGGGCCTGGCCCGCACGGAGGTGCAGGTGCGGTCCGCCGGGCTGGAGTGGACCGCCGAGGACGTGAAGACCGCGGTCGCCGAGTTCGCCGCCCGGCTGCCCGAGGAGGCCGGCCGGGCGACGAGCGGGGCCGCCGGCGGGGAACGCACGGTCAGCCGGTAGAACGCCGCACCAGGCGCGGCCGGCGGCTCATGGCGTGCTGGATCCGTGTCCGGGCGCGGGCCGGGCGCCCGGCGAGGACCGCCCGGAACTGCCGTTCGTCGCGCCATTCCCGTACCACCTGCCAGTCGTGCACACCCGGGGCGGGCGGGGCGGCCTCGTCGTGCTGCCGGGCGCGGTAGGTGTCGAGGAGGTACTGCTGCGTGATGCTCATGGTGGATCGCCTCTGCGGGACGGGATGATGGAGGTCCGAAGGCTCCGCGGCTGCCCCGGTGGTCCCACAGTGCGCCCGTGCCGAGGGCGGCGTCGCGCCGATTGACGAGGCCCGTCAATCGACGGGGGCGTTGTCAGTGGCGGGGTGCACCATGAGGTCATGAGCGTGCACATCGACATCGCTGGGTTGAGGCGGGAACAGGTCGCCGTCGTGCCCTCGCCCCTGGCCGAGCTGGGCATGGCGCTGCACGCGCTGTCCGAGCCGGGGCACCACCCTGGCCTCCAGGGCTGGGTGACGGGCGTGACCGCCCGGCTCGACCCGCATCTGGCCGACCGGATGTGCGAGGCCGACTTCCTGTGGCGGACGACGTTCTCGGACCTGTTCATGCCCTTCGCCGGCATCCCGGGCCGGAGCACACTGCCGGGCGCCACGCTCGCCGATGAACTGGACCTGCTGGACAAACTGACGGACGAGCAGTTCGTGGACGCGGCCCTGGAGTTCACGTGCTCGCTGCCGTACTGCTCGCACGGCCCGGACGCGCTGTCCGACGCGGAGGTGCGCCGGCGCGCCCTGGACCTGGCCGCCGCGCGCGGGCCGCGGCAGTTGCGCTTCAGCGAGCGGCTGCTGGCCGACCCGCCCAGGATCCGGGCGTGGCTGCGGCAGTTCCTGCAGGACTGTGACGCGGCGTTCTTCGCGGAGGCCTGGTCGCGGCTGCGCCACCAGCTCGCGGCGGACACCCGGCACAAGACGGACCTGCTCAGGCACAAGGGCCTGGCCGAGATGCTGGCCGCGGTGTCCCCGGCGCTGACGCTCGACGAGGCCGCCGCCGACATCACGGTCGACAAGCTGGGCGAGGGCCGTACGACCACGGGGGACGGCGGTCTGCTGCTCGTCCCGACGAGCCTGGGCTGGCCCCATCTGGCGGTCCTGCACCGGTACGGCTGGCAGCCGGTGCTGCACTACCCGGTCGGCTCCCCCGAGCTCGCCGCCCCGCCCACGCTGGAGCAGCTGGCCCTGCGCATGACCGCGCTGTCCCACCCCGTGCGCATGCGCATGTGCCGCCATCTGGCCCGCAGCGCGTACACCACCGGCGAGCTGGCGCAGGTGCACGGCATGACGGCTCCGGAGATATCCCGGCATCTGGCCGTGCTGAAGAAGGCGGGCCTGATCACCACCCGCCGCCGGGGGCGCTACGTCCTGCACCAGCTGGACGTGACGGTGGTGGCCCGGCTCGGCAGCGAGTTCCTGGAGGGGATCCTGAGGTAGGTCCCGGGCGTCCGGGTCAGCCGTGCCCGCCGGCCCGCACCAGCCCCGTCTCGTAGGCCAGCACCACGACCTGCACCCGGTCCCTGAGCCCCAGTTTGGTCAGGATGCGGCCCACGTGCGTCTTCACGGTCGCCTCGGACAGCACGAGCCGGGCCGCGATCTCGCCGTTGGACAGACCCTGCGCGACCAGCACCATGACCTCGCGCTCGCGCCCGGTGAGCCGCTCCAGCTCCTGGTGCTGGGGCTGCTTCGCGGTGCCCGGCAGCATCGGCGCGAAGCGGTCCAGGAGCCGCCGGGTGGTGGAGGGCGCGACGACCGCGTCCCCGCTGTGCACGGAGCGGATCGCGGCGAGGAGCTCCCCGGGCGGCACGTCCTTGAGCATGAAGCCGGAGGCGCCCGCCTTCAGCCCGGAGAAGGCGTACTCGTCGAGGTCGAAGGTGGTCAGGATGAGCACCTTCGGCGGGTCGGTGTCCGAGCAGATCCGGCGGGTCGCCTCCACCCCGTCGAGCTTCGGCATGCGGACGTCCATCAGCACCACGTCGACCTCCGTCGAGCGCAGCACCTGAAGGGCCTCGACACCGTCGCCCGCCTCCGCCACGACCTCCATGTCCGGCTGGGCGGCGAGCACCATCCGGAACCCGGTGCGCAGCAGCACCTGGTCGTCGACGAGCATCACGCGGATCGTCATCGGGGCCTCTTCCAGTCTCTGTTGCAGGTAGGAGCGTTACAGGTGTCAGCGAGGGGCGTGTGCCCGGGTCAGCCGGCGGGTTTGAGCGGCAGCAGGGCACTGATGCGGAATCCTCCGCCCGGGCGCGGGCCGGCGTCCAGGGTCCCGCCGACCATGCCGACCCGTTCCCGCATGCCGATCAGGCCGTGGCCCTGGCCGTCGAACCCGCCCTCCTCGTACAGCTCGTGCGGGGCGCCCTTGCCGTCGTCCTCGACGAGCAGGCCTAGGCCGTCGTCGAAGTACACCAGGCGCACGCTCGCGCCCGCGTTGGGCCCACCGTGCTTACGGGTGTTCGTGAGCGCTTCCTGCACGATGCGGTAGGCGGTGAGCTCGACGCCGCTGGGCAGTGGGCGGGGGGTGCCCTCGACCTTGAAGTCGACGGGCAGTCCGTGCCCACGGCACTGTTCGACGAGGTCCTCGATCTGCTGGACGTCGGGCTGCGGCACGTATTCGCCGCCCTCCTCGTGCTCCCCGGTACGCAGCACGCCGAGCAGGCGGCGCATCTCGGCGAGGGCCTGGCGGCCGGTGGAGGAGATGGTCTCCAGGGCCTTCTTCGCCTGGTCGGGGGCGGCGTCGAGGACGTAGGCGGCGCCGTCGGCCTGCACCACCATCACCGAGACGTTGTGCGCGACGACGTCGTGCAACTCGCGGGCGATGCGGGCGCGTTCCGCGGCGACCGCGACCTTGGACTGTGCCTCGCGCTCCCTCTCCAGGCGGGCGGCCCGCTCCTCCAGCTGCGCGAAGTAGGCACGGCGGGTACGGATGGAGTCGCCGAGCACCCAGGCGAGGGCGAAGGGCACGGTCATGAAGACCGTCGCGGCGATGCCGGCCGCGACGCTCGTCTGGTCGCTCGGCCAGCGCAGGTGGGCCACGGGGGCCGCGCACAGGCCGGCGACCAGCGCGAAGCGGGACGCCCAGCGCGCTCCCTCCGCCGCCACCGTGTAGACGATCACCAGCATGGCGAAGTCGTGGGGGCCCATCTCGACATCGGTGATCAGCTGGGCCAGACCGACCGCGGTCGCGAGCAGCAGCATCTTCTCCGGCATGCGGCGGCGCAGCGCGACCACCAGGCACAACAGCAGCGAGAGCGGAACGGCGACGGCCGGGGAGCCGAATCCGCCCGACGCTCCGCCGACCACGGAAATCCCGAGGAGGACCACGGCCCACGAGCCGTCGACCCACATCGGGTGCCTGCGGAGGAAGTCATAGAGGCGCTGCACGTAACCCAGCGTAGGGAAGCGGGATAGGTGCAGGGGTCAACCGGAGGGCCGATCCGCACCGGGCGCGCGTACTCCGCAAGGTGGAGTTGCGTTCGTTGTGTCCGCATAGCCTGGCCCCGTGACGGAAGTGACGAGGGGCGAGGGACCGGAGGAGCACGAGGCACCGGAGTGGCGCAGGTGGCGTGCGGCGGCTCGGGAGGCCCTGTACGGGCCGGGCGGCTTCTACCGCCGGGCCGAGGGGCCGGCCGGGCACTTCCGCACGTCCGTGCACGCGTCACCGCTGTTCGCCGGGGCCGTGGCGGGGCTGCTGTGCCGGGTCGACGAGGCGCTGAGGCGGCCCGCGACGCTGGACTTCGTCGACATGGCGGCCGGGCGGGGCGAGCTGGCCGCCGGGGTGCTCGCCGTGCTCCCGGCCGAGGTGGCGGCCCGCACGCGCGCATACGCCGTCGAAGTCGCCGAGCGGCCCGAGGGGCTCGATCACCGGATCGAGTGGCTGGCCGAACCGCCGCAGGGCACGAACGGGCTGCTGTTCGCCAACGAGTGGCTGGACAACGTACCGGTGGAGGTCGCGGAGGTGGACTCCTCGGGCGTGGCGCGGCTGGTGCTGGTCCGGCCGGACGGGACCGAACGGCTCGGGGAGCCGGTCGACGGGCCGCAGGCGCGGTGGCTGGCACGCTGGTGGCCACTGTCCGGCGAGGCGGGGCTGCGGGCCGAGATCGGCCTGCCCAGGGACGAGGCCTGGGCCTCTGCGGTCGCCACGCTCGACCGGGGACTCGCCGTCGCCGTGGACTACGCGCACACGGCGAAGACGCGGCCGCCGTTCGGGACGCTCACCGGCTTCCGGGAGGGCCGCGAGACGGCGGCCGTCCCGGACGGCTCGTGCGACATCACGGCCCATGTGGCGCTCGACGCGTGCGCGCTGCCCGGTGGGCGCGTGCTCCCGCAGCGCGAGGCACTGCGGGCCCTCGGCGTGACCGGCGCACGCCCCCCGCTCACGCTGGCGTCCACCGACCCCGCCGCCTACGTACGCGCCCTCGCGAGCGCCGGGGAGGCCGCCGAGCTCACGGC
>KE354038.1 GCA_000415505.1 Streptomyces afghaniensis 772
GAGTTCCAGCAGCGGCAGATCGCCGACTGCGACCTGGCGAAGAGTGTCGCGGCTGGAACACGCGACTCCTTCGAGCGGCTGCGCACCGTCTTCGCCTACGGCGTGCTGTGCTACGACGTGTACACCATGGTCGGCGACCAGGCGCTCCTCATCTACGAGCAGGCGTTGCGCGACCGCTTCATGGAATGGTGCGCCGGCACCATCACCTTCCGCCTCACCCAGGCCCCGGACGTCTGCTACACCGTCTCGTCGTACGACGACGTCAAGAAGTGCGCGGACAGGATGGCGCGACAACGCGCGAAGCTGGTCGTAGCCACCCACGCCATCGACTTCAACGGGATGCTGCACGGGCTCCGTCTGTGGGCGCGTGCGGCGGGTCTGCTTCGCGGGCGGCGCAGCCGCGCGGTCGAGGACGCGCTTGCCAAGCTGCGTAACTACGTTGCCCATCCCTCCGGCCACCATGTCGACACCCCCGTCGGGGCGGCCCGAATGGTGCGGGATCTGGCGGAGCTGATCAACCAGCTGTGGGGGCAGGCCACTCCCAATGGGCGCCTGTACCCGGCCCCTCTGCGCCGGGAGATCGCCGTGCTGAGCTGGAACGGGTCCGGGCGGACGCGGATGGAGCCCGCCGACGCTCTCACCGTCCCCGACCCCGTGGAAGATCAGGAGGACGACGAGTACCAGCACGTCGTGGTGCGGGCCATCCCCTTCGTCCCGGGCAGTCGCTGGGATGACGCTCACTGGGCGGAGTACGACACCCGCTACGAGACCACACGGTTCCCGACGGATTACCTGTGGGGGCCGGGCACCCGGGAGCAGGCCCGGGCGTGGCTGGAGCAGGAGCGCCCCGAGGGGGACAGCGTCGACTTCACCGACCGGGTGTTCCTCGTCCAGGACCACGAACGCCTGCTGCCGCCGATGCGGCCGGCGGTGGCGGCCGGGCTGCCCGACAACGAACGCGTCGGGATCTGGCATGCCGTTCGGGCCGACTTTCCAGACGACGCCTTCACGCACGTCCGAGGCTCCGCGGATCGCAGCGCCGGTCATGCCCGCCGCCCCGGTGACTGTTCTGCCTGTTCTGCTGAGGTCCTTGGTTTCGGCTCCTACGACGAAGCCCTTCGCGCTGCAGCAGCCGCCCTCGGACCGATCCGGGCGGTACAGCTGCCCTCCGTCCGGTTGCCTTCGTCGACCTTCTGGCCCGACCGACCGTGAGCGGCGCATCGCGGTGAGGCGGGTGGCAGGCCAACAACACCCGTCGCCATCGGACATGGCCGCGACTGCGCCATGACGACGGGAGTCAAGCAGATCGGCGGCCCGCTGCCCGGCATTCGGAAGGGTCCAGACCCGTGCCACAGTGATCCTCATGATCCCCGCACACATCGTCGACGAGCCGCCGCTCACCTACGCCGACAGCTTCGACGTACCGGTCCTGTTCCGTAACGGACCCGCGAACAAGCCCAAGAGGCAGTGGCGCACGGCGAAGCATGAGGCGTGGAGCGCGTCGGACGGGTTCCCGGCAACCGATGGCTGGTACGCCCCGACCACCACGTGGCGGGAGATCATCAAGGCCGCCACCGAGGTCGGCCGCGACGTCACCCCGCACCTGCAGAACCAGCCCCGGTACGCGCACGGGGAACTCGTCGCCCGGGTCTCCCCGCTGTACGCCTACCTTGGCACCCACCCCGTCACACCCCGGCACCCCGTACCGGGCGCAAAGGGCCAGCGCCTGACCCTGAACCCGGTGTACGAGCACGGCACCGAGCGCACTGCGAAGAACGCCGCCGCCTACCGGCTGGGCATGACGATGACCGAGTGGGCGTGCCGCTCCCTGCTCAGCCTCGGACAGACTCACCACCTCGAACTGGGCGGCCCCATCCCCGCCCTGAGCGGCACGTTCAAGGACCCGAAGAGGACGCTGCCCGACCTGTGGGGACGGCACGAGGCGGAAGAGATGTACTGGCTGATCGAGGCCAAGGGCGGCAGTGTCGGCGTCGGCGAGCTCCGCAAGGGGTGGGTGCAACTGGAGGCCGGCAGCAAGATTCTCGGCTCCTACAAGCACCGCATCGTCCTGGTCGGGGCGTCCGTGCGGCCCGGAGACGACCTCTTCCTCACGATCGACCATGACCTGCGCTCCGGCGAGCCGCCCCTTCTGCCTGCCGGATCCGGCGCTGACGACGCAGCGGTCGGCCCCGGCAACCTCGAAGACCACCTCGGGGACAGCGACGAAGCGCTCATCGGCGCCGCCCGTGCACAGATGCTCGCTTACCTGGCGCTGCGCTCCGCTCCCGCCTCTCAGTTGCGCACGGTACCGGTACCGGCCGACCGCGCTTCCCGCCACCGGCGTTCCGGACTGACCACCCCCTTGGAAAACGACGACCTCACCCTCGCCATGCGGGCGGACGCCCGCGGAGCGGCGCTCCACATCGAGTCGCACACCCTGCGCGCCCAGATCCGCTCCTGGGGGCTCGACGACTTCCTCACCTGCCGCATCCCTGGAACCGAGGTCCACCTCGGCATGTCCAGAAAGCTGTTCGCCGCCTGCGCACGCCTCCACGAAGAAGATCTGGCCATCGCCCAGCGCACCCCGGGACTGCGCGCCGAGGATCAGCCGGCCCTCGACCACGGGCTCAGCGACGAAGCCCAGGAAGTACAACGGCTCACCCAGCGACGGATCTTCCGCGAGCAGCAGGAGGAAGCCCGCCCACGGCTGCGCCCCCTGCTCCGCGACGCCTACGAGCGGGGAGCGACGAGCGACTGGAGCGACCTGCTGCGCCGTCCCCAGGAGCCGAAGCTCGACCTGGAGGACGACGAGGGTCTCCTCGAAGCGGCCACGCCGGAAACGTACCTGGCCGTCAGCCGCTACGACCTGCCTCCCGCACGCGCTTAGTCCGGCCCGGGCGGCGTCCGGGGTGAGTGCCAGGCCACGAAAAATTTGGTCGGGTAGCTGGGGACCATTGCTGATCCCCAGCTACCCGACCACGGGAAATGTGACTGAGCGTCCAGGTTGGCCAGTCTGAGCACCACAGTTGGCCACACCTCGCGCCTCACTTCACTGCGCAGGGAGCGCGAGCCGGCACGAACTACCGGGACTGGAACCACCAGATCCCGCCAGTCACGGCAGCGCTGCCGACCGCGTACGCAGCACCTCGGATCATGGCGAACCCGGCAACCCGAAGCATGTGTCGAGGCCCCTTGCGGAATCGGCTTGTCATTTGATCTTCCCATCTGGCCTGGTTGCCGTGCGCACAACGCGCGGCACTCGTATGCCCAGTAGGCCAACCCGTCCCACGGTGAGGGCCTCTGTGGATCGCGGGGTTCTAACTAAAGGCTGTCCCGCAATGATCAACTGGCTCGTGCCCATCACAGCCGAGAGCGTCCGGGCTCGGTCCGGCTATCCAGCAAGAGCGAGGTTGTGCAGACGGGCGATGCCGAGAATGGCGTAATGCACGCCGTCGCCTTTCAGACGGCAGTCGCGAAGGATCTTCCAGCTCTTCATGCGGGCAAAGGTGTGCTCCACGCGGGCCCGGACCTTGCGGTGTGAGCGATTGTGTTCCTCTTTCCAGGCCGGAAGTTCGGCCTGGCCGCGGTCGCGGCGGTGCGGTATCACCAGGCCGGTGCCGCAGTAGCCGCCGTCGGCGATCACCGTGGTGTTGCCGACAGCTGCCTTCGTTCCGGACAGCTCCCATGCCCTGCAGTCGTTGCGGTTGCCGGGCAGGGGACGGCCAACTGCGACGACCAACCGGGTATCGGCGTCGATCACGACCTGGTGATTGGTGGAGTACCGGTAGTTCTTCGACTGCTCAGCCACCATGTGGTCACGTGTGGGCACCAAGGTGCCGTCCACGATGAGCACGGTGCCCTTGTGGAACCGTTGGCGCGGCTGCAACGCGAGCAGCGGCCCGAGACGGTGAAGGATGCGACCGGCTGCGGACTTCGAGATTCCGAACAGCGGAGCGAGCTGGCGCAGCGTCAAGTTGGTTCGCCAGTACGCCGCGACAAGCAAAACGCGGTCCTCCAGGGGCAGGCTCCACGGCCGGCCTCGGCGGGCCACGTCCGCTCCTTCGCGGCGCATGGCGGTCACGAGCTTGCCGAAGCAGCGCGGGCTCAGCCCGGTGAACGGCCCTATCCAGGACGGCTGCGACGCCGTGATCACACCAGCCACGTGTTGATCATTCCACCGCTGCTTATATGCCAGGGCAGAACTCCTCACCGACCTTCCGGACCGTCGGCCAGGCGGCGCCGCCACCAGCGGTCAGAACGCCACTGACGATGAGCCGCGAACTGATCCGGCAGTGTGCGCTCGACATACCTGACGTCCAGGGCATGCACTCGGTCTTTGAGCTCGGCCTGTGGCCTGGGTGGCAACTGCCGCAAGACTTCCTCAAGCACATCGCGGGCGTGTCGGACGTCCTCGAAGGAACAGCCACGGCATGAACACCCCGTCTCCTGCGGATACAGGGGTCGTCGGCCCGGTGGTTGCAGGAACGCTCTATATCGCCGCAGCGCGCGGTCGGTAGCGCCGGGGTAGAGGTAGTAGTCGTCCGAGAGTCTCTCTACCCGATCTATCGCCACGCTGGTTCGGGACGAGAGGCCGTGGATCCGGTCTGGGGGCAAGCTCCAAGGGACACGAGGAGACTGTTCAGCGCGTAGCGCGCCGGGCCGTCTACGCGGCATCGGCCTTTCGGTACAAGGTCATGAGCATCATCATGCCAGCATCTGCTGTCCGATGACGGCCAGGCAGCCGCACCCGATATCGGGGCCTATCGTCCCAGCACTCAACCCTGATCCTGCCCAGGGCGGAGTAGCGGGACAGCCCTTAGACTGGCCCCGTGGCGTGGAAAGAGCCCAGTGACGCCGAACGGCGACTGCGTGAGCGGCTTGCGGCGGATGGGCTATCAGTGAGCTGGGCGAAGATCCGCCGATGGCGGGAGTTCGGCGCGCTCCCCTGGAGGAAACAGCACGGCCTGGGGCGTGGGTCTGGGTCCACCTCGGAGCTCCTGCCGGAGACTTTCGTGGTCGCTGAGGCCCTGGCTTTGGCCACCATCAAGAAGAGACCCCTGGAGCAGGCGGTACTCCACGTGTTCACCACGCACCCTCGGTTCGATCAGGGCCTTGCGGCCACGTCGATACCGCTGCCCGAACGTGCGGTTCGACGCGCTTTGGCCTGGTACATGGCCCGGGACGACTCTCATCCACTTGCCGCCATCGAGAAGGCCGCCCGGTCCGCAAGCAGCTGCCCCGACAAGGCCATGGACGCCGCCCTGGAGTCGGCTCACCGCTATTTCTCCAAGCTGTACCGGCAGGCGACACAAAGAAGGCACCCACCGGGCACGACGGCACCCGATAATCTTGCCGACGCCGACGGTCTCGCCACCTTCGCCGTGGCCACAGTGCTCGGCTTCGAGAACTACGGCGCCGACGCCATCGTGGAGGCAGTCAGCAAGTCACTGCCGGAACTCGCTGACGAGTACGGCAACCAGTTGTTCGCCCAATGGAGTAAGGCCGTCCGAAAGGCAGAGGGCGTCAGCGAGAGACCATTTTCCCGCCAACCTCGCTGGCCCTCACTCGAAGACCGGGTCCAGAGGATGGAGCGGGTCGAGTATCCGGTGATCTGCACAGTCCGCGACGTGCTGGCCCTTCTCGTAGAAGCCTCCCCTGCGCTGGCCTTGGCCCGGCAAGCAGGGATCGACAATCCGGATGTACTGCACATTGAGGCAATTCGGACATCAAACCGGCGCACGGACGAATACCTGAAGCGGGCTGAGGCCATCAGCCGCCGTCCCGGGGAACGGGCCTGGAAAGGCTTCACTGGCCTTCTCCTGGACGTGTGCACCTCGCCGCGACGGCTGAGCACGTTCCAGGAGGATGTCACGGCACTGGACCCTGCCTTGGACGACGTGCCGGGCCTTGGTCGTCGCATACTCGCGAGCTGTAACGCACCCACCGCCAGCTCGGACGGCGAAGCATGAGGTCACCAAGCGCCACAAGACGCCGTTGGCCCGTTGAGCGTACGGATCTCCTCGACGTTGGACCCCGGGCCCGCACCCATTCCCCCGTCCCGGTCCTCCATATCGGGTCCCGGGCGGGCCACGTGGCACGAGGATGGGGGAACGCCGTGGGAGGCCGACGGGGAGCGAAGAGAATCAGCGAGTCTCTGGTGGAGATGGTTAGGGAAGCCGTCGCCGAGCTGATCCTCACTCCGATCACCTGGGACACGCTGCGGGCCGACCCGCTGGAGCAATGGAGTGTGGAGCTGCGCCGCGCGGTCCGAGCACAGGACCGCCCGAATTCGCCGTGAATGCCCGCGGGGACGCGCCGATCTCGTAACCGGGGCTCAGCGCAGACCATCATGTCCGGCGCTGCGGGTCGGGCGCGAGCGTGATGGCCATCCAAGGCGCCGCCTCCTCGCGGTAGCTGTGTCCGACCGGGGCCAGCTCAGCGCTGCGGGAAAGACTGAAGATCGCGACCATGATCATGTCCGAGCCGTCCGCGACGGAGGTGAGCTGGGTGCGGCAGCGCTGGCAGGACCCTCGATGAAGCGTCGGCCAGGTGGAGAAGTACGTCGGCTCACCTACCGGGCCCGTCCACTTCAGAGCGTCCCTGTGGAATCCGACCCACGCCATCGCCGGCGCACCGGACAGGCGCGTGCAGTGCTCGCACGAGCACAAGTGCGGGTCGTTCGGAATACCGGACGCCTCGTACGCGTGGTCGCCACACTGGCAGTGCCCCGTCCATAGGTCGGGGACGACGATCGACTCGGCCATGGGTGGCTCCTCTGGTGCGAGAACTCTGATTTCCCGCGGCAGCTTGCCGCACCTCTGCACGCCCGCGCTGGTGTTCGGTATTGCCCGACACCAAAGAGGTGGTAAGTCCACCCCTGACGGTGAACGCGCGTACGAGTCTTCACGGTTCGGCGATACGCAAGAGCCACGCATGGGCGGCGGGTGAATCGACCGCATCGCACACCGCCTCCGCTCGCATCGGATACGCATCCACGACAGAGCCCCCGGAATCGGGGGATTCCGGGGGCTCTGCGTCATGCCGTGAGTAGGGTCAGCTCTCGCTGGAGCCGTCGTCGGTGGAGTTGTCCGTGCGTCGGCGGCGAGCCGCATTGAGGGCGCCTCCGCCAGCAGCGATCAGAACTCCGGCACTGCCGATCAGCCACGGGGCGGCGTCGGCGCCTGTGTGCGCGAGCGAGCCCGCAGGGGCGGGCGCCGCGGTGCTCGCCGCGGTCTTGTCGGCGGTCGGGGTACCCGAGGCGGATGGCACCGAGACGTCCTCGTCCTTGCCGGGCTTGCTCGGGGAGGGCTTGTCGGTGGCCCTGTCGGTCGGCTTCTGCGGGGGCGGCGGGGTGGTCGCGGTCTGGGCGTTGGTGACTGTCACGGTCACGGGGACGCCGGGACCCGCGCGGAACGTCTTGGACGGCTCGTAGAGGTCGTAGCCGGCGGGAGCCTTGATCTCCTTGACCCAGAACTGGGTCTTCCGGCTCGACACCGGCAGCTCTCCAGAGGCGGTGCCCTTGGAGCCGGTGGTCAGAGTGAGCAGCGTCGAGTCGCCGGTTCCGATGTTCACGGTCGCGCCGGGCAGGAGCTTGCCGGACTTGTCGTCCTTGGCATGTAGGAGGACCTTGGCGGCCTTGAACGGGTCGGTGATCGACAGCCGTGTGGTCGCGCCCGGGGTGACGATGACGTCCTGGTCGGCGACGACCTCGTGGAGCGGGCTGCCAGAAGCCGTCTCCTTGAGCCGGTAGACACCCGGCGCAAGGCCGGGGAAGGTCAGCTTCCCCAGTGAGTCGGTCTTCCCGCGTCCGGCTTCCTGGCCGGTGGAGTCGAGCAGCAGGAGCGTGGCGCCGGGGAGGACGTCCCCGGCCGTGTCCTTCGCGGTGATCTCGACGCTGCCCGCGTCCGGGGCTGGTGTCTCGGCGGGGACGGCAGAGGCCGAGGGGGTTGGTTCGGAGGGCTGGGCGCTCGCGGCCGGCGCCCAGGTGAGGTGGCGGTCACCGCGACAGCGACGGCGGCGGCGGATCGGACGAGACGTGCGTGCACGAAGAAGAGGACTCCTTGGTCAGTAGGGGGAAGGTCAGCGAGTGCGGCCAACGGCGTGCGTCGCGTCGGGGCGGCAGAGCGGGCGTCGGATAGCTGGGCGGCCGCTTGGCCGCAGCTGGTGCGGCGACGAAGAGGTGACGGCGGGTGTGGAAGGGGACCTCTTTGACGGCGGCCCGGTGCAGGGGCTCGGTGGAGATCAGGCAGACCTTCCTCCCTCCGGAGGGCCTGGGCAGCGTGCGCCACCGATATGGCCGGGACCGGCGAGGTGACCCGGGCGAATCCTCACGGTCTGGGCAGGGTCGAGGTCCTTGAAGGGGTCGGTGAGCGGTTCGGGCAACACGAGGGGAGGCTCCTGCCGGGAAGGCTGCGCGGAACTGAGCTGCGCGAGGATCGGTACGCGGACTCAGCGGGTGCGGGCCCTGGCGGGGGTGGTCGGCGGGACGGGAGTGCTGCGCGGTGTACGGCTAGCCGTGCGTCTGGGCGCGGACGCGGCCCAGGCGCCGGGGAACCAGACGGTGGTGTACTGCTCGATGGCGTCGCGCAGCCCGGTGGTGACGGCCCCGTCCCACGGGGGTCGGCCGGGGCGGTGGTACGTGTCGAAGGTGCCGTACTGCTTGGTGTTCGGTCGAGTGTTGGTGGCTTCGTCGCGGCGGTGGAAGGTCCCGTGGTCTACGAAGCTGAGCGCCACCGCGTCGATCTCGCCGCGGTCCGGGTGGACGACCGCCACACGCAGCCCGCCGTAGGTGTCCGCGTGGATGGTGCCGGTGAAATCGATTCGCAGCCGCAGCGGTGCGTCGGGGACGAGGGCGGCGAAGTAGGTGTTGCCCACGACCGTGTGGTCGTGGAAGGGGAGGCACAGCTCGGCGAAGAACTCGGGGGCTTGCAGGGACAAGAAGGTCTCCGGTCGGGGTTGGGCTGGTCCTACCGGCGTGGGCCGGGCAGGGCCGGTCGGCTGGCGGTGCTCCAGCGCGGGACGCTGGGAGCGGGGAGCGCGGCCGGGCGGCGGGATGCGACGGCCCGCTGCACGTCGAGCGGGGTGGGGGCCGGCGGTCCTGGCGGAAGGATCGGGGTGAGCTGGGCCATCCCCTTGATGTAGCTGAAGGTCTCCTCGCGCCAGCGGGGCAGAGGAGCCGGATCGGCGACGCACTCGGTGACGGCGGTGAGCAGGGCGACGGGGATGTCGGTGCTGGCCGTGGCGTACCAGACGGGCCGGTCGATGGACTTGCCCGCCCACAGCTGCCAGCGAGCGTCCCGCGTCGTCAGCTCGGCCTCCGGATCGAGGTCGCCGGTGGTGAACTCCATGCCGGCGAGCCCGTCCGGTGCCTGGACCGCGAAGACGCCCCAGCGCGGGCGGTCGATCTCCCAGCCCTGTTTCAGGAGCGGGACGACGGCGAGAAAGGGATCGTGCTCGTCGATGCCGGAGACCGGCCGGGCGAGGTAGGCGTCCGGCCCCTGCTCGTACGCCGTAGCGAGGACAGTGGTGAATGCCTGGACGAACCGTTGACTGAACTAACTCCAACATTTGCGCAGGTCAGATAGCCTTTCTGCTAGCTTCCGTGGATGCTTGGACGTGAACCCGAGAGGGAGTTAGCAAGCTTCGTGCTGCCCGAGGCCGGACAGCTGGCGGAGACAGGAGATCGATGGAGACCGTTTGTCCTCCTGGACGCGGACGGTGTCGAGATCGAACCCGTGGCCGCCTTCTTCGCGGAGCTGCTGGCTTGTGACAAGTCAGCAGCCACGATCCGGTCATACGGAATGGATCTGCTGCGTTGGTGGCGCTTCCTGTGGGGCTGGGGGATTGCCTGGGATCGTGCAGCCCGGTCGGACGCTCGGGACTTCGCCCGCTGGATGCAGGTCGCGAACAAGTCCGCACCGCTGCACTGGCGCCACCGAGGGGCCATCCAGACGGAGACAACACCAAAGCCAGTACGAGAGCATCTGCCGCCCGGAGCCCCCAATCCGATCACAGGGAAGTCGTCCCCAGGGCCGAGATACGCGCCGACAACGCGAGCGCACTGCGAGACCGTCCTGCGGGCCTTCTACGACTTCCACCTCTCCGAGGGAACCGGCCCGATCCTGAACCCGTTTCCACTGGATCGCTCCCGGCGCCATGGCAGGGCACACGCTCACCACAACCCTGACGAGCGGTTTCGCCACGAACGACAGGGCCGCTACCGGCCGGCCATCCCCAAGCGAGCGCCTCGGCGGATCCCCGACGCGATGTTCAACGCGCTCTTCGCCGCGCTGAAGCACGACCGTGATCGAGCTCTGCTGGCCTTCTGGGTTTCCAACGGGGCTCGTGCTGAGGAACTGCTCACCAGTCGGCAACGCGACGCGCTGCCCGGCCAACAGGCCCTGGGGGTGGTCCGCAAGGGGAGCCGGGCCTATCAACAACTTCCCTGCTCAGCGGACGCTTTCGTCTGGCTACGGCTCTATCAGGAGAGCGCCTGGAGGGCTGGGGTCCCCCGCGGACAGAACGAGGGGCTGTGGTGGACGTTACGCCGCCCGTGGCGTCCCCTGAACTATCCGGCGGCCCGTGCGATGTTCAACCGGGCCAACAGCTTGCTCGGTACAAACTGGACTCTCCACGATCTTCGACACACCGCCGCCTATCGGCTGGCGAGGGATCCGAAGATGCCGCTGACCGACGTGCAGTGGGTGCTCGGCCATGCACACCTGTCGACGACACAGCTCTATCTTCCGGCCGACCGGGACGAGGTGATCGAACACGTTCGGGCACACCATGCCCGACGGGCCAAGTCCGCCGAGCGGGTTCCACCGCCACCGGCGGCCGGTTACAACGCTGAATCCCTCAACAACCTCTTCGGGACTGCCTGGTGACACCTGCAGAGACGATGTCCGTCGCGACGCATGTCGCACCTCCCACGTCCCTGAGCCTGGCCGGAGAAGCATTGAGGGCCGTCGCCCTGCGCTTCCCGCCCAGACCTGCCGAGGACAACTGGGCGGCCACGGCAGGCACGCAGGCCGACATCCTGGCTCGTCTGCAGCAGCCTCCCTTGCGGCCGGCGGACGTGAGGCACCACCGAGCCCGGATCCGCGGAGCTCGCCAAATCTTGCAGTGGCTGGACACCTTCCCCGGGGCCACCTGGCAGCAGCGGTGGAACGCCAGCCCCGCCAGCACACGCCCTGGCAACGACTGGGCGCGGTTGGCACCCGGCTGGATCGGAACCGCCGCGGGCCCCTCGCAACGGCAGACCTTGTCCGGCGGGCTACTGAGTTTGATCTGTGCAGACGTCATCAGGCCAGCCCTCCCCTGGCTGCTTTCGCGAACCTCGGCCAACATGACCAGCCTGCGGATCGGGCTCATCCCTACCCGTGACCCGGAAGGATTCTCCCAGCTTGAAGCGATGATCGAACCTGCTACATGGTCCTCCAACGTCGGGCGCCATGCCCTGCACGCGCTGGTCAAGATCGTTGTCCCGGCACTTGGCCAGCAACTTCTGGGGCGACCTGGAACAGCATCATCCGGGAATCGACTCTCTCCACCTGGCACCCGAGGTGAGCGCGGCCTGGAAGCAGAGATGCCGGACCTCAGCCTCGCCAGCACAGAGGAGAAGCTCACCCAGCTCGATGCAGAGCAAGTCCGTCAACGCCAAGTGATCGATCTCGGCATGCCGCGCTTCAGCCAGATCGCGACACGAATCAGTACGGCAAGAGGACCTTCAAGTTAGTCGAGCCTCATCCACGCGGTGATCTACACCACCCCGATCCAGGCCACGAGCCACGCCCTACGGGCGGCGGGCCAGCAAATGGGTGTCGAGGAAGCCCCGCTCGGACGCTGGGTCGTGGAGCAGCCGGGCGAACGTGACGAGTCCGGCCTCGGCGAGCAGCTCGGCGAACCGGTCCGCCGGCCAGCTATAGGCGGGCGTCACCTTGTGGTCGAAGCGGACCGGCTCCGGTCCCTCGGTCCCGAAGAAGGACACCAGGAGCAGGCCCCCTGGTGCCAGGACACGCACCTGCTCGGCGAGTAGCGCGGGCAATTCTCCAGGTGGGGTATGGATCATCGAGTAGTGGGCCAGCACTCCGCCGAGTGCGCCGTCCTCGGCAGGCAGGGCTTCCATTCGCGCTTCGTCGAATCGCAGCGCCGGATGGGCTCGCCGGGCGTGGGCGATCATCGCCGGGGAGAGGTCGAGTCCGAAGGCGTCCAGCCCCAAGTCGTGCAGCATGGCCGTCAGATGACCGGGGCCGCACCCGACGTCGGCTGCCCGCAGGTTCCCCGAAGCACGCACGAGCTCGGCGAAGGTGCCGATCATGTTCCGCGCGAATGGCTGCGTCTCCAGCCGATTAGCGAACATCGACGCGTACAGGTCGACGACCCCGTCATAGGCCGCCCTGGTCTCGTCCTGGTGTCTTAACACGGGAAGGAAACTAACACCCTGGCAGTTCGCAACCGCTCTCCGGTCCCTCCTCTCAGGACTGATCGTCCCCTCACCTGAGCACGGGGCACCCGCGGTAGTTCAGAGAAGAACTCGGTGGGGACGCGGTCGTTGAAACAGACGCCCCATGCCGGCGGGCCGAACGAGTCCTTGTAGGCGTTGATGCGCCAGAGCCCGTCGTCTTCGCCTTCGGGCAGGTAGCCCAGGCGCACTCGTCGGTCGGGAGCGCTTACGTACACGTTGGAGTCCTCGTCGTACCGGAGGTCCCAACCGAGGTCGAGCAGCGGCGCGAGGGCGGGGTCACCGGTCCCGGTGGTGGAGGCGAGATGGCGCGGGGAGACGTAGACGTCGCCGTCAATGTCGCAGCGCGGATCGGGCTGGTGGCTCATCGGTCCGTCCTCGTGGCGATGGTGATCTCGTCGGCGGCGATATCGAGGCGGTCGGTGACCTCGGCGGTGCTGCGCCGGTGACGATGTAGAACCGCCCGGGCGGTGAACAGGTCG
>KE354039.1 GCA_000415505.1 Streptomyces afghaniensis 772
ACCGCTCGCCCGCTGTTCCTCCCGACGCTAACCGCAGGCCGGGAGGATCCAGCTGAGGCCGCTCCGTACGCCGCCGGGGCGTCAGCCGTCAGCCCAGGTTCGGAATCGTCCAGTCGATCGGCTCGTGTCCCTGCGCCGCCACCGCCGCGTTGATCTGCGTGAACGGACGCGAGCCGAAGAACTTCTTCGCCGACAGGGGCGACGGATGCGCGCCCTTGACCACCACATGGCGCGACTCGTCGATCAGCGGGAGCTTCTTCTGCGCGTAGTTCCCCCACAGCACGAACACCGCCGGGTCGGGCCGGCCGGCGACCGCGCGGATGACCGCGTCGGTGAACCTCTCCCAGCCCCGGCCCTTGTGCGAGTTGGCCTCGCCGCCGCGGACCGTGAGCACCGCGTTGAGCAGCAGGACGCCCTGCTCGGCCCATGGCATCAGATAGCCGTTGTCCGGGATCGGCGTGGCCAGCTCCTCGTGCATCTCCTTGTAGATGTTCCGCAGGGACGGGGGGATCCGCACCCCGGGCCGGACCGAGAAGCACAGCCCGTGCCCCTGGCCCTCGCCGTGGTACGGGTCCTGACCGAGGACCAGGACCTTGACCCGCTCGTACGGCGTGGCGTCCAGCGCGGCGAAGACCTCCTCGCGCGGCGGATGGACGGGGCCCTTCGCCCGCTCCTCCTCGACGAACTCCGTCAGCTCCTTGAAGTAGGGCTGCTGAAGCTCGTCACCCAGAACCCCGCGCCAGGACTCGGGCAGCATGGCGATGTCGGTCACGTCAACGTCCTCACGATGTGCGGTCACTTCCAGGCCACAGAACCTACCGGCGACCACTGACAACGTGCCCGTCAAGCCCCGCGCCCCCGCCTACCAGGCGGTCTTGCGGTGCAGCTCCCACATCATCATGATCGTCGACGGGTCCATGGCCCGCTCCGCGCCCGAGACGTCCCGGCTCGCCGCCACGTACTGCCGGCCCTGCCACAGCGGCAGCAGCCGCGCGTCGTCCACGAGGATCCGCTGGGCCTCCTCGAACTCCTTCTCCACGTTCGCGCGGTCGCTCTCGCGACGCGACCGGGGCAGCAGATCGCCGGTGATCTCGGGCGCCGGGTAGGGCGTTCCGAGGGCGTTCTGCTCGCCGACGAACGGCGCGATGAAGTTCTCGGCGTCCGGGAAGTCGGGGAACCAGCCACGCCCGAACACCGGGTACTCGCCCTTCTGGTAGCCCTCGACGTACGTCTTCCAGGGGCGGCTCTTGAGGGTGATCTCGAACAGGCCGGAGTCCTCGAGCTGGCGCTCCAGCTCCTTGAACTCCGCGGCGGTCTCGGAGCCGTAGCGGTCGCTCGTGTACCAGAAGGTGAGCGGGACCCGCTGGTTGATGCCCGCGCCGGTGAGGATCTTGCGGGCCTTGGCGACGTCCGGGTCGCCGTAGTCGTCGAAGAAGCCCGTCGTGTGACCGGTGAGGCCCTTGGGGACCATGGAGTACAGCGGGTCGACGGTGTCCTTGTAGACCTTGTGGGCGATCGCCGCCCGGTCGACGACCTGCGCGATGGCCTGGCGCACGGCCTTGCGGTTCGCCCAGGAGTTCTTCGGGTTGAACACCAGGTAGTTGATGTCGGTGCCGGTGCCCTCGACGAGCTGGATCTCCTCCTCCTTGGAGGACTTGCTCTGGAGGTCGACCACGTCACCGGCGCCCAGACCGCGGTAGGTCACGTCGATCTGCTCGTCCCGCAGGGCCTTGACCATGGTGCCGGAGTCCTGGAAGTAGCGGATGGTCACCGCGTCGTTCCGGCGCTCCGCGTAGCCCTTGTAGCCGTCGTTGCGGACGAGGACGGCCTCCTTGCCCTCGTCGTAGGAGTCGAGGGTGTACGGGCCGGAGCCGACGACGTCGCTGCCCTTGCGCAGGGAGTTCTCCGGGTAGGCCTCCGGGGAGACGATCGACATGGCGGGCGTGGCGAGCACGAACGGGAAGGTCGCGTCGGGCTTGTTGAGGTGGAAGATCACCTCGCGCTCGTTCGGCGCCTGGACCCGTTCGAGGCTGCCGAGCAGACCGGCGGGGCCGCCGTTGACGTTGATCTTGCGGATCCGGTCGAACGAGTACTTCACGGCCCGGGCGTCGAGCGCGTCGCCGTTGGAGAACTTCAGGCCCTCCCGCAGCCGGCAGCGGTACACCTGGTTCGAGGAGTCGCTGAAGCCGCAGCTCTCGGCTGCGTCCGGCTGGGGCTCGCTCGCGCCGGTCGGATAGCTCAGCAGCGTCTGGTAGATGTTGCGGAACAGCTCCCAGGAGCTGTCCCAGGAGGCGGCAGGGTCGAGCGTGCTGGGGGCACTGGTGGTACCCACGACGATCGGCCCCTCGTCCTCCGGAGTGTCGGACGACAGCACGCCGCATCCGGCGACCAGGGACGATATGGACGCGATGGCCGCCACCCGCCGCAGGCATCGGTTCCGGTTGAACACGCGCACGCTCCTCGATCTGCCATACCAAGGGTCGGCAGACCATACCGCAGTGCCGTGCGCGCTGCCCCACCCCGGGACATGACTCCTTGATCGATAAACCTTTGACGACGTTGTCATCGCCCTTTGCGACGGTTTTACGCCGGCACGGGCGCCGCCTGTGGGCAGGGGCGCCCGTGCCGGGCCGCGTCGTCGGCGAGATCAGCCCGTGCCGGCGTTGAGGAAGATGCCGCCGTCCACGACGAGCGTCTGGCCGGTGACCCAGTCGGACTGCTCGGAGGTGAGGAACGCCGCCGCGCCGCCGATGTCGGAGGGCACGCCGAGCCGGCCGAGCGGGTAGGCAGCCGCGGCCTCCTCCTCGCGGCCCTCGTACAGGGCCGTGGCGAACTTGGTCTTCACGACGGCCGGGGCGATCGCGTTGACCCGCACCCCGGGCGCGAACTCGTGGGCGAGCTGCACGGTCAGGTTGATCATCGCCGCCTTGCTGACGCCGTACGCGCCGATGAACGGCGAGGGCGACAGGCCGGCGACGGAGGCGATGTTGACGATCGCGCCGCCGTTGTCCTTCTGCCAGGCGTGCCAGGTCCGCTGGGCGAAGCCCAGCGCCGAGACGACGTTGGTCTCGAAGACCTTGCGGGCCACGTTCAGGTCGAGGTCGGCGATCGGGCCGAACACCGGGTTCGTGCCGGCGTTGTTGACCAGGTAGTCGACCCGGCCGAAGGCCTCCATCGTGCGCTCGACGGCAGCGGCCTGGTGGGCCTCGTCGTGGGCCTTGCCCACCGCGTAGATCACGCGGTCGGAGCCGAGCCGCTCGACGGCCTCCTTGAGGGCGTCCTCGTTGCGGCCGGTGATGCACACGCGGTCGCCGCGTGCGACGAAGGCCTCGGCGACGCCGTAGCCGATGCCGCGGCTGGCGCCCGTGACGAGCGCGGCCTTGCCGGAGAGTTCAGTCATGTCCGTGAGCTCCTGTGATCCCTAGTCGAGCGGTCCGCCGGCCACGTACAGCACCTGGCCGGAGACGAACCCGGCCGCCTCGCCGGTGAAGAAGGCGATGGCGTTGGCGATGTCCTCCGGCTCGCCGACGCGCGCCACCGGGATCTGGGTGGCGGCGGCGGCCTTGAAGTCCTCGAAGCCCATGCCGACCCGGTCGGCGGTCGCCTTGGTCATCTCGGTGGCGATGAAGCCGGGGGCGACGGAGTTGGCGGTGACGCCGAACTTGCCGAGCTCCTTGGCGAGGGTCTTGGTGAAGCCCTGGAGACCGGCCTTGGCGGCCGAGTAGTTGACCTGCCCGCGGTTGCCCAGCGCCGAGGACGACGACAGGTTGACGATCCGGCCGAAGCCCGCGTCCACCATGTGCTTCTGGCAGGCCTTGGACATCAGGAAGGCGCCGCGCAGGTGCACGTTCATGACGGTGTCCCAGTCGGAGACGCTCATCTTGAACAGCAGGTTGTCGCGCAGCACGCCGGCGTTGTTGACCAGGATCGTCGGCGCGCCGAGCTCCTCGGCGATCCGCGCGACGGCCGCCTCGACCTGCGCCTCGTCCGAGACGTCACAGCCGACCGCGATGGCCTTGCCACCGGCGGCGGTGATCTTCTCGACGGTGTCCTTGCAGGCCGCCTCGTCGAGGTCGAGCACGGCGACCGCGCGGCCCTCGGCGGCCAGTCGTACGGCGGTGGCGGCGCCGATCCCGCGCGCGGCACCGGTGACGACGGCGACCCGCTGCTCAGTGGTGGACATGAGTGCTTCTCCTCAGGTGAGCGACCGCTTAGTACCTTCAGTGGGTGTGACGCTAGAAGCCCTGGCACGCGGTGTCAACGGCCACGCTCGGCATGTGATCCATCACCCGGGCCCACCCTGCCCGGCGGCGCCCTCCGGAACACCCGATCGGCTCACGGCCGCGCGCCGCCGCGCCTCTCGCCGCCTAGCGTCGGAGCGCGAGCCACTCGTGGCCGGAAGGGAGCACTCCATGCGCCGTCGTACCGGTGCCATAGGCACGCTGTTCGCGATCGCCGCGATCGTGCCGTTGGCCGACCCCGCTCATGCCCGGCAGGACCTGGACTGCCGCGACTTCTCCTTCCAGGAGGACGCGCAGGCCGTCTTCGACGCGGATCCCAGTGATCCCAACAGACTCGACGAGGACCAGGGCCCTGACGACGGCATCGCGTGTGAGGCCTTGGCCCACCACGGTGTCATCTCCCCCACCACCTCGCCCCCCGCCTCGCCCAGTCACTCCGTCACCCCCTCCCCTCCCGTGACCGCCACACCCACCGTCGCCCCGACCCGAGGCGTGCGAGGCGGGCTCGGGGGTGCGGTGGCCTCGGGGCCGAGCGACTGGGACGTCGCCATCGGTCTGACCTTCGCGGCGGGTGCCGCCGTCGCCGCGGGCTACGCGGTGAAGCGCCGCCGACGCTGACGCCGGGGGCGTCCGTCACCTCACCAGCAGGTCCAGCAGACGCTCGGTCTCCGCCTCCGGGTCCGTGGTCAGTCCCGTGTGCACGGGGCCGGGCTGAACGATCGTGGAGCGGGGGGCGACGAGCCAGCGGAAGCGGCGGCCCGGGTCGTCGGAAGCCGCCTGGCCGGCCGCGGTTCCGCCCGCGCACAGTCCCTCCACGGCCCTCAGGGCGGCTCGGACCCCGGCCACGTCGGCCCGGGGGTCGAGGGCCAGCAGGCGGGCCTCGTCGAGGTGGGTGCGGGCGCCGACGTAGGACTCGGCGCGGCAGTAGACGAGCACCCCGGCGTTGATGCACTCGCCGCGCTCGACGCGCGGGACGACGCGCAGGACGGCGTACTCGTAGATCTGGCGGTCGCGCGGCCCGCCCTTGATGATGTGGCGGTCGCTCACTCGATCCCCTGGATGCGGTCGTGGATGACGGCGGCCCGTGCGAGCAGGGACCGCGCGTAGGCCCGCCTCAGGTCGTCCGGCGTGTCGAAGCCGGGCTCGTCCGTCAGCCACGCGTCCGGGATCTGCGCGGTGACGTCGGCGAGCAGTTCCCCGGTGACCCGGGGCGCCAACTCGGCCGCCGCGGCGGCGACATCGGGCGCGAAGGGCGCCAGGGCATGGTCGGAGGCGTCGTACGGGCGGGCCGCGGAGGCCTCGGCGCCGGGCCAGTTGTGGTGCCAGATCATGGTCGCCCCGTGGTCGACGAGCCACAGCTCGCCCCGCCACATCAGCAGGTTGGGGTTGCGCCAGGACCGGTCGACGTTGTTGACCAGCGCGTCGAACCAGACGATCCGCCCGGCCTCCTCGGGAGTCACCGAGAAGGCGAGCGGGTCGAAGCCGAGCGCGCCGGAGAGGAAGTCCATGCCGAGGTTGGTGCCGCCGCTGGACCTGAGCAGGCTCTGCACCTCCTGGTCGGGCTCGCCGAGCCCCAGCTCCGCGTCGAGCTCGACCGTGACCAGGCGTGGCACGCGCAGCCCGAGCCGGCGGGCCAGTTCCCCGCAGACCACCTCGGCGACGAGCGTCTTGCGCCCCTGTCCCGCGCCGCTGAACTTCAGGACGTACGTACCGAAGTCGTCGGCCTCGACGAGTCCCGGCAGCGAACCGCCCTCGCGCAGGGGCGTGATGTAGCGGGTCGCGGTGACCTCTTTCAGCATGTCCCCCGGCCACCCGTCTCTTCAGCCCTGCCATCCGACCGACTCCGCCGGGTGCGTCCCCTGCTCACGGCGTCCGGCATGAAGTGAGCATAGTAACCGAGGGTGATCACGGGCGAGGAGCGGCCCGGACGCGGCGCGTGATCCGTCAGTGGTCGTCCCAGTGCCCCTCATGAGCGGCGTGGCGGTGGCCGTCATGCAGGTAGTCGGTGTGATCCTCGTGCGGCACGGCGACGTGGCCGCAGCCCTCACCGTGCTGGTGGTCGTGGGCCTCGTGGGTGGCGTGACCGGCAGGGGCGCACTCGTCGACGTGGTCGCCGTGGACCCGGTGGATGTGGCCGTCGTGCGCGTAGTCGGTGTGGTCGCCGTGCGGGAAGGCGACGTGGCCGCAGCCCTCACCGTGGGTGTGCACGTGCCCCTCGTGCGTGCGGTGGTCGGTGGCGGTGGACATGGGGAGACTCCTCGCTTGCCTTTCTGGCCGCCCGCGGATCTGCCCCGGACGACGAATCGCGACATCAACATATAGCGACTCCTGCATGGATCGCCGAGCCACCACCCAGGTTTCACACGCGGATCACCGCAACTCCACTGACATCAGCCGGGCGATACCCCCGGGCACCCCAGTGTTCAGCGCAGGCGCCGAGGAGTGCCGCCCGTGCGGTCGGCGCCGGCGGGCTGGTCGACGCGGTCGACCTCTCCGGTGCCCTGGTCGCGCTCGGCGAGCGGCGCGCACGGCAGGAGGGCCTCCCACCTGGCGCTGGAGACCGCCGACATCGCCCTCGCCGGAAACGACCTGCGCCAGGTCGCGGCCGTTGTCGAACTCAGCCGGCACACCCTGCGCGTCGTGCGGCAGAACTACACCCTGTCCATCGGCGTCAACCTCGCCGGCCTCGTCGCGAGCGCGGGAGGCTCCATCAACCCCGTTCTGGCCGCCCTGCTGCACAACACCAGCAGCATCGCCGTGGTCGCCAACTCCGCCCGGCTCGTGGGCCACACCCCGCACCTGCCGAGCGACGCCGCCGCAGGACTGCGGGCCGCACCGCTCGAGGAACGGCGCGTGCGCTGACGCCGAGCGCACGGCCCGGCACGTCGACCCACCTCGCCTCGCGAACCCACTCACACATGAGCTATCGTTCATGTGGATATGGATTTCATTTTTGCGCTCGCCGCCGGACCCCCGCAGCAACACCTCGGCCCCGCATGCGAGTCGGCCGGGGACGGCGCGGCCGTCGAGGCGCTCGCCTCGGCCGGGCCGCACCTGCTCATCGCCGCCCACCGGGACGGCCGGGCCCGGGCGTACGGGGTGCCCTCCAGGACCAGCCTGTGAGCCCGCGTACGGTGACCGTCGGCGCGGCGCGCGCTCGCCCCTGCACGCTCGTCGTCTGCCGGGGCTGCTGCTGCGGCAACGCGCGCAAGCACCCTGACACCGACCACGCCTGGCAACTGGACCGGCTGCGCGCCGGGGCGGCCGAGCACGGCTTCCAGGTCCGTACGACGGACTGCCTCGGCCCCTGCGACCAGGCCAACGTCATCGTCGTCCAGCCCTCCGCCGCCGGACGCCGGGCCGGCGGCCGGGTGACCTGGATCGGCTTCGCCATGGACGACGACGTCACGGACGACGTCCTGCGCTGGGCCGCCGACGGCGGTCCCGGGATGGCGCAGCCCCCGGCCACACTGGAACTGCAGTTCATCCGCCCACCGCGCGAGGCACGGCTCCGTGCAGGCCGGTGAGCCGGTGCCTGCCGCCGACTTGGTGGGCAGCCGCGCCCTCATCGCGGCCGCCCACCTTGAAGAGTCGAGCGCCGTACCGTCTGACGGGAGAACCGCCGCCGACTCCGGATGAAGAGTGCGAGCACTCCGCCGGCCCTCGGCGCCGACACCGCCGTCCTGATCCGCCGGCACGTCTGGAAGGCTGATCCCCATGACGGTGCCCGAGTTCCTGCAGATGACCCGGCCGCACGAGATCACGCCGGGTTTGAGAAGACAGCTCGTCGACTGCTGGAAAGCCGTCATCAACGCGGGCGGCGCGGTGATCGCGCCCGGGATCCCCCTGCCTCCGGTCAGCGTGCGGGACGTCGCTCCGGCGGCGGAACGGCTCATCGCCGGACTCGATCCGGAGCGCGGCAGGCTGCTCGTCGCCACCGTGGACGGGTCACTTGCGGGCTGGCTGATCATTCGTCGGGACCTTCACCCCCTGATCGCGCACTGCGGAGTGGTCAACCACGTCCAGACCCACCCCCACTTCCGCAGAAGGGGAATCGGCACCGCCCTCATGACCCGCGTCCGGGAGGTCGCCGCCGAGGACATGAATCTGGAGCGGTTGCAGCTCAGTGCGCGAGAGGGGCTCGGCCTTGAGCACTTCTACGGGAGCCTGGGCTGGACGGAGGTGGGCCGATGGCCAGGTGCGCTGCGCGTGGCCCCTGGCGACGACCGTGACGACATCCTGATGTGCCTCAGTCTCTGAACTCGCGCCAACTCTCCTTCCGTACGCTGAGATCCGCCGGCCTTCCGGCCCGGCTCATCGCGGCTCCGCGGGCGGTGCGTCCGGGCTGCGGCGCAAGTGCGGGGCCACGCTGCGGAGCTTTTCGCAGGTCTCCTCCCATTCCCGTTCCGGTGTGGACTGCCCCATGACTCCGGCCCCCGCGCGCAGCCAGCCGCGCCCGTCGCGCTGGAAGACCGTGCGCAGGACGAGTGCCGCGTCGAGGGAGCCGTCGGCGTCGGCGGCGAACACGGCCCCGGCGTACAGCCCCCGGGGCTCGCTCTCGTAGCGGCTGATGGTGCGCAGTGCCTCCGGTTTCGGGCAGCCGGTGGCGGTGATCGCGGGGAACAGCGCGGCGAACGCGCCCCAGGGGCCTTGGTCGTCGGCGAGGCGTCCCGTGGCGCGCGAGGCGAGGTGCTGTACGGAGCCGCGTTCCCGGACGGTCATGAACTCCTCGACCACGACCGTTCCCTGACGGCAGATCCCGGTCAGTTCGTCGACCGCCAGGCGCACGGAGAGGGCGTGCTCGTGGATCTCCTTGGGGTCGCCGAGCAGGTCGGCCCGCAGGCGCGCGGTCTCCTCGGGACGCGTGCCGAGGGCGCGGGTGCCGGCGAGCGGCTGGGTGGAGACGCGACGGGTGCCCGCCTCGACCTCGACGACGGTCTCGGGGCTGAAGCCCGCCGCCCGCCAGCCGCCCAGGTCCAGCAGGAAGGACCGCGCCGGAGTGTTGGCCCGGCGGCCTGCCAGGTAGGTGGCGGTCAGGTCGGGGGCGGTGTGCGCGGGCAGCCGCAACGGGCGGGAGAGTACGGCTTTTTGGAGGATTCCCGCTCTGATGTCGGCGGTCGTGCGTGCGACGGCGTGCTGGTACGGGCCGGGCCCGGCCCGAAGCAGTTCCTCCGCGTCGGCGAGGGCGGCCTCGCCCGTCTGCCCTGTGGGGCCGGCCAGGGCCTTGGCTATGAGGGGCAGGTGCTCCGGGTCGGAGGTCCGTATGCGTGCCTCGCCCGGGGTGAGTGTCACTTCCGTGGTCGGCAGCATGAGGTGGAGCAGTGGGTCGTGTCCCGGCTCCCCCGTACCCGGGTGCAGCAGGTGGGCCAGTTCGAAGGCGGCCCAGCCGTATACCCGCCAGTCCTGGTGCGGCAGGTGCGCGAGCGCGTCGGCGAGCTGCTCCAGCGGTGCGCCGCCGAGGGGCCGGGCCACGGTCCGGTTGCCGCAGCGTGCGGTGATTCCCTCGGCGTCGAGGGTGAGGGTGGCGGCGGGGCCCGCGGCGTAGATCCAGGTCCCGGTGCGTTCGTAGACGACGTACTCGCCGCCGAGGCCGGCGCGGGCGAGCCGGACGGCCGCTTCCGCCGGGTTCTCGGGGGAATCGACGGTGTGCCCGGGGCCCGGTGCGGGGAGATTGTCGGCCCAGGAGGCCCAGGAGGCCCGCGAAGTGCCGGGTGTACCGGGTGTGCCCGGTGTGCGGGCCGTACCGGAGTGGCGTGACGTATCGGTCGTGCCGGTCATGAACGGGGGTTCCCTTCGGTACGCCGGGAGCCCCCGGCTGCGAGCTGCCGGGCCAGCGCCGTCAGCGCCTTCTTGTCGGTCTTGCCGACGGCCGTCACCGGGAGGGCGTCGAGGGCCTCGACACGGTCGGGGATCTTGTACGGGGCCAGGCCGCGTTCGCGGAGGAAGGCGGCGGCCTCGTTCCGGTCGGGTGCCGTGGCTCCGGGTGCGGGGACGACGAAGGCGCAGGTGCGCTCGCCGAGCAGGTCGTCCGGGGCCGGTACGACGGCGGTGTCCAGGACCGCCGGGTGGTGCACGAGGTGCTCCTCGACCTCGGCGGCGGCCACCTTGTCGCCACCGCGGTTGATCTGTTCCTTCACGCGGCCCTCGACGACGAGATGGCCGGTGGTGGTGCGCCGGACGAGGTCGCCGGTGCGGTAGTGGCCGTCGGCGGTGAACGCGGTGGCGTTGTGCTCGTCGGCCCGGTAGTAGCCGCGCAGGGTGTAGGGGCCGCGGGTGAGGAGGCATCCGGTCGTGCCGGGCGGGACGTCGTGGTCGTCCTCGTCGACGACGCGGATCTCGTCGTCGGGCGACAGGCGTCGGCCCTGGGTGTGCAGGACCACGTCCTCGGGGGCGCCCGGTTCGGTGTAGTTGAGCAGGCCCTCCGCCATGCCGAACACCTGCTGGAGGACGGGGCCGAAGGCGGCCCGCACCTGGGCGGCGTGTTCGGGCAGCAGCCGGGCCCCGCCGACCTGGAGCAGCCGCAGCGAGGACAGGTCGGCCTCGCCCCACTCCGTCGCCGCCGCCCACATGCGGGCGGTCGGCGGCACCAGCGCGGTGGCGGTGACGCGTTCGCGCTCGATGAGGGCGAACGCCGCGTCCGGGTCCGGCTCGTCGGTGAGCACGGCCGAGCCGCCGGCGTACAGGGCGCCGAGGACGCCGGGGCAGCCGAGCGCGAAGTTGTGGGCGACGGGAAGCGCGGCCAGGTAGACGGTGCCGGGGCCGAAACCGCACAGATCGGCGCTGGCTCGCAGGTTGTACGCGTAGTCGTCGTGGGTGCGCGGGATCAGCTTGGGCAGCCCGGTCGTCCCTCCGGAGACCAGGAGCAGCGCGACCTCGGAGGCGTCGTCCGGGGCCGGGGGCAGGTCATCGGCTCCGGGGCCGTCGAGCGGGAGGTGGGCGCCCGGGTCGCCGGCCACCAGCACGTGCCGCAGGTCGGCGCTCTCCTTGAGGACCTCGGCGGCCAGTTCACGGTGGTCGAAGCCCTGGTGGACGTCCGGGACGACGTATGCCACGGCCCGGGACAGCCGGCACAGGTGGACGATCTCGCTGCGCCGGTGCAGCGGCAGGGCGAGGACGGGGATCGCGCCGAGCCGCTGGAGGGCGAAGAAGGTGGTGAAGAACTCGGGGACGTTGGGGAGCTGGAGGACCACGCGGTCCCCCGCGCGGACCCCGAGTCCGGTCAGTCGGCGTGCGACGCGATCGGCGGAACGCTCCAGTTCCGCCCGGTCCAGCCGTCGTTCGCCGTGCACGAGGGCGGTGCGGTGCGGATGGGCGCGGGTCCAGGCCCGCACGAGCTGGTCGAACGTCTCACCTCGCCAGTACCCGGCCTCCCGGTAGCGCGCGGCGAACTCCTCGGGCCAGGGCGTACAGCCGTCGAGCACGTGGTCCCCCTCTGGTCGTGTCCTGCTCGGCAGGGGCTTGTCCATTCCGCTCGTCATACTGTAGTAAATGAATATCATTTTCAATAACTCACGCCATCGAGGCTGGTGACGCAGTGTCAGAACCCGATCTCCTGCGGACGGTCCATCCCCTGCTCGCGGACTGGCTCGGCCCCGACGCCGAGCGGGTCGGCCCCGACGACAACCTCATCGAGCAGGGCCTGGACTCCATCCGTCTGATGACCGTGTCGGCGGCACTGCGCCGCGTCGGCATACGGCTGACCTTCGCCGAGCTCGCCCGCACCCCGACCCTGCGCGCGTGGGAGGAACTGCTGGCCGAGCGATGTCCGGGCACCACCGCCCGCCCCGGCACCACCGCACCCGACAGCGCGGATGACGACGAGACCTCCCCCTTCGACCTGGCCCTGATGCAGCACGCCTACTGGGTGGGCCGCGGCGAGGAGCACGAACTCGGGGGTGTGGCCGCGCACTTCTACAACGAGTTCGACGGCGAGGACGTCGACCCGCAGCGCCTGGAACGCGCGGTGCGGGCCCTGCTCGCCCGGCACGCCCAGCTGCGTGCCGTGTTCGGCGACGACGGCCGCCAGCACACCCCGGTCGCCTCCTCCTGGCCGGGGCTGCGGGTGCACGATCTGCGCGCGCTGCCCGAGGACGAGGTGCACCGGCGCCTGGCGGAGCTGCGGGACGCGTTGTCGCACCGCATGCTGCGGGTCGGCGCGGGTGAGGTCTTCGACGTGCAGCTGTCACTGCTGCCGGACGGCCGGACCCGCACGCACCTCAACCTCGACATGCTCGCCGCCGACGCGCTCAGCCTGCGCGTCCTGCTGGCCGACCTGGCGACGCTCTACCGCGGTGACAGTGATGACCGCGACGACCGCGGTGCGGAGCAACTCCCGCCCATCGGGTACAGCTACCGCCGCTACCTCGCCGACCGTGCCGCCTCCGCCGAGCGGGAACGCGATCGCAGGCGGGACGCGGCCTGGTGGGCCGCGCGGCTGCCGGACCTGCCGGGCGCGCCCGCGCTGCCCGTGGCCCAGGGGACGGTCCGGCCCCGCGTCACCCGCCGCCACCACTGGCTGCCGCCCGAGGCGCGAAACGCCCTGTTCGCCCGCGCCCACCGGCACGGTGTCACCCCGGCGATGGCCCTGGCCACCGCGTACGGCGAGGTGCTCGCGGCCTGGAGCGCCGAGCACCGCTTCCTGCTGAACGTGCCGCTCTTCGACCGCGAGGCGCTGCACCCGGATGTGCCCCTGCTCGTGGGCGACTTCACCGGCTCCGTCCTGCTCACCGCCGACCTGTCAGGCCAGGACGCCTTCCAGGAGCGGGCCCGCACCCTGCAGGAACGCTTCCTCGCGGACGCCGCGCACGCCTCGTACTCCGGTGTCGAGGTGCTGCGCGACCTGAACCGTGCTCAGCGGGGCGACGGGCGGGTGCTCGCACCGGTCGTGTTCACCAGTGCCCTCAACCTGGGCGAGCTGTTCTCCGAGGACGTGCGCGCCTGCTTCGGGCGACCCGTGTGGATCATCTCGCAGGGACCGCAGGTGTGGCTGGACGCCCAGGTCACCGAGCTCGACGGCGGGCTGCTGGTGAACTGGGACGCGCTGGAGCAGGCGTTCCCCGAAGGGATGCTCGACGCCATGTTCACGGCGTACCGCACGCTGGTGGACGAACTCGCCGCGTCCGACGCTGCGTGGAACTCGCCCGTGGCGGACCTGCTGCCCGAGGCCCAGCGGGAGGCACGCGCGCGTGCCAACGCCACCGACGGGCCGCGCAGCGGACTGCTGCTCCACGAGGACTTCCTGCGCCGCGCCGAGCGGACGCCGGACCGGCCGGCGCTGCTGTGGGGCCCAGGTGAGGTGCTGTCGTACGGCGAACTGGCCGAGCGGGCCCGTCGGATCGCCGCCGCGCTCGCCGCCCACGCCGTCGGCCCCGGCGACCGGGTCGCCGTGTGCCTGCCCAAGGGGCCCGACCAGATCGCCGCGGTGCTCGGCATCCTGACCGCGGGCGCGGCCTACGTGCCCGTCGGACGCGACCACCCGCCGGCCCGCCGCGACCGTGTCCTCACCCGAGCGGGCGCCCGCGTCGCCTTCGTCACCGGCGACCCCGACTCCCCCCTGCCCGACGGCGTCGTACCGCTGACCGTGCCGGACGCCCTGGCGCACGAGCCGGTCAAGGAGCCGGTGGCGGTGCCGGACAGCGACCCCGCGTACCTCCTGTTCACCTCCGGCTCCACCGGTGAGCCCAAGGGCGTGGTCGTGCCGCACCGCGCGGCGCGCAACACGGTCGACGACCTCGACGAGCGGTTCGGCGTGGGCGGCGACGACCGGACGCTCGCACTGTCCGCCCTCGACTTCGACCTGTCGGTGTACGACCTGTTCGGCCCGCTCGCCGTCGGCGGTGCGGTGGTGCTCGTCGCGGAGGAGGACCGACGGGACGCCGCGCACTGGCACGCGCTGCTGGCCCGGCACCGCGTGACCGTGCTCAACTGCGTGCCCTCCGTGCTGGACATGCTGCTCAGCACCGCCGGGGACGGCCTCGCCGGGTTGCGGCTGGTGCTGCTCGGCGGGGACTGGGTGGGCGTCGACCTGCCCGGGCGGCTGGCGGAACGTTCGCCGGGCTGCCGGTTCGTGGCGCTCGGCGGAACGACCGAGACCGCGATCCACTCCACGGTGTGCGAGGTCGTCGGCGGCACGGTGCCCGAGGACTGGTCCGCGGTGCCGTACGGGACGCCGCTGCGCAACGTACGGCTGCGGGTCGTCGACGCCCGGGGGCGGGACTGCCCCGACTGGGTGCCGGGCGAGCTGTGGATCGGCGGGGACGGTGTGGCCGACGGGTACCTCGGCGACCCCGAGCGCACGGCCGACCGGTTCGTGCACCACGACGGCGTGCGCTGGTACCGCACGGGCGACCTCGCCCGCTACCGGCCGGGCGGCACCGTCGAGTTCCTCGGCCGGGCCGACTCGCAGGTCAAGCTGCGGGGGCACCGGGTGGAGCTGGGCGAGGTGGAGGCGGCACTCGAGCGTGCGCCGGGTGTGGGGCGCGCAGTTGCGGCGGTCACCGGGGGGCCGGACGGCGCTCCCCGCTCGCTGGTCGCGGCGTACTCCCTGGCCACCCGGACCGGAGCCGGTCGGCACGACGGCGTCCTTCCGCAAGTCGTGGCCGCACGGCCCGACCCGCTGGAGACCGAGGTCGTCGCCCATGTCGTCGGCCGGATCCTGGACGGTGGGACGCGCCCTGCCGAGGAGATGCGCGGGCTCGCACATCTGTGGCGGGACTGGCTGCTCCGCCGGTCGGGGCCGGTGGATGCGGAGAGTCTCAGGGAGCGCGTCACCGGAACCCGGCTCGCGCCCGTGCTCGCCCGCCTGACCGAGCGGCTGGAGGACCTGCGGGCCATGGTCAAGGGCGACCGGGACCCGCTGGAGCTCCTCGACGACCCGGTGCTCGCCCCCGAGGCGGCGCTCGACGCGCTGCCCGCCAGCGGGGAGGCCGCCGCGGAGTGCGCGGACGCGCTGCTTGCGCTGGCCGCCGAGTCGGGCGGCCGTGCACCGCGCGTCGCGGTCGTCGGGGCACGCGGTGGCCTCGGCGCCCAGCGGGTGCTGGAACAACTTCCCGCAGACGCTGCGCAGTTCACATTGTTCGACACCTCTGCCGGGCTCCTGGAACGGGCCCGGGAACGGATCACGGGCGTGCGCTGCCAGGCACTCCCGGACGGTGCGCTCCCCGAGGGCGTGCCGGGCACGTTCGACGCCGTGCTCGCGCTCGGCGCCCTGCACGCCTTCGACGACCCGGCGGCCGGGGTCGCCCAGGCAGCGGCCCTGCTGGCGCCCGGCGGTCTGCTGCTCGCGGTGGAGCAGGGCAGTCTGCCGCCGCTCGGTCTGATCTGCGCCGCGCTGCCCACGCGGGGCTTCGCGCACGCGGACCCGGCCGCCGGGCGGCCGGCAGCCCGCTGCTGCCGCCCTCGGCAGTGGGAGCAGTTGCTGCGCGGCCACGGCTTCGACCCGGGTGACACGGCCGTACGCGACGGGAACCCGCGCTGCTGATCCGCGCGGTCCGCGACCCGGACGGCGTACCGCTAGGACACCGATGCCGTACGTGCCT
>KE354040.1 GCA_000415505.1 Streptomyces afghaniensis 772
GATGCCGCAGGGGCAGTCGTCGACTTCGAACAACCTCTCGCGTACCAGGAGCGGGTGCTGGGTTCCGACAACCCCGACATCCTCACCACCCGGGCCCACATCGCCCACTGGCGGGGGGAGGCGGGGGATGCGGCAGGGGCAACTGCCGCCTACGAGCAACTTCTCCCAGACCTGGAGCGGGTACTGGGCCCCGACCACCCCGACACCCTCACCACCTTGACCAATATCGGCTACTGGCGGGGGAAGGCGGGGGACGCGCCTGGCGCCGCCGCAGCCTTCGAGGAACTCCTCGCGTACCTGGAGAGGG
>KE354041.1 GCA_000415505.1 Streptomyces afghaniensis 772
GCAAGCTCAACGTCACCGCTCCGCCCGGCGCCGGCGGGCTGAGCCGGGTGCGCGTCGAGGGCGACGGCGTGGACACGACGATGCTGCTGCTGTTCGCCGACGACGCGACGGCCCTCAGGCTGTGGCCGTACGAGACGCCGTCCGGCCCGCTCCTCGTCTACGGCCCGGCGCTGCTGCGGTCGGCCACGCTGCGCGGCTCCACGGTCCACCTCACCGGCGATACCACCGCGCAGACCGGCCTGGAGATGGTGGGGGGCCGCGGCGGGATCACCCATGTCACGTGGAACGGGCGCCCGGTGCCCACCGGATCAGCGCCTCGGCAGTCTGCTGGCGCTGCCGCCCGCTCGCCCGGCGTCGGACCCCGGCCGGCCCTGCCCGCCCTCGACGG
>KE354042.1 GCA_000415505.1 Streptomyces afghaniensis 772
CCGCTGCCGCTTCTCGGCCGACGTCGGCGACGGCTTCCGGCCGTCGGGCCCGGTCTTCGCCGCCACCCCGTGGCGCTGGGTCGGCGCCCTGCTCGGCCTCGTCGCCCTCGCGCCCGCCGGTCAGGGACACGCCGGCGCGGCCACCTTCACCCAGTTCCGGATCAGCGCCTCGTAAAGCACCTCAGCCGTAAGCCTGTTGGGAGCCGCAATGACGCACCTCCGTAGCAAGCGCTTGTCGAGACCGGGGCACGGCAAGGTCGTGGCCGCCGTGCTCGGACTCGTCGCCGCGCTGAGCCTCGGGACACTCGGGGACGCACAGGCGGCCCCGCAGTCCCCGAAGACCGGGCCCGCCGCCGACCGCTGGACCGACCGGCCGCACGGCTTCGCCTCCCTCGCCGGCGGCACCACCGGCGGGGCGGGCGGCAAGGTCGTCACCGTCACCGACCAGGCCGCCCTCGCCAAGTACGCGGCGGCCGAGGAGCCGTACGTCATCCGCGTCAAGGGCTCCCTGGACATGGACCCCTTCGGCACGGAGATACCCGTCGCCTCCGACAAGACCATCATCGGCGTGAGCGACACCGCCGAGATCGTGCACGGCGGCTTCACCCTCGACCCCGGCACGCACAACGTGATCATCCGCAACCTCGCGATCCGTGACACGGCCATCGAGGGCAACTGGGACTGCAAGGACACCGACTACGACGGCATCCGCCTCGACACCGCCCACCACGTGTGGATCGATCACATCCGCTTCTCGCGGATCTGCGACGGCCAGCTCGACATCCGCAAGGACAGCGAGTACGTGACCGTCTCCTACAACCAGTTCACGAACAACAACAAGACCTTCGGCATCGGCTGGACCCCGAACGTCAGGACGCAGATCACCGTCGACCACAACTGGTTCCGCGCCACCAAGCAGCGCAACCCGTCCGCCGACAACGTCGCCTACGCCCACCTCTACAACAACTACCTGTCCTCGCAGCTGTCCGACGGCGACCCCGTGTGGACGTACGGCAACTGGTCGCGCGGCCGGACGAAGATGGTCATCGAGAACAACTTCTACGACGGCGTCCAGCACCCCTACCAGGCCGACGCCACGGCCGAGCTGGTGCAGCGCGGGTCGATCCTGCGGAACACCACGGGACGGCACGACGCATGGGGCACGGCGTTCGACCCGCGCGCGTTCTACGACTACCGGCTCGACCCGGCCGCCGCCGTGCCCGCGCTGGTGAAGCGGTTCTCCGGACCGCAGAAGCGGATCGGCGGCCCGGTCGTCCTGCACGTCCCGGGCGACTACCCGACCGTGCAGGCGGCGGTGGACGCGGTGCCCGACGGCAACGACACCGCCGTCGAGATCGCCGTCGCGCCGGGCACGTACCGCGAGAAGGTGTTCATCCCGGCGAGCAAGCCGAACCTCGTGCTGCGGGGGACTGGACAGGACCGCTCCGACACCGTCATCGTCTTCGACACGCCCGCCGAGTACGGGGGTTCGACGGGGAGCGCCACCGTCCGGATCGCCGCGAACGACGTGACGGCCCGCAACCTCACCTTCAGCAACGACTTCGACGAGGCCGCGCACGAGCTGAAGGGCGAGCAGGCGCTGGCGATGAAGACGACCGGCGACCGGATCGTCTTCGAGGACACCGCCTTCCTGGGCAACCAGGACACGCTGATGACCGACAGCCCCAAGCTGACCACCCTCAGCCGGGTCTACGTCCGCGACTCCTACATCGAGGGCGACGTCGACTTCATCTACGGCCGGGCCACCACGGTGATCGAACGGTCGGTGATCCGGGCACTGAGCCGGGGCTCGGACACGAACAACGGCTACATCACGGCGGCTTCGACCTGGAAGGGCAACCCGTACGGGTTCCTGATCACCCGGTCGAAGATCGTCAGCGACGCCCCTGCCGGGAGCTTCCACCTGGGCCGGCCCTGGCACCCGGGCGGCGAGCCGGACGCGATCGCGCAGGTGCTGATCCGGGACACCGCGCTGCCGGCCGCGATCAAGTCCTCGCCGTGGACCGACATGAGCGGGTTCTCGTGGAAGGACGCGCGGTTCGCCGAGTACCGCAACCACGGCCCGGGCGCGACGGTCACCGCCGACCGTCCGCAGCTGAGCGACCAGGAGGCGCGGCCGCACACCGTGGCGGCCTACCTCAAGGGCACGGACGACTGGGCACCCCACGCCCGCCACTGACCCCCCACACCTTCAAGTTCCGCTGGATCCAGAAGAAGAGAGCCGACCAATGAAGATCAGCAATCGCAGAAGCAGGCGCGCCGCCACGGCCGTCGCCCTGGGGGCCGTACTCGCGCTGACCGCCACCGCCTGCGGCGACGACGGCAGCGGGGCGGGCGGCGACAAGGGCGCCGACGGCAGCGGCAAGGGCAAGATCGTCTTCTGGGACAACAACGGCGGTGTCCGCACCGAGGCCTGGAAGGCGATCATCGCCGACTTCGAGAAGGCCAACCCGGACATCAAGGTCGAGTACGTCGGGATCGCCTCCACCGAGTACCAGTCCAAGGTCGACACGGCCCTCCAGGGCGGCGGTCTGCCGGACGTCGGCGGTGTCGGTGCGGCGATGCTCGCGGGGTTCGCCGCGCAGGGCGCGCTGGAGCCGCTGGACGAGCGGCTGGAGAAGTCCTCGCTCAACGGCAAGCTCAACAAGGACATGGTCGAGTCGCTGAAGGCGGCCGGCGGTGGCGACGACAAGCTGTACTCGATCCCGACCTCCGCCAACAACGGTGTTCTGTACTACCGCACCGACCTGTTCAAGAAGGCGGGGCTTGAGGAGCCGACGACGTGGGAGCGGTTCTTCACGGCCGCCGACAAGCTCACGAACAAGGGCAAGAACGAGTTCGGCTACACCATCCGTGGTGGCGCCGGTTCCATCGCCCAGGCGCTGGACGCGATGTACGGGCAGTCCGGGATCACCTCGTTCTGGGACTCCAGCGGTGAGAAGACCACCGTCAACGACCCCAAGAACGTGGCGGCGCTGGAGAAGTACGCGGCGCTGTACAAGAAGGTCACTCCCGCGGCCGACCTCAACAACGACTTCACCAAGATGGTCGCGCAGTGGGACTCCGGCACGATCGGGATGCTGAACCACAACCTCGGGTCGTACCAGGACCATGTGAAGGCGCTCGGGGTGGACAAGTTCCGCGGTATTCCGCAGCCGACCGGTCCGGGCGGGAAGCGGGTCCAGGTCTCCAACCCGGTCGACGGAATGGGGCTGTTCAAGAGCTCCAAGAACAAGGCCGCCGCCTGGAAGTTCATCGAGTTCGCCACGTCCAAGGCGGAGAACTCGAAGTTCAACGAGTCGGCGGGGCAGGTGCCGGCGAACACGGACGCGGCGAAGGACGCGTGGATTTCGAAGGCCGAGCCCACGAAGCTGGCCGCTGACGCGTTGTCGGACGGGTCGACGACGATTGTGCAGTTGCCGTACTACCTGCCGGACTGGAACACGATCTCCAAGGCCGACAATGAGCCGAACTTCCAGAAGGTGCTGCTCGGGAAGATGAGCGCGAAGGAATTTCTGGACACGTTGGCTGAGCAGCTGAACACCGCGCAGGAGGAGTGGAACCAGCAGAAGGGTTGATTCTTGCTGGTTTCGCCGTGGGGCGGTCTGTGGTGTGCAGGGTGCGGGCCGCCCCTTGGCTTGTCGCGCCCACGCGGCGGAGCTGCACATCGATACGGGCCGCGCCCCTGAGTGCATGTCCCCGCCCTTTGTTGAAAGGAACTCTGCGTGTCCCTCAGCCGAAGACAAGTGGCCGCGGCTGGTATCGCTGCCGTGCCTCTCGCTCTCTCCGTCGCCGGTACCGCGCAAGCCGGTGGGCGTCGTAGTCGGACCCTCTATATCGCCGGCGACTCCACTGCCGCCCAGAAGTATGCGAATGCCGCGCCCGAGACCGGGTGGGGGATGGCGCTTCCGTTCTTTCTGCGTAAGGAGCTGGTGGTCGCCAACCATGCGGTGAACGGGCGTAGTTCCAAAAGCTTCGTCGACGAAGGGCGGCTGGAGGTTATCCTCGCCGCGATCCAGCCCGGCGATTTCCTGCTCATCCAGTTCGGTCACAACGACGAGAAGGCCGAGGACCCGACTCGGTACACCGAGCCCTGGACGACGTACCAGGACCATCTGCGGATGTACGTCGAGGGGGCCCGGGCCCGTGGGGCGCGGCCCGTGCTGGCCACCTCCGTCGAGCGGCGGAAGTTCGACGCCGGCGGGAAGGCCGTGACGACGCACGGTGAGTACCCGGCGGCCATGCGGGCGCTGGCCGCCGAGGAGGGGGTCGCGCTGCTCGACGTGCAGGCGCTGTCGCACGCCCTGTGGCAGGAGCTCGGGGTCGAGGAGACGAAGAAGTACTTCAACTGGACCGCCACCGAGCAGGACAACACGCACTTCAATCCGCCGGGCGCGATCGCCGTGGCCCGCCTCGTGGCGAGGGAGCTGCTCCGGACCCGGGTGCTCGGGCCGCGCGATGTGCGCCGGCTGGACGAGCCGATTCCCGAGTCGTGGATCACCTGGCCGCAGGCCGCCGCATAACACCCCCGACGCAGAAGGAAAGAGAGCCGCACCATGAACGTTCTGAAGTGTCATGATCATGCCAGAGTGACCGGGGTGAAGGTCGCCGCGGTGGTCGGGTGTGCCGCGCTCGTGCTGTCCGTCAGCGGTACCGCCGCGCAGGCCGGGCCCCGGGACGTGGCCCGCCAGACGCTCGGGGCCAACGACGGGTGGGGCGCGTACGGCACCGGTACCACGGGTGGTGCCGCGGCCGATGCCGCGCACGTCTACACCGTCACCACCTGGGAGCAGTTCCGGGCCGCCCTGAAGGACGGCGGGACCGCGCCCAGGATCATCAAGGTCAAGGGCATGATCGACGCCGTCTCCCAGGGCTGCGAGGCGTTCGAGGCCGAGGGGTACGACTTCCAGAAGTACCTCGCCGCCTACGACCCCGCCGTGTGGGGGCACGACAAGCCGGTCAGCGGTGAGCAGGAGGACCTGCGGGCCGCGTCCGCCGCCCAGCAGGACAAGACCATCAAGGCGATCGTCCCCGCCAACACCACCATCATCGGCGTGGGCAAGAACTCCGGGATCCTCGGCGGCAGCCTCCAGATCAAGGGTGTCGACAACGTCATCGTCCGGAACCTCACCATCGAGGCCCCGGTCGACTGCTTCCCGCAGTGGGACCCGGCCGACGACAACAAGACCGGCGCCTGGAACAGCGAGTACGACGGGGTGGTCGTCTACGGCTCCACGCACGTGTGGGTCGACCACAACACCCTGACCGACGGCCGCTACCCGGACAGCTCCCTGCCGTCCTATTTCGGCAAGACCTACCAGCAGCACGACGGGCTGCTGGACGTCGTGCGCGGCTCGAACCACGTGACCGTGTCCTGGAACTCGTTCAAGGACCACGACAAGACCATGCTGATCGGCAACAGCGACAGCGCCACCGCCGACGACACGGGCAAGCTGAAGGTCACGCTGCACCACAACCGCTTCGAGGGCATCGTCGAGCGGGCGCCGCGCGTGCGGTTCGGGCAGGTCGACTCGTACAACAACCACTTCGTGGTCACCAAGGGCCAGAAGTGGGGCTACGTCTACGGCATCGGCAAGGAGTCCCGGCTCGTCGCCGAGCACAACGCGTTCACGCTCGCACAGGGCGTCAGCCCGGCGAAGATCCTGAAGAAGTGGAACGAGGCGCCGGTCACCGCGAACGCCAACGTCGTCAACGGCAAGGCCGTCGACCTGATCGCCGTGCACAACGCGGAGATCCCCGGGGAGACGCTCCAGTCGGGCGCCGGCTGGACGCCGACGCTGCGGGCCGGCGTCGACCCGGCGAAGGCGGTCCCGGGCATCGTCGACGCCCGCGCGGGCGCCGGCCGCGTGTGCTGACCCGATCTGACTGACCGGCACGTGAACCGGCCGGGGCGGCTCGCATCGCGCCCCCGCCCCGGCCGTTCCCCCTCCGCACCAGCTACCCCGCACCAGCCGCACCGCGAAGGAGCAGCCGTATGCTCTCGCAGCCCCATGTCTCCCTCTCCCGCCGGAAGTTCCTCGCCGCGAGCGCCGCAGCGGGTGCCGTCGTCGGGCTCGCCGCCGGCCCCGCGCGGGCCGCCGGCACCCGGCCGCGCCCCTTCGGCCGGTACGGCTCACCGGCCGCGCGCCCCGACCCGAAGACTCTGTACGTCCACCCGGGCGGCGCCGGTGACTTCACCACCGTCCGGGACGCCGTGGCCGCCGCGGCCGGCAGCGGACACACCCTCGTCATCGCCCCGGGCGTCTACCGGCAGACCGTCGCCGTCGACCCCGCCCGTACCGAGATGACCTGGATCGGGGCGAGCGAGAACCCCCGTGACGTCGTGATCGTGTACGACAACGCGGCCGGGACGCCCAAGCCCGGCGGCGGCACCTACGGCACCACCGGCTCCGCCACCGCCACCGTGCAGGCCGACGGCTTCACCGCCCGCTGGATCACCTTCGCCAACGACTGGCTGCGCGCCGACCACCCCGACATCACCGGCACCCAGGCCGTCGCCCTCAAGGTCCAGGGCGACCGGTCCGCCTTCCACCACTGCCGGTTCCTCGGCCACCAGGACACCCTGTACGCCGACTCGATGGCGTTGGGCACCTTCGCCCGGCAGTACTTCGCCCACTGCTACGCCGAGGGCGACGTCGACTTCGTCTTCGGGCGGGCGACCGCCGTCTTCGAGCAGTGCCGCTTCCGGACCCTGAACCGGACCGACCTGTCGGCGGCCCCGTACGGCTTCGTCTTCGCCCCGTCGACGGCCGCCGCCAACCCGCTCGGCTACCTGGTGACCCGGAGCCGAGTCGACAGCGAGGCTCCCGACGGCTACTACAAGCTGGCCCGCCCCTGGGTGCCCAGCTCCGACACCACCGCCCGCCCCATGCTCACCGTCCGGGACACCTGGCTCGGCCCGGGCGTCGACGCGGTCGCGCCCTACACCAACATGTCGAACGCCTATCCCTGGCAGTCGATGCGGTTCGCCGAGTACCGCAACACGGGACCGGGCGCCGCCGTCTCCGTTCCGGAGAACCGGCCCCAGCTCACCTCGGAGCAGGCCCGGTCGGCGACCCGCGCCGGCTACCTCGGCGACTGGGAGCCGTGGAAGGAGGCGTGCTGAGTGCACCGGCGCACCCTGCTCACCGGATTCGCCGGCGGCCTCGTCGCCACCGGCGCCGCACCCGCCTTCGCCGCACCCGCCCGTCGCCGCGTCCTGCACGTCCGCCCCGGCGAGTCCGTACAGGCCGCCGTGGACGCCGTGGACGGCCCCGGCTGGACCGTCGTCGTGCACCCGGGGACGTACCGCGAGGTCGTCAACGTCCCGGCAGAAAAGGCCGGGCTGACCCTCAGGGGCGCCACCCGGGACCCGCGTGACGTCGTCATCGTGTACGACAACGCGGGCGGCACACCCAAGCCGGACGGCTCGGGCACCTACGGCACGGCCGGCTCCGCGACCTTCACCTCGGCGGCCCCCGGGCTGACCGTCCGCGACCTCACCCTGGCCAACGACTGGCTGCGCGCCGACCACCCCGACATCACCGGCACGCAGGCCGTCGCGGCGTACACGTACGGCGACCGCACCCGGTTCGAGAACGTCCGGCTCCTGGCCCACCAGGACACCCTCTTCGTCGACACCACCGCGCTCGGCACCTTCGACCGGCAGTACTTCCGGCACTGCTACATCGAGGGCGACGTCGACTTCGTCTTCGGGCGGGCGACCGCCGTGTTCGAGCAGTGCCACTTCCGCACCCTGGCGCGGGAGGTGGACTTCACCCCCAAGGGCATGGTCTTCGCGCCCTCCACGGCCCGGGCGAACCCGTACGGCATCCTCGCCGTCCGCTGCCGCATCACCTCCGGTGCCGAGGACGCGGCGTACAAGCTGGCCCGGCCCTGGGTGCCGTCGTACGAGACCACGGCCTGGCCGTCGCTGGTGGTTCGGGAGACCCGGATCGGGCCGGGCGTCGACGCGGTGGCCCCGTACACCAACATGCGCGAGGCCTATCCCTGGCAGTCGATGCGGTTCGCCGAGTACCGCAACACCGGGCCGGGCGCCGCCGTCTCCGTGCCGGAGAACCGGCCCCAGCTCGGCCGCGCGCAGGTCGCGCTGCACACCAGGGAGACGTACCTCGGCGACTGGCGGCCCTATGCGTAGGGCCGCTGTTCTCCTCCTCGGTCTGTGCCTGCTCTGGCCGGCCTCGCCTGCCTCCGCCGCCGAACGCGCCCCCGTCGGCTGGGCCTCGGCCGGCTCCGGCACGAGCGGCGGGGCGGGCGGCAGGACCTGGACGGTGGACACCCGCGCAGAACTCAAGACCGCCCTCGCGAACGACGGCGATCCCACCGCGCCCAAGGTGATCCGGGTCGTCGGCGACATCAACGGCCACGAGAGCGACGACGGTTCCCTGCTCGGCGAGCAGGACTACGCGCCCGGACACGACCTCCGCAGGTACATGTCCTGCTTCGGCGAGGACGGCGCCGTCTGGTCGGACACCCGCTTCGAGTACTGCAAGCAGCAGCGGCAGCTGCGCCAGACCGGGTCGAACAAGGAGAAGGCGCAGATCCAGCTCACCGTGCCGAGCAACACGACCCTCGTCGGCGTGGGTCGGGACGCCCGGCTGCTCGGCGTGTTCCTGACGGTCAACACCGGCAACAACATCGTCGTGCGGAACCTGCACCTGGAGGCACCCGTCGACCACTTCACCAGCTGGTCCCCGGACGACGGCACGCGGGGCAGCTGGAACGCCCGCTTCGACGCGCTCACCGTGATCACCGGCCGGAACATCTGGATCGACCACTGCACCTTCACCGACGGCCGGTTCCCCGACCGCGAGGCACCCCTGGGGTTCCACGGCGAGCGCGTGCAGCGGCACGACGGGCTGCTGGACATCGAGGACGGCTCCGACTTCGTCACGGTCTCCGACAGCCGGTTCGAGGACCACGACAAGGCGATCCTCATCGGCTCGGGCGACGGACGCGGCGACCGGGACCGGGGGCACCTCAAGGTGACCTTCGTCCGCAACCTGTTCAGCGGCATCGTGCAGCGCGCCCCGCGGGTCCGCTTCGGGCAGGTGCACGTCGTCAACAACGTCCACCGGGGGCAGGCGCCTCTCTACGCCCTGGGCGTGGGCGTGGAGTCCGCGATCTTCTCCGAGCGCAATGTGTTCCGGTATCCCGGGGGACGGCCGTCGCTCGCCGTCGCGGACTACGGGGGCGAACGGTTCCGCGACACCGGCTCCTGGTTCAACGGCCGGCCCGCCCGGCTCAACGCCGTGGCCGGCGGTCTCGGCCTCGGGACCGACGTCGGCTGGGATCCCGCCGATGTGTACGACTACCGCGCACTGACGTCCCCGTCGGCGGTAGAGCGGTACGTGCTGCGGCACGCCGGAACAGGGAGGTCGTATGGGCACCCATGAGCCGTTCGGCCGGCGGACGTTCGTGGTCGGGGCGGGCACGGCGCTGCTGGCCGGGGGAGCGGTGAGCGGGGCGGAGGCCGCGGTCGTGGACGGCCCGCTGCCCGACTTCCATCCGGCGCTGAAGGACGCCCTGACCTTCCCGCTCGCCTGGGGGAGATCCCCGATCCGCGACTTCCGCGCCTGGCGGCGCGCCGCCCGGGCCACGGTCGAGCAGCACCTGCTCGTCGAACGGCACGACGGGACGCCGTACGCACCGGAGACCGTGGGGCGGTCACAAGGGGAGGGATACACAAGGGAGTTGATCACTGTCTCCCTCACCCGCTACGAACGCGTGCGCGGCGCCCTGCTCACCCCGCACGGCAAGGGCCCCTTCCCCGCCGTGCTGCTCCTGCACGACCACGGCGCCAGGTTCGACATCGGGAAGGAGAAACTCGTCCAGCCCTGGTACGACGACACCCGTCTCGCCTCCGCCCGGGCCTGGGCGGACAAGTACTTCAGCGGGCGGTTCGTCGGTGACGAACTGGCCCGGCGCGGCTATGTGGTGCTGTGCCTGGACGCGCTCGGCTGGGGCGATCGCGGCCCGCTCGCCTACGACCAGCAGCAGGCCCTCGCCTCCAACTTCTACAACCTCGGCTCCTCGCTCGCCGGGCTCATGGCCCGGGAGGACCAGCGGGCCGCCGCCTTCCTGGCGGGACTCGACCGGGTGGACGCCCGGCGGGTCGCGGCCGTCGGCTTCTCCATGGGCGCCTACCGCGCCTGGCAGACCGCCGCCCTCAGCGACCACATCGCCGCCGCGGCGAGTGTGTGCTGGATGACCGGCCTGAAGGAGATGATGGTGCCCGGCAACAACACGCTGCGCGGGCAGTCGGCTTACTACATGCTGCACCCGGGTCTCGCCCGGCACCTCGACATCCCCGACATGGCGAGCATCGCCGCGCCCAGGCCGATGCTGTTCTTCAACGGCGGGCTCGACACGCTGTTCCCGGCCGAGGGCGTACGGGTCGCGTACGACAGGCTGCGTGCCGTCTGGCGGTCGCGCCACGCCGAGGAGCGGATACGGACGAAGACGTGGCCGGAGCTCGGCCACGTCTTCACCCACGAGATGCAGGACGAGGTCTTCAGCTGGCTCGACGACGTCCTGTGAGGCTCATCGCCGTACCGGCTTGACCCCCTCCAGCGTCGGCACCACTGGCTTGATCGTGCCGTCGGCCGCGAACTCCATGCGATCGATGGTGGTCTCGCGGTGCATGCCGTCGCCGCCCGGCCTGCCCGGGCCGTTGAGGGCGAAGCGGTGGTAGACCATGTACCAGTCGTCGGTGCCGGGAGTGTTCACCACCGAGTGGTGACCGGTGCCGAGGATGCCGTACTCGGGCCGCTTCTGGAGGATCGTCCCGCGCTTGGTCCACGGGCCGAGCGGGGACGGTCCCGTCGCGTACGCCACGTGGTAGTTCTCGCTGCGGGTGTCGTCCTCCGACCACATGAAGTAGTACGTGCCCTTCCGCTTGATGACGAAGGAGCCCTCGCGGAAGTTGTCCGGGGTGATGTCCTGCACCTTCGACGCGTCGAAGGACACCATGTCGTCGTTCAGCGGCACGACGTACCCGTGGCCGTTGCCCCAGTACAGGTACGCCTGGCCGTCGTCGTCCGTGAAGACCGACGGGTCGATCATCTGGCCCTTGAGCGCCCCGCCCTTGGCGACCAGCGGCTTGCCGAGCGCGTCCTTGAAGGGGCCGGCGGGGGAGTCGGCCACCGCCACGCCGATCTGCTGCTCGGCGCAGAAGTAGAAGTAGTACTTGCCGTTCCGCTCGGCGATCGCGGGCGCCCAGGCGTACTTGTCGGCCCAGGTCACGTCGGGCCCGAGGTCGAGGATGACGCCGTGGTCCTTCCAGTGGACCAGGTCCTTCGACGAGTAGGCCTTGAACTTGGTGCCGCTCCAGCCCTGGAAGCCGTCCGTCGTCGGGTAGATCCAGTATCTGCCGTTGAGGTAGTGGACGTCGGGGTCGGCGTTCAAGCCGGGCAGCAGGGGGCTGCGGGTGCGGACCGCCTCGACCGTCCAGGTGCGCTTGGTGCCGTCGGCCGCCGTCACGGTGTACTTCTGCGGCGTGCGGAAGTCGCGCCGGGTCCCGGACTTCGGGCTCAGCGTGGCGCCCTCACCGACCCACAGCTTCGGGGCGAGGCCTCGCAGGTCCGCATCCGGCTCCATCGGCAGGACGACCTTGGACGCGCTCTCCGTGACGATCGAGTAGCCCTTCTGGTGCTTGGCCGTCGCGTCCACCACGGAGGTGGGGGAGCTCGGGTAGGCCGCCAGCAGCCGGTCGTACTCCTGCTGCGTCACCGGGAGCACCGTGCCGTGCCGGGGGCTCGCCGGGAGCTGGTAGTCCGTGGACGGCGTCCACTTGCCGGAGGCGAGGTCGGTGGTCTCGAACGGGACGTAGCCGCGGCCGCCGTACTCGTCGATGAACAGGTACCACTTCTTCTCGGTGTTCGACTTGAACACCGTCGGGCCCTCGCCGCGGTCCATCGCGCCCTTGCCGATGCAGTCGGCCACGAAGTCGTACTTCGTCGAGGTCAGGGACGTCGACTTCTCACCGGTGATGAACTTCGAGCAGGGGCTGGAGGAGCTGGGGTCCCGCTCGTCCTTGGTGTAGCGGTAGTACTCGTCCTTGTACTTCACGACCGTGGAGTCGATCACCGAGTAGCCCGGGTCGTTCCAGATCTTCGGCTTGCTGAAGGTGCGGAAGTCCTTGGTGGTCGCGTACATCATCTTGTTGTACGTGTTGCCCTTGTGGTCCGGGTCGTCGTCGGCGTACAGCTTCGACGCCCAGAAGACGACGTACTCACCCAGCTCGTCGTCCCAGTAGGCCTCCGGGGCCCAGGTGTTGCCCGCGTTGTCCGGGGAGACCTTCACCAGGCGCTGGTCGGTCCAGTGGACCAGGTCGGTGGACTCCCAGACCATGATCGACTTGCTGCCGTGCCGCTGCACCTGGTCCCAGCTGCCGCTGGAGTTCTGGTACATCCGCAGGTCGGTGGCGATCAGGAAGAACTTGTCGCCCTTGGGGGAGCGGATCACGAACGGGTCGCGCAGGCCCTTCTCGCCGATCGTCGACGTCAGGACCGGTTTGCCGGCGTTCAGCTCACGCCAGTGCAGCGCGTCGTTGCCCCGGCTCAGGGCGTAACGGATCTGCTCGCCGTCGGCGGTGCCCTCGCCGGTGAAGTAGGCGAAGAGATAGCCGGCGTACTTGGAGTGCTTCACGGGTGGTGCTCCGGAGTCCGCGGCGCCGGGTGGCGCCGTGAGAAGGGTCAGGAGGAGGCCGGTCAGGGCCAGGAACGGCAGCAGGAGCGTGCGGGGGCGCATGACACTTCCTGTCGGAGTCTGGGGGATTCTGTTGGATAGCGGCCTTCGGAGTTTCACCGGAGGGGAACAGGGCGTCAACGGGTGTGCATGAGGCGGGTGGTTCCGAAACTTTCGGAGATGCGGGCACGCCCGTGCACGTGACAGCGGCAATGGTGGCAACGGCGGCAACCCTTTCGCGGCACGGCGGCGACTGCTGGTCGGAAACGGGCCGGAGCGGGCCCCTCCGAACCGTTTCCGTCCCCATCGCCTAGGAAAGGAACGCTCCGTGCTGCTCAGCACAGGACGCCACCGCAGGACCCGTACGCTCACCATCGCCGCCGCGGTGGTCTGTGCCTCGGGGGCGGGCGGCGTCTATCTCGGGCTCTCGGGCGGCGGCGCGCAGGCCGCCTCGTCGACGGTCACCGTCTCCACCACGGCCCAGCTCGAAGCGGCCGTGCAGAACGCCACCGCCGGCACGGTCATCCAGGTCCGCGGCGGCACCTACTACCCGGCCGCGACCCTCAAGTCCACGGCGAACGGCACGAGTTCGGCACGCATCACCCTGCGGGCACACGGCGGCGAGAAGGTCCGGATCGACGGTTCCAAGCTGCCCGACGGCTCTTGGCTGGCCGCCCTCCACGGCGACTACTGGACCGTCGAGAACCTCGCCTTCGTCAACTCCCCGGCCCAGGGCTTCGTCGCCACGTCCTCGGCCGGCGGCGTCTTCAGGAACCTCGTCACCGCGGACAACGGCGACTCCGGCTTCACCTTGCGCGGTGACGGCACCACCGGCAACCTCGTGCAGAACCTGGACAGCCACGGCAACTACGACCCGGCCGGCCACGGCCAGAACGCCGACGGCATCGCCGTCAAGTTCGGCTCGGGGACTGGCAACAGGATCACCGGCGCCCGGCTGTTCGACAACTCCGACGACGGGCTCGACCTGTGGCAGTTCTCCTCGCCGGTCACCATCGAGCACTCCTGGGCCTTCGGCAACGGCGAGAACCGCTGGAGCGACCCGGCCTTCGAGGGCAACGGCAACGGCTTCAAACTGGGCGGCGGGGGAGCGTCGGTCGCCCATGTCGTCAACAACAACGCCGCCTGGGACAACGGGCTGCACGGCTTCACCGAGAACTCCAACATCGGTGCCATCGCCCTGAACCGCAACACCGCGTACGCCAACGCCCACAACGGCTTCTACTTCGCCACCGGCAAGGCCCGCCTCGGCAAGAACCTCGCCGTGAGCGACAAGGGCGGCCCCGCGAAGCTGGGCTCCGCGGCCGTCTCCGCCGGCAACAACTGGGACAGCGGCGTCGCCACCCCGCCCTTCAGGTCGACGGACGCGAAGAGCGCGTACGCCGCGCGCGGGGCGGACGGCGCCCTCCCCGCGACGACGTTCCTGACTACCGGCTCCAGGACCATCGGGTCGACCATGGACTAGCGCCGTGTCTCCTCGGCGGGTCGCTCACGGGCAGGTGTCCATCCAGCGGGTGACCAGCGAGGTGTCGTTCTTGTCGGCGTCACGAGCCGGACCGCACAGGAACGGACTGAAGCGGGTGTCGGCACGCAGCCAGAGGCTGAAGAACGACACGATCCACTTGCCCTGCTTGGCCTTGGCGCCGTAACCCGTCATCGGGCACAGATGGTCGCCCGGTACCTCGATGTAGAGCTTCTCGGCCCCGGACATGGAGTTGTACCAGGGCACCGCGAAGGTGTCGCCGTGCGCGACGGGGTCGCTCTGACAGGTCAGGAAGAAGGTGGGCTCGGTGACCGAGGAGAAGTTCCCCTTCGGGTGGTACGGGGCGGTCGGCACGCCCGCCCGGAAGCGCGGGTCGTCCCTCAGGGCCGCCATGACGCCACCGCCGCCCATCGAGTGACCGGCCGCGCCCAGGGTGCCGTTGAGCTTCCCCGACAGCGGGTTGCGGGGGGCCTTGCCGAGCGCGAGCAACTGGGTGCCCGCGGCCCTGATCTGCCGGCCGCGCGATTCGGGATCGTCGGTGAGTGTGTTCGTCCCGACGTTGATGACGACGAAGCCCCAGGAAGCGAGGCGGGGTGCCAGCCACCGCAGGTTCTCCTGGGTGCCCTGATAGCCCGGCATCAGCACGACGCCCGGGTACGAGCCCCTGGCCTTGGGATACGTGACCGTGCCCGAGCCGTACCCGCTCGGGCGGGGAACGGTGTAGGCGGCGGTGGCCAGCGGCCCGTCGGCGGCCTCCAGGGAGGCGGTCGTCGGGGACGGGATGCCGGCGGCGGTCGCCGGCGCGGCGGTGGCCGTCAGCAGGGTCAGCGCCATGCCGATGGTGGTCGCCAGTGCGATCAGCGCCGTCATGGGACGGGATCGGGTCCGTAACGGCGCGCTGGTGCGGGTGGAACGACTGCGGGGACGCATTGCTCTACCTCCGGGATGTGATGAGAGCGGCCGGCTGGCGGGACTGTGCGAAGAGCCAGTCGATGACCACGTCGTTCTCGTATGTCTGGGCCCATGACAGGTGCGGGCTCACCGGTGTCGTTCCGGCCGTGTAGCTCGTGAACAGCACGTGGCTGCCCGTGGCCCGGGCCTGCCGCAGGAGGGCCCGCGACCGGGCCTCGAACTCTGCCTTCGGCAGGTCGTTGGCCCACTCCCCACGGGTGACCCGCGCACCTGCGGTCTCCAGTGCGTTCATCAGGGTCCAGGTGCCGGGGTTGCCGAACCGGCCCTCCCGGTAGGGGACGACCGGGTCGTCGACCGAGTGGTCGGCCCAGATCGGGATGTGCGTGATCCTGTCCATGGCGGCCGCGTCGCCCCAGCCGGCCGTGGGCAGGGCAGCCGCGAACACGCCGGGTCGCTCGGCCAGCAGGCTGTAGATGCCGCGCCCGCCCGAGGACAGGCCGGCCAGATAGAGCCGGCCCGTGTCCACGTGGCCCGGGTGCTCGCGCACGAAGGTGTCGATGAGTTCGATCAGCGCGGCCTGGACCTTCGCGTCGGTCCAGTCCGTGCCGTCGGGTCCGTCCATGGGACGCGGCAGGGGGATCTGCGGAGAGAGGACGAATGCGGGGTTGCGCCGCTGTCGTTCCGGTTTGGCGAACGTGACCGCGATCCGGTTGGACGTCAGCTGGGTCATGTTGTTGTCCGCGACTTCGCCACCGCCGTGCAGGGTGACGACGAGCGGGTACCGGGTGCGGGTCTGCGGGTTCCGCAGGAATCCCGCGGGCCGGTACAGCCGGAAGTCCAGTTCGAAGCCCGCGGAGTCGGTGAAGGAACCGGCGGCGAAGTCGTCGACCACGGGAGTGATGACGTCGTCGTTCCGGTGCGCGAACGGACCTGCCTCGAGGACCGGTTCACCTGCCGGAGTGCGCACGTCCGCCACCTGTCTGACGGAGTAGGCACGGTCGAGCGGAAGGGGATCGGTGGTGCCGACCGCCCTTGCGTCGGCGTCGTCCGGATCGAGCTCGATGATCAGTCGGTCCCCCGGTCGTCCGGGGTCGGAGCGGTCGTCCACTGCGGCGGAGGTGTGGGAGTAGACCCGGGTCACCGTACGAGCCGCTGTCTTTCCGCCCACGGTGGCCTGCACCTGGAAGGCGGTGGGCGGGACCGTCCCGCCGCGTAAGTCGATGCGGTGCGCGTACTGGATGGCGACCGCTGTCACCAGCCAGTTGTTCCTCGGTGTCACCTGCGTGAGGAGGTCCGTCCGCAGGACCGGGTTGGGTCCTGAGGCCGCTTGCCGTCCTCCGAACGGGGCTGCCGTGGCCGACGTGCTCACGGTCGGCGCCGCGACCGCACCCGCGGTGACGGCGAGCACCGTACGTCTGGGGATCGATCTCATGGGTCCTCGTCTCGGTCATCGAGCTGGGGGGCGGGCCGAGGTATTACGCGAGAGTTTCGGAGCACCACCGGATCCCTGTCCAGCATCAAACCGAGATCTGTCCATGCGATGGACGCATCAATGCAGAGGCACGACGACGCCCCCGCCGGTTCGCACCGGCGGGGGCGTCCTGCCGACCGGCCGAGGGGGGCTCGGCCAGGGCTGTCCGGCCGTCCGGAGGGGGGCTCCGGAGGGCCGGGGGTGCCGGGACGTCCGGCTGGGGGCCCGGACGTCCGGCAGCCGGCCGGCCCAACGGGGGGATTCGGGCCGGCCGGAGTTCACACGTGCAGCGGCGTCACTGGTAGCTGATGTCCGAGGCCTTGAACTTGCAGGTCTTGCCGTCCGGGCCGGGCGGGGTCAGCTCCTTGGGCTCCTTGCCCGTGTTGTTGCCCTCGAAGCGCACACACGTCTTGATCTTCTTCTTGCTGTCGCCGTGGATGCGGATCTTCGACAGCGTCGCCGTGTCGCCGTAGTTGGCGTTCACGCCGACGATCGAGCTCATGGGCGCCGTCACGTCGATGTCGTTCAGCACCACCGTGCGCTTGTACTGCGTCTTGCAGTTGCCGCACGAGCGCACCAGCTTCCCGGCGTTCTGCACCTGGAAGCCCGACACGTTCAGCGTCCCGGCGCCGTTGAACTGCAGCACCTTGTCGTCGGCGTTCTTCGCGCCGCCGCCGATCACCTTGTACACGGCCGACGACGACTTGCCCTTGAAGCTGGCCGCGTCCTCGCCGACGTCCGTCCACCACACGTTCTGGAGCGTGCAGCTGCCCTTGCAGTGCACACCGTCCGCGGCCGGGGTGCCGATGATGACGTTCTTGAGGACCGCGCCGTCGGCCAGCTCGAAGATGGGGGCCTGGCCCTCGTCCTGGCTGTCGCCGCCGAGCGCGCCGGTGCCGTAGAACATCTTCATGCCGCCGTCGCGGACACCGGAGACCGGGATGGTCTCCGACACGGGCGTCTTGCCCTTGTCCGTGGGCCAGGGGGTCGCGGCGCCCGCGGTGGACAGCATCGACGTGGTGACGACCGCCGCTCCCGTGATGCCGAAGGCGGCTAACCCGGCGATCGCGGCCCGCCGCTTGGTGACCCGGCGGCGGTGGCGGACGCGCTGTTGTGCTGGTGCAGTCATGTACCGATTCCTCATGGGGGGGTGACTCTTGCGCCTGGTGGTCGCCACCCGCGAGGAAAGGGTTGCCGCGTCTTCAGGATTTTTCACGAGTCGTCTTCGGCGTCGTCCACGGCCGCGAAGCCGCCGCCCACGGACAGCCGCTCCGAACCGGCGGCGGCTGTCACCGCATAGCGGTCGGCACCGGCGTCCCGGCCGCCGCGCTCGTGGTCGAACTGGCCCGCGAACACCCACTCGCCCGCCGGGACCTTACGGCCCTCCTTCAGGGTCCAGGTGTAGACGAGGAAGCCGTCCCGCTCGCCGACCGTGAGCGTGAAGTCCTGCTCGGGCAGCGACCGCCAGGCGCCCGCGTCGGAGACCCCGCCGGTCTGGGCGACGCTCAACCGCACGGTCAGCGCGGTCAGTTCCGTGCGTGTCTTGATCGTGACGTTGCTCTGCGCCCAGAAGTCGTTGCTGTGCGGGTCGACCGAGCCGTCCGACCACAGCGGCCCGTCCTCCGTGGCGGCGGGCGGCCGCCCGGTGACGGAGGTGCTCGGCGTCCGCGAGGGCGGCGGAGCGGACTCGCGGCGCTCCGGCGGGGCGGACGGGGTGGGATCCACCGGCGGCGCGGGGGCCCGGCTCGTCGCCTCCGGCGACGGCGTGGGCGTCGGCGACGTCGCCACGCCCTGCTGCTGCGGGGCGGTCTCCTCCTTCACCGCGGACGCGACCGCGTAACCGCCCACCGCCAGCACACCCGCCACCGCGGCCGTCGCGCCGGCCACCCGCATCCATCCGAACACCGGCGGACGCGTCGCCCGGTGGCCTGAACCGGCCGGACCGGCCATGCCGCGCTCGACCCGGGCCAGGATCTGCTCCCGGTCGGGCTGGTGCGTCCCGGCCGCCTCGTGCAGCCGGGCGCGCAGCTCCTCGTGCACGTCCCGCCGCATGGTCATCGGTCCCTTCCTCCGCCCTCACCGGTGCGCGCCCGCAAGCCTTCCACGGCCGGCGAGCAACGGGGAGCGCCCACCGCCGCGTGCATCCGCTGCGGCACTCCCTGTGTGCCCAGCAACCGCTGGAGTTCGGCCATTCCCTTGGAGGTCTGGCTCTTCACCGTACCCACCGAGACACCGAGGGCGAGCGCGGTGTCCTTCTCCGAGAGGTCGAAGGCGTGCCGCAGCACGACACAGGCCCGCTTGCGGAACGGCAGTCTGCGCAGCGCCTCCTGGACGTCGACGACACCCGCGACGTCCGGGTTCTCGATGTTCTCCTCGCGCTGCGACCAGAACAGGGCGATGCGCCGCCGCTCGCGCACGGCGCTGCGGATCCGGGTGCGGGCCAGGTTGGTGACCACGCCGCGCGCGTACGCCGCCGGATGGTCGGCCGCGCGCACCCGGTCCCAGCGGTGCCACAGCGCCAGCAACGCGTCCGCCGCCAGATCGTCGGCGGTGTCCGACTCGCCCGTCAGCAGGTAGGCCAGGCGGGACAGTTCGGCGTAGTGACGCTCGAAGAAGGCGTGGAACTCCACGGAGGCGGCGTCGTCGACGACTGTGCCCACGGGCGACCTCTCCTCGCAGCGGCTTCGGGCACTCCGGGCCGGGGTGCCTATGCGTGTCATGTAGATGACATGTGATCATCCGGGGGAGGTCCGGACGAGATCGGGAAGCGTAGCAGCGTTCTCAGGACGGTTCGTACGGAGCTTCGAACGGCGTATGGCAGGCCGGACTCTGATTCCGTAACACGAAGAAAACCTGAATGTGGTTCAACGCGGGAACAATCCAGCCAGCATCCGCACACCGATCACCCAGGCATCAAGGAGCACTCGCCATGTCCGAAACGCAGAAGGTGGCCGACCGGTCCGACGCCGCACCACCGGCGGTGAACAGCGTCGACCGGTTCTTCAAGATCTCCGAGCGGGGATCCACCTTCGGCCGTGAGATACGCGGCGGCTTCGCCACGTTCTTCACGATGGCCTACATCCTTGTCCTGAATCCCATCATCCTGGGCAGCGCGAAGGACAAGTTCGGGCACCAGCTGGACGCCGTCCAGCTCACCACCGCCACCGCCCTGGTGGCCGCGGTCATGACGATCATCATGGGCGTGGGCGGCAATCTGCCCCTCGCGCTGGCCGCCGGACTGGGCCTGAACGCCGTGGTCGCCTTCCAGATCGCCCCGCTGATGAGCTGGGACGACGCGATGGGCCTGATCGTCCTCGAAGGCCTGCTGATCTGCGTGCTGGTGGTGACCGGGCTGCGCGAGGCCGTCATGCACGCCATACCCCAGCCGCTCAAGCAGGCGATCAGCGTCGGCATCGGCCTGTTCATCGCCTTCATCGGCTTCGTCGACGCCGGCTTCGTCAGCCGCATCCCGGACGCCGCGAACACCACCGTGCCGGTTCAGCTGGGCGGCACGGGCACGCTCACCGGGTGGCCGATTCTCGTCTTCTGCCTCGGCGTCCTGCTGACGATCGGCCTGCTCGCCCGCAAGGTCAAGGGCGCCATCCTGATCAGCATCGTCACCATGACGGCGCTGGCGATAGTGATCAACTCCATAGCCGACATCAAGAGCTGGGGCCTGACCACACCGTCCTGGCCCGACAAGCTCGTCGACGCCCCCGACTTCGGCCTCATCGGCGACTTCGACGTGTTCGGTGCCTTCAGCGCCCCCGGGGTCGGGGTCATCACCGTCGTCCTGCTGATCTTCACGCTGATCCTGTCCGACTTCTTCGACACCATGGGCACGGTCGTCGGCATCAGCGCCGAGGCGGGCCTGCTCGACGAGGAGGGCAAGGTCCCGAACCTCGGCAGGGTGCTGTTGATCGACGGTGCCGCGGCGGTCGCGGGCGGCGCGGCCTCGGCCTCCTCGGCGACCTCCTACATCGAGTCGGCGGCCGGCGTCGGCGAGGGCTCGCGTACCGGCTTCTCCAACCTCGTCACCGGCTCGCTGTTCGGCCTCGCGCTGTTCCTGACCCCGCTGCTCACCATCGTCCCGCTCCAGGCGGCCGCACCCGCCCTGGTCGCCGTCGGCTTCCTGATGATGACCCAGGTCAAGCACATCGACTGGGACCGCTACGACATCGCCATCCCCGCGTTCCTCACCATCGCCGTGATGCCGTTCACCTACTCCATCACCAACGGCATCGGCGCCGGCTTCCTCGCCTACGTCGTCATCAAGACCGTGCTCGGCAAGGCCAAGGAGGTCCACTGGCTGCTGTGGGGGACCTCGGTGCTGTTCCTCGTGTACTTCGCGATCGACCCGATCGAGCAGCTCCTGGGAGCGAAGTAACGATGACGGGCCGCCCCGGGGGGAGGGGGCGGCCCGTCTCGTCTCTACAGACGGCTTATCGGCAGCCGGGGTTCAGTCCTTGAGCGCCGCTTCCATCATCGCCTTGGC
>KE354043.1 GCA_000415505.1 Streptomyces afghaniensis 772
CTCGCACCGTCGCCGCCGATCGTGCTCGCGCTGACGCTGCTGAAGTCGCCCGGTGAGCTCGGCGCGGACATCGCCGTCAGGACGACCCAGCGCTTCGGTGTGCCGATGGGGTTCGGCGGTCCGCACGCCGGTTACATGGCGGTCAAGGACAAGATGGCGCGCAGCCTGCCCGGGCGGCTCGTCGGCGTGTCCGTGGACGCCGACGGGAACAAGGCGTACCGGCTGGCGCTCCAGACGCGTGAGCAGCACATCCGCCGCGAGAAGGCCACCAGCAACATCTGCACCGCCCAGGTGCTGCTCGCCGTCATGGCCGGCATGTACGCCGTGTACCACGGGCCGGAGGGCCTCAAGGGCATCGCGCGGCGCACCCACCGGTACGCCACGGTGCTCGCCGCCGGGCTCGCGAACGGCGGGGTCGAGGTCGTGCACGGGTCCTACTTCGACACCCTGACCGTGCGCGTCGAGGGCCGGGCCGCCGACGCCGTGGCCGCCGCGCGGGAGAACGGGGTCAACCTGCACCTCGTCGACGCCGACCACGTATCCGTCGCCTGCGACGAGACCACCACGCGGGCCCAGCTGCGTGCCGTGTGGGCCGCATTCGGCGTCGAGGGGGTCGTCGAGGCGCTGGACGCGGCCACCGAGGACGGGCTTCCGAATGCTCTGCTGCGGACCGACGAGTACCTGACGCACCCCGTCTTCCACCAGCACCGCTCCGAGACGGCCATGCTGCGCTACCTGCGCCGGCTGGCCGACCGCGACTACGCGCTCGACCGGGGCATGATCCCGCTGGGCTCCTGCACCATGAAGCTCAACGCGACCACGGAGATGGAGCCGGTCACCTGGCCCGAGTTCGGGCAGATGCACCCCTTCGCGCCCGCCGAGCAGGCCGGGGGCTACCTCACGCTCATCCGTGAGCTGGAGGACCGTCTCGCCGAGGTCACCGGGTACGACAAGGTGTCCCTCCAGCCGAACGCCGGGTCGCAGGGCGAGCTGGCCGGTCTGCTCGCCGTACGCGGGTACCACCGGGCCAACGGGGACGAGCAGCGCACCGTGTGCCTGATCCCGTCGTCCGCGCACGGGACCAACGCCGCGAGCGCGGTGATGGCGGGCATGAAGGTCGTCGTCGTGAAGACCGCCGACGACGGCGAGATCGACGTCGAGGACCTGCGGGCCAAGATCGAGCAGTACCGCGACGAGCTGTCGGTGCTGATGATCACGTACCCGTCCACGCACGGCGTGTTCGAGGAGCACGTCTCCGAGATCTGCGCCCAGGTGCACGAGGCGGGCGGGCAGGTCTACGTCGACGGGGCCAACCTCAACGCGCTCGTGGGACTCGCCAAGCCGGGGCACTTCGGCGGTGACGTCTCGCACCTGAACCTGCACAAGACCTTCTGCATCCCGCACGGCGGCGGCGGTCCCGGCGTCGGTCCGGTGGCGGTGCGGGAGCACCTCGCGCCGTACCTGCCCAACCACCCGCTCCAGCCCGAGGCGGGCCCGGAGACGGGGGTCGGTCCCATCTCCGCGGCGCCGTGGGGTTCCGCCGGCATCCTGCCGATCTCCTGGGCCTACGTCCGGCTCATGGGCGGGGAGGGGCTGAAGCGGGCCACGCAGGTCGCGGTGCTCAGCGCCAACTACATCGCCAAGCGGCTGGAACCGCACTACCCGGTGCTCTACACCGGCCCCGGCGGGCTCGTCGCGCACGAGTGCATCATCGACCTGCGGCCGCTGACCAAGGCGACCGGCGTGAGCGTCGACGACGTGGCCAAGCGGCTGATCGACTACGGCTTCCACGCGCCGACGATGTCGTTCCCGGTGGCCGGGACGCTGATGATCGAGCCGACCGAGTCGGAGGATCTGACCGAGCTGGACCGGTTCTGCGAGGCGATGATCGCCATCCGTGCGGAGATCGAGAAGGTCGGCTCCGGCGAGTGGCCCGCGGACGACAACCCGCTGCGGGGCGCCCCGCACACCGCCGGGACGCTCGCCGGGGAGTGGGAGCACGCCTACAGCCGTGAGGAGGCCGTCTTCCCGGCCGGGGTCTCGGTCGCCGACAAGTACTGGCCGCCGGTGCGCCGCATCGACCAGGCCTTCGGTGACCGGAACCTGGTCTGCTCCTGCCCGCCGCTGGACGCCTACGAGGACTGACCGGCCCGACAGGTCGTGTGGGAGGGGCTCCGTGGTGCGGGGTCCCTCCCGTCATTCGGCGGCGGCGAGGGACACCTCGGTCGACTTGATCAGGGCGACGACGGGGGTCCCGGCCGACAGGGCGAGGTCGTCCGCTGCGTCCCTGGTGATCGCGGCGGTCAGTTCGCCGCCCTCGACGGTGACCCGTACGGACGCCATCGCGTCGCCGGTGGCGATGCCCGTGACCGTGCCCGGGAGCCGGTTGCGGATGGAGAGGCCCTCGACGCCGGCGGTGGCCAGCGAGACCTCCGTCGACTTCACAAGGGCGCGCACGGCGGTGCCGGGCGTGAGACCGAGGTCGTCCGCCGCCTCGCGAGTGATCGCCGCGGTGAGGGCCTGGCCGCCGGTGAGGCGGACCCTGACCGTCGCCATCGCCTCGCCCGGCGTGACGGCGGTGACGGTGCCGGGAAGCTGGTTGCGGATGCTCAGACTCATGGGTGCACGGTAGCCCGCCGGATTCCTTATGCCGGGTATGCGTGCGTCTGCGTCGCCTTGACCGTCGCCCAGACCGCGGCTCCGGGATGCAGGTCGAGTTCGGCCGCGGCGACCGTGGTGAGGTCGGCGGTCAGGGGGAGTTCGCCGGTGAGGTCCGCGCGGATCTGGTCGCCGTGCGTCTCAAGGCCGGCGACCTCGCAGCGCCACAGGTTGCGGGCGCTGGAGCCGGTGGGGCGTTCGCGGTACAGCGTCACCGCGCCGGGCGGGAACGCCACGAAGGCCGGGCCGGAGAGCTCTTCCGTGGTCGTGATGGCCGGGCCCGAGTCGAGCCGGACGGTGTGGCCCTCGGCCCGCCCCTGGTAGAGGTTGAGGCCGACGAGCCGGGCGATGTAGTCCGTGCGGGGGTGGCGGGCGATGTGGGAGGGCGTGCCCTCCTGTACGACATGGCCGTGCTCGACCACGACCAGGCGGTCGGCCAGCACCATGGCGTCCAGCGGGTCGTGCGTGACCAGGACGGCCACCGCCTCGAACTCGGCGAGGTGTCGCCGGAGCTGGGCGCGCACCTCCAGGCGGGTGCGGGCGTCGAGGGCGGCGAGGGGCTCGTCCAGGAGCAGCAGCCGGGGCCGGGTGGCCAGGGCCCGGGCCACGGCCACGCGCTGGGCCTGGCCTCCCGACAGGCGGCGGGGCTTGGCGCCGGCGTGGTCGGCCAGGCCCATACGGTCCAGCCACTCGGCCGCCTGGGCGCGGGCCTCGGCCTTGCCGGCGCCCCGGCAGCGCGGCCCGAAGGCGACGTTGTCCAGGGCGGTCAGATGCGGGAAGAGCAGGTAGTCCTGGAAGACGACGCCGACCGGGCGGGACTCGGGCGGCGTGGCGTCCAGCGGGGTGCCGTCCAGCCGTAGATGACCCGATGTGAGAGGGGTGAGCCCTGCGAGGGCGCGAAGGGCGGTGGTCTTGCCGGCGCCGTTGGGGCCGAGCAGGGCGACGACGTCCCCTGGGGCGGCGGTGAGTGTGACGTCCAGGCGGAAGGTGCCGCGGTCGACGACGAGGTGGGCGTCGAGGCCTTCGGTGCGGACGCCGGTCGTGGTGCCGTCGAGGTCGGTCATGAGGGTTCGTCCAGGGGATCAGGAGGCCGTCATCCAGCGGTCTCGCAGCGCTGCCAGTACGGCGATGGACACCGCCAGCAGGACCAGGCTGAGGGCGATCGCCGCCGCCGGGTCGTTCTGGAGGGCCAGGTAGACCGCCAGCGGCATGGTCTGGGTGCGACCCGGGAAGTTGCCCGCGAAGGTGATCGTCGCGCCGAACTCGCCGAGGGCCCGGGCCCAGGCCAGTACGGCGCCGGCCGCGATGCCCGGCGCGATCAGCGGAAGAGTGACCCGGCGGAACGCGGTGAAGCGGGAGGCGCCCAGGGTGGTGGCCGCTTCCTCGTAGCGCGGGTCGGCGGCCCGCAGGGTGCCCTCCACGCTGATGACGAGGAACGGCATCGCCACGAACGTCTCGGCGAGGACGACACCCGTCGTGGTGAAGGGCAGGGTGATCCCGAACCAGGAGTCGAGCCACTGCCCGATGACGCCGTTGCGCCCGAAGGCGAGCAGCAGGGCCACACCGCCCACCACCGGCGGCAGCACCAACGGCAGTGTCACCAGGGCCCGCACGAAACCCCGGCCGGGGAACCGCGTGCGGGCCAGCAGCCAGGCCAGGGGGACGCCGACGACCAGGCTCAGGCCCGTCGCCGCCGTGGCGCAGACGAGCGACAGCCGGAGTGCCTCCCACACCTCGGCGCTCGTCAGCTGCTCGGGGAGGCTGCGCCAGGGCGCCCGTACGAGCAGGGCGATCAGGGGCAGGAGCAGGAACGCCAGGCCGAGCAGGGCGGGCACCAGCAGGGGAATCGGCACCGATCGGGTCCGGCCGCGGTGGCGATCACGGCGGGGGCGGCTGGCCAGGGTGTCGGTCACGGCTTGAGGAACCCGGCCCGGGACAGCACCTTGTGACCCTCCGCGGACCTCACCAGCGCGATGAACGCCTTCGCCGCCTTGGGGTTGGGGGCGTTCTTGAGCAGGGCGATCGGATAGTCGTTGACGGCCTGGGCCGACTCGGGGAAGTTCACGCCCGCCACCTTGTCACCCGCCGCCCGCACATCGGTCTGGTAGACGACGGCGGCGTCGGCCTCCTTCAGCTCGACCTTGGTCAGGGCACTCTTGACGTCCTGCTCGTACGAGACGGGAGTGAGCTTCAGGCCGCCGGCGTCCAGCGCCTTCCGGGCGGCGGCACCGCACGGCACGGTCTTGTCGCACAGGACGACCTTCAGGCCGGGCTTTGTGAGGTCCTTCAGGGTAGAGATCCGGTCGGGGTTGCCAGGCGGCGTGGCGATCTCCAGCCGGTTGCGGACGAAGGTGGCCGGCGTGCCCGCCGCGTCCTGCTGGTCCGTCACGGTCGCCATGGTCTTGGTGCTGGCGGCGGCGAAGACGTCGGCCGGGGCGCCGCTGGTGATGCTGGCGGCGAGGGTGTCGCTGCCGCCGAAGTTGAAGGTGACCTTCGTGCCCGGGTGCTCCTTCTCGAACCGCTTGCCCAGGGTCTTGAAGCTCTCCTCCAGAGAGGCGGCTGCGAAGACGGTGACCGTGCCGGAGGGCTTCCCCGGGGAGGAGCCCTTGTCCGAGCCCGTGGCGGAGGAGCAGGCGCTCAGAGTCAGCAGCGCGGCCGCGGAGGCACCGGCGACCTGGAGCATTCGGCCTGTCCGGAGCGCGGAACGGGTCATCTCGGGGCCACTCCCTCGGTGTGCGGGGGGAAGAGCCGCAGGGCTCCTCCGATACGCCGATCATACTGACGCATCTGCGAGGCAGAAGTCTGCTGTGGCTTCGCATGAGCCAGGGTGAGTGGGCGGCTGGGTGCGCATGTGCGTTCCTACGGGCTTCAGGTCCGGTCGATATGGACGTTCGTCGACTTTACGCGGGCCGTCGCCTCCATGCCGACCTCCAGGCCCAGTTCCTCGACGGCCTCGCGGGTGAGCAGGGAGACGAGGCGGTGCGGGCCGGCCTGGATCTCCACCTGGGCGGCGACGTCACCGAGCTTGATCGCGGTGACGATGCCGGGGAAGCGTTGCGGGCCGACGTGTACGGCGTGTCCTCCTCGGCGGTGCCGGACCTGGCGAGTTCGACGGAGAACGCGGCCAGGTCCCGCCCGTCGACGAGCCGCCGCCCGGCCTCGTCGCGGTGGGTGGCGATACGGCCCGCGTCCGCCCAGCGGCGGGCGGTGTCCGGGCTCACGCCGAGCAGTCGTGCTGCCTGGCCGATCGTGTAGGACTGCATGCCGGTCACGATAGGGGCGCGGGGCGGGAACGGCGGATGCGGGGTTGGCCGTTGGGTATAACGCGATATAGCGTTAGTCGTCGAGTGGGCGGGCCGGGTGCCGTGCCCGGGAGAGCGGGGAGATGTGATGGCGGGGGACCTCTCGCGTACCGGTGGATCGCCCGAGGTGAGGGCCTCGCATGCGGACCGGGACCGAACCGTGGACGTGCTGCGCGTCGCCGCGGGTGACGGCCGGCTGACCTTGGAAGAGCTCGAGGAGCGGCTGGAGGCCGCGCTGTCCGCCCGTACGGTGGGCGAGCTCGCCGTGCTGACCGCGGATCTGCCCGAGGTGGCGGGCGGGACCGGCGTCGAGCCCCAGGAGGTCGTCCGGATCGAGCAGGAAGGGTCCTCGACCCGGCGCGGTGACGGCTGGGTGGTGCCGCGGCGGCTGGAGATCCGGTCCGCGTGGGGCGAGGTGACGCTCGACTTCACCGACGCGGTGATCACCCAGGACACCCTGCACATCGACCTGGACATGCGGGCCGGCGCCCTGAAACTGCTGACCCCGCCGGGGGTCGTCGTGGACACCGGCGCGCTGGTGACGAACTACTCCCAGATCAAGGCGCGCGGGGCCGCCGATGCCCCGGTCGTGCTGCGCGTGCGGATCACCGGCGAGATCAACTACGGGCAGATCGTGGTGCGTCCGCCCCGCAGGGGCTTCGGCCGGCGCAGACCGAAGGGCTGACTCAGCCCACGTGCACCTTCGGCCGCCGCTTCCGGTCCGGTTCCGCTTCGCGCAGGACCTCGCGGGTCACCGGGGCGACCTCGCCCTGGCCGAACAGGAAGAACCGCAACAGGTTGGCGAAGGGCCCTCCTTCGGTCCACTCGAAGTAGATGTGCGGGGTGCGGCCGGTCGTGTCGCGGACGTACAGCAGGAGCGCGGCCAGGGCGTTGGGGACGGAGGAGGACTCCAGGGTCAGGACGCGGTAGCGGTTGTGGAGCACCTCGCCCCGCACGGTCAGGCCCGCCTCGAACTCGGACGGGTCGGTGACCGTCACCTCGACGAAGACGAAGTCCTCCTGTCCGGGTACGTCGTTGTCGTGCCGGATCTGCTCGATCTTGTCGCGGTACTCGGCGATGTCGCGCCGATCGGGCTCGTTGGCGATGAGCCGTATCCGGCGGCTGGCCATGTCCCGGACGAAGCGCTCCGCCATGTCGTCCAGCGTCACGCTGGTCACGCGGAGCTCGAACGACCGGGCCAGCCGGGACAGCAGGGAGACCAGGATGATGCCGGCGATGAAACAGGCGCCGATCTTGACGCCGTCCGGGCGCTCGATGACGTTCGCGACGGTCGTGTAGAGGAACACCGCGGAGATGACCGCGAAGGCGATGATCCAGTTCCGCTGCCGGGCCTTGCGGGCGGCGATGGTCACCGCGATCGCGGCGGAGCTGATCAGGACCAGCACACCGGTGGCGTAGGCGCCGCCCTGCGCGTTGACGTCGGCGTCGAAGATCCAGGTGACCAAGAACGCGATCAGGGTGAAGACGATGACCATGGGGCGCACGGCCCTGGCCCAGTGCGGGGCCATGCCGTAGCGGGGCAGGTAGCGCGGCATCAGATTGAGCAGGCCGGCCATCGCGGAGGCGCCCGCGAACCACAGGATGGCGATCGTCGAGGCGTCGTAGACGGTGCCGAAGGTGTTGCCCAGGTAGTCGTGAGCCAGATAGGCCAGCGCGCGCCCGTTGGCCTGGCCGCCCGCCTCGAACTCCTTCTCGGGGATGAGGAGGGTGGTGATGAAACTGGTGGTGATCAGGAAGCCGCTCATGACGAGGGCGGCCGTGGTGAGCAGCTTCTTCGTGTCGCGGATGCGGCCGGCCGGCCGTTCCTCCGTGTCGGCCGGGTCGCCCTTGACGTGCGGCATCACGGCCACGCCGGTCTCGAACCCGGAGAGGCCGAGCGCCAGCTTCGGGAAGACGAGCAGCGCCACACCGATCATGACGAAGACATTGCCGTGTTGAGTGGTGAGGGCGCCGGCCCAGTCGGTGACCACATGGCCCGCGGTGACCACGTGGTAGAGGCCGACGACCACCACGACCACGTTGAGCGCGAGGTAGGCGCCCACCAGGGCGACCGCGACGCCGATCGCCTCCAGGAAGCCCTTGAGGAACACGGCGCCGAGCAGCGCCACGAGGACGAGCGTGATCAGCATCTGCTTGTCGTGCAGGACGCCGGTCAGATGCGGGTTCTCCACGAGGTGGGTGGAGGCGTCGGCGGCCGACAGGGTGATGGTGATCAGGAAGTCGGTGGCGGCGAAGCCCAGCAGGGTCAGTACGAACAGCTTGCCCTGCCAGAAGGAGAGCAGCCGCTCCAGCATCGCGATCGAGCCCTCACCGTGCGGGCTCTCCTCGGCCACCCGGCGGTAGACCGGCAGGGCGCCCGCCAGGGTGACGATCACCAGCACGATCGTCGCGACCGGCGACAGCAGCCCGGCGGCGAGAGCCGCGATGCCCGGCTGGTAGCCGAGTGTGGAGAAGTAGTCGACGCCGGTCAGGCACATCACCCGCCACCAGCGCTGGCCCTGGTGCGGGGGCTCCGGTTCGGCATGGGGGCCGGTGTGACCGCCGCCCTTGCCCATGTCGGACAGGCCCTGAAGCATCCAGGCGCGCAGGCGACTGGGTGGAGCGGGCTCCGTACGGCTCGGTGGCGAGTGCTCAGTGGTGGCCATCGACGTGCTCCCGATGTGCGGTTCAGCGTGGTTCCGGCCATCACTGGACGGCCGGTTCAGCGTAAGCGGAGCGTGACGTGATGGCCTGTGGATGAGGTCACTGAGCGCGTCAAGCTTCCGTTAAGACTGGCGGCGGGGGCGGCGGCTGGGAGGCGTGGGGCGTCAAAACGCGTGCTGAGGGCCCGTTGGGCCGCCGATCGAGCCGCACAGCCTCGCCTGCGGGCGAGGGGTGTTCGCCCGCCGAGACTTGGACACCCTCCGTGATCGCGACCGCGTGGGTCGTAGGGCACGGGCCTTCTTGTCGCAGGAGGCGGTGACACCTACAGTGCATCTCCGTAACGTTCGCCAGGTCAGCCGAAACATTCGCATCCCTCGCCGACTCTCGTCGAAGGGGCTGGCGGTGCTGAAGAGGCTGTTGCCAGTCAAGACCCGTGCGTCGGCGGGAGATTCACCGTGCACAAGGGGTTGCCAGTGTTTGGCGCCTGTCTCTAGGGTGCGGCAACAACGAAGCTTTCTGGATCTCTTCCGAAACTTTCGATCCAGTGGACGGACGCGGGAGCGCCGTCCCGTACCCAAGGAGCGCATGATGGGCGACCCGGCACTGTCCCGCCGCGGCTTCCTGGCGGCCTCCGCCGCGGCCGGTCTCGGAATGACGACACTGAGCGCATGCGGCGGGGACTCGGGCGGAGGGTCGTCGGGGACGACCACGATCGAGTGGTGGAACATCTCCACCACCGAGCCGGCCAAGACCGTCTGGGCCGCGCTCGCCCGGAAGTTCGAGGCGCAGAACCCCAAGGTCAAGGTGAAGATCGTCCAGCTGGAGAACGACGCCTACAAGTCGAAGATGACGGCCCTGACCTCCTCCGGGAAGCTCCCCGACATCTTCCACACCTGGGGCGGCGGCGTGCTCAAGCAGCAGGTCGACGCCGGACTCGTCGAGGACCTCACGGACCGGACCAAGCCCTGGGGCGACGCCCTGCTCCCGGTCGCCAAGGAGCCGTACCTGATCGACGACAGGGTCTACGGCATCCCGTTCGACATCGGCATGATCGGCTTCTGGTACAACAAGGCGCTCTTCGACCAGGCCGGCATCGCCGAGCCCCCGACCACCTGGAGCGGCTTCCTCGACGCCGTGCGCAAGCTGAAGGCCGAGACCATCACTCCCCTCGCCCTGGCCGGCAAGGAGAAGTGGCCCGGCATGTACTACTGGGCCTACCTGGCGATGCGCACCGCCGGCGCCGAGGCGCTGCAGAAGGCCTACGACGACAAGGACTTCACCGGCGCCCCCTTCGTCGAGGCGGGGCGGCACCTCGAGGAACTCGTCGCCCTCCAGCCGTTCCAGAAGGGCTTCCTCGGCGCCGCCTACTCCAGCCCCACCGGCCAGGCCGCCGCCGTCGGCAACGGCAAGGCGGCCATGGAACTCATGGGCCAGTGGGCGCCCGTGGTGCAGGCCGACGCGGGCAAGGGCCTCGGCAAGGACCTCGGGTTCTTCCCGTTCCCCGCGGTCGAGGGCGGCAAGGGCGCCATCACCGAGGTCTTCGGCGGCGGCGGCGGGCACGCCCTGCGCCGGGGCGCCCCGCAGGAGGCCGTCGACTTCCTGAAGTTCTTCGCGTCCGAGGCCACCGACCTGGAACTGGTCAAGAAGACCGGCACCCTGCCCGTCGTCCCGGCGGCCGAGAGCGCCATCGCCGACCCCAACATCAAGGCCGTACAGGAGCAGTTGAAGAAGGCCACCGGCTTCCAGCTCTACCTCGACCAGGCGTACGCGCCCGCCGTCGGCCAGGAGGTCAACGACAGCGTCGCCGCGCTCATCGCCGGTTCCCGGTCGCCCGAGCAGGTCGCGCAGTCGATCACGAAGACCGCGAAGGAAGAGCAGTAACCGGCGATGACCTCCACGTTCCTGCCGGACAAACGGACCGGCCGCGACGCCGGCCTCCCGCCCCCGGCCACGGACCGGTCCCGGAGCCGGGCCCGGCGGCGGGCACTGAACTGGCTCACCGCGGCCGGCTTCCAACTGCCCGCCCTGGTCCTGTTCATGGGGCTCGTCCTGCTGCCGATGCTGTTCGCGCTGTACGCCGCGTTCTTCCGCTGGGGCGGCTTCGGCATGCCCACCGAATACATCGGCGGCGAGAACTTCACCCGGCTCTTCCAGGACGACGTCTTCCTGGGCGACCTGTGGCGCTGCCTGCTGCTGGTGGTGCTGTCGCTCGTCGTCCAACTGCCGTTCGCGCTCGCCATGGCTGTCCTGCTCAACCAGCGCATGCGCGGCCGGGCGGTGTACCGGATGCTGTTCTTCGCCCCGTACGTCCTGTCCGAGGCGATCACCGGAATCCTCTTCGGCATGATCTTCGCCCCGGACGACGGCTTCGCCGACCAGGTCCTCGGCAAGGTCGGCCTTGACGGGCTGGGCGGGGAGTGGTTCGCCGATCCGTCCACCGTCATGGCGACCCTGTTCCTGGTCATGACCTGGAAGTACTTCGGCTTCCACATGATGCTGTACCTGGCCGGGCTCCAGGCCGTCCCCAGGGAGCTGACCGAGGCGGCGCTCATCGACGGAGCCGGCCCCTGGCAGCGCTTCCGCAACGTGACGCTGCCGCTGCTCGCGCCCACCCTGCGCATCAGCGTCTTCCTGTCGGTCATCGGGGCCATCCAGCTCTTCGATCTGGTGTGGGTGACCACCGCGGGCGGACCGGACCACCACTCCGAAACCATGGCCGTGACCATGTTCCAGTACGGGTTCAAGCGCTACCAGGTCGGCTACGCCAGCGCGATCAGCGTGGTCATGTTCGGCATCAGTCTCGTCTTCGCCCTCGCCTACCAGCGGTTCGTGCTCCGGCGCGACCTGGAAGGGGCCACGACCACCATGCGGGGAGACGGAAAGTGACGCACAGTCGGACATCCCGCAGGGGCAGGAACCTTCCTCTGCACCTCGTCCTGGTCCTGGTCGGCGCGGTCATGGCCGTCCCGCTGCTGTACGCCGCGCTCTCCGGCTTCAAGACCACCGACGAGCTCTCCCGCAACCCGGTCGGTCTGCCCGAGTCGTGGGTGACCTCCAACTACACCCAGATCCTCGGCTCGGGGGACTTCTGGCGGCTGATCGGCAACAGCACGCTCATCGCGGTGGGCACGACCGTCCTGGTCGTCGCGGTCTCCGCGCTGTCGGCCTTCTCCTTCGCGCGGTTCGCCTTCCGGGGCCGGGAGGTGCTGTTCACGCTGTTCACGATGGGGCTGATGTTCCCCTTCGCGGTGGCGGCCCTGCCGTTGTTCCTGCTGCTGCGCTCCCTGGACCTGCTGGACAACCCGCTCGGCGTGATCCTCCCGCAGGCGGCCTTCGGGTTGCCGATGACCATCATCATCCTGCGTGGCTTCTTCCGGCAGATCCCGGGCGAGCTGGAGGAGGCGGCGACGCTCGACGGGTGCAGCTCGTTCGGCTTCTTCTGGCGGGTGCTGCTGCCCATGGCGCGGCCCGCGCTCGGCACCGTGTCCGTGCTGGCCGTCGTCACCAGCTGGAACAACTTCTTCCTGCCGCTGCTGGTGTTCACCGACTCGCAGTGGTGGACCCTGCCGATCGGCGTGCAGCAGTTCCAGGGGCAGTACTCCGCGGAGTACGCCAAGGTCTTCGCCTATCTGGTGCTGGCCATGGTCCCCGCCCTCGCCTTCTACTCGGTCGCCGAGCGTCAGCTCGTCGGCGGCCTCACCGCGGGCGCGACGAAGGGCTGACGCGCGCCGCGGACGCACGGCTCACCGACCCATCGATCGTGAGGAGTCGCACCATGCGCAAGACCGCTACACGGCTCAGACTCGCCGGGGCGCTCGCCGCCGCGCTGATGCTCGGAGGCATCGCCACCGGGCCGACGGCGCAGGCGGACGAGCGGCACGGCAAGGAACCGACCCTCGCCGACCTCGCCCAGCGGCACGGCCGCTACTTCGGCAGCGCGACGGACAATCCCGAGCTCGGCGACGCGCCCTACACGGCCCTGCTCGGCAGCGAGTTCGACCAGATCACCCCCGGCAACGGCATGAAGTGGTACGCGACCGAGCCCCAGCAGGGCGTGTTCGACTTCTCCCAGGGCGACGAGATCGTGAACCTCGCCCGCGCCAACCGGCAGAAGGTGCGCGGCCACACCCTCGTCTGGCACAGCCAGCTGCCCGAGTGGCTCACGGGGAGGGAGTGGACGGCCCCCGAGCTTCGGGCCGTGCTGAAGAAGCACATCCAGACCGAGGTACGGCACTACCGGGGCAAGGTGTTCGCCTGGGACGTCGTCAACGAGGCGTTCAACGAGGACGGTACGTACCGCGAGTCGGTCTTCTACAAGACGCTCGGGCCCGGTTACATCGCCGACGCGCTGCGCTGGGCGCACCAGGCCGATCCGCGCGTCAGGCTGTACCTCAACGACTACAACATCGAGGGGATCGGCCCGAAGAGCGACGCGTACTACAAGCTGGCCAAGGAACTGAAGGCCAAGGGCGTCCCGCTGCACGGCATCGGCCTCCAGGCCCACCTCGCTCTCCAGTACGGCTATCCCAGCACCCTGGAGGACAACCTCCGCCGCTTCTCCCGGCTCGGCCTCGACACCGCGCTGACCGAGGTCGACATACGGATGCAGCTGCCCGCGACCGAGGAGAAGCTGGCGCAGCAGGCCGAGTGGTACCGGGACCTGACCGAGGCCTGCCTGGCGGTGCGCCGCTGCGTCGGCATCACCCTCTGGGACTACACGGACAAGTACTCGTGGATCCCGGCGTTCTTCCCGGGCGAGGGCGCGGCCCTGCCGTGGGACGAGCAACTGGCCCCCAAGCCGGCGTACTTCGCACTCCGTGAGGCGCTTGGAGGGAAGTAGGGGGAGGCAGGGGGTGGATGGCGTCCCGGTGCGTGGGCGGGGGCGGGGCGCCATCCAGACCGTGCGGGGCGAGTCGACCTGGCTGGGGTCACACCGCGCCGCTTCGGCGGTCGCGCGGCAGCAGGCCGCGCGGCCGCCTCGGGCCACGCCCGGCGGGAAGGCCGCGGCTTCGCGGCGCCGACCAGTGGGGGAAGGCACGCGCGGTGCCGAGGACGGCCGGGCGCCGGGGGAGTGCCGGGCCCGGCCGGCCCTGCCCGCGGCTGCGTCGGCGGCGTGAGGGGTGGCCGTGGTGGGCCCTGTCGGCGGGGTGAGGGGGTGGTCCGGTCTGGCCGTGCTTCGCTGATTCGGCCGCGTTTTTGGGCTGGTTCCGCTGCGTCCTGGCGGCTTCTGCACTGGCGGGCGATCTCGTCAGGTCCGCCCCGCCGGAGGCGCCGTGCTGGCCCGGATCACCAGGTCCGTGCCCAGTTCCACCCGCGGTGAGCCGGGCTGTTCGTCGCGGGTGAGTTGGAGCACCGTGCGGACGGCCAGTTTCCCCATGTCGGCCAGCGGCTGGCGGACGGTGGTCAGGGGCGGAGCCGACCAGCGGACTTCCGGAAGGTCGTCGAAACCGACCACGCTCATGTCCTGCGGCACCCGCAGCCCGCGTCGGCGCAGTGCCTCGATCGCGCCGAGGGCCATCTGGTCGCTGGCCGCGAACACGGCGGTCGGCGGCTCGGGCAGGCGGAGCAGGGCGTCGCAGGCGGCGAAGCCGGACTCGGGGCGGAAGTCGCCGGGGACGACGAGGGACTCGTCCATCGCGATGCCGGCGCCTTCCAGAGCCGCGCGGTAGCCGTCCAGCCGGGCCCGCGAGCACAGCAGCCGCGGCGGCCCCGCGATCAGGCCGATCCGGCGGTGGCCCAGGGACAGCAGGTGCTCGGTGGCCGCCATGCCGCCCGACCAGTTGGCGGCACCGATGGTGGGAGCGTCCAGGGCGGGCGAGCCCGCCGGGTCGACGACGACCAGCGGGACGCCGAGAATGCGCAGCTCCTCGTGGAGTGTCGGCTCCAGGGCCGAGGTGACGAGGATGACGCCGTCCGAGGCCCGCGCCCGGAGGTTGCGCATCCACTCGCGGGCGTCGCCCGAACGCCCGTGGATGGCCGACACCACCGTGCCGACCCCGGCCCCGTGCGCGACCTCCTCGACCCCGCGGATGATCTCCACGGCCCAGGGGCTGTCGAGGTTGTTGAAGACCAGGTCGAGCAGGCCGGCACGGTTGCCCGGGGCCGCGGGGCGCTTGCGGTAGCCGTGCCGAAGCAGCAGGTCCTCGACGCGGGCCCGGGTCTGCGGCGACACATCGGACCGGCCGTTGACGACGCGGGACACGGTCGGCACGGACACGCCGGCCTGCCGGGCGATCTCCGTGATCGTGACCTTTCCCCCGGCTCCGGCCTCATGTGCTGCCACTTGCCTCACCTCCGTCGACGGGCGGCCCCGAAACTTCCAGGAGTCTTCCGGAAAACGGGCATCCGTGGGAAGGCGTACCCTCCCGTTGGTGGCTGTGACGGGGAGTGACGGTACCCGGACATGCGTCGGGGCCGGTTCGCAGAGTGTCCTGCGGCCGGCCCCTCATGTCTGCGGGCGGGAGGTCACGCCGCCCGGCGGCCTCAGGCGGCCGTCATGACCTGGCTGGAGGCCAGCGGACGGTGCGGGGCGATGACCCGGCCGTCCGGCAGGAGCTCGCCGGTGTCCTCGAAGAGCAGCACGCCGTTGCACAGCAGGCTCCAACCCTGCTCCGGGTGGTGCGCCACGAGGCGGGCGGATTCCCGGTCGGCGGATTCGGCTGACGGGCACGGAGTCTGGTGCTGGCACATGGGTGGGATCTCTCGCTGTGTCGTGGTGGATGGGATCGCTGAGTCGGCTGTCGTATCTGTTCCGCGGCTAGAAGTGTCGCTCATGGCCGCCCCCCGTTGTGATAAGTCGTCGGAACCCAGTGTTGCCCCACGGGCGTCGATCCGCAGGGATTTCGCGGCACCGCTTCTCACAGGTTCATGACGCATCACCCGCGCGGACGGTTCATCCCAACTGGGCTGTCACTTCGGATGGTTCGTAGTGGCCGAATAGGGCTAGTCCGGTCGGACAGGTGATCCATTTCGGCTCGTACGAGCTATTGAGTGCTCGTACGAGCGAATAAGGGTGACGGAACGAAAAAGCGCGACCCCGTCGCCGGAATTCGGCGACGGGGCGCGGAGAGCTTCGGGGCGCGGCGCTTCAGGCGGGTGAGCCGAGCAGCCGCGTGGGAGTCACCCGGTGGGTCAGCACCGGGAGCAGTTCGGCGACGCGGTGCGGGCGATGGGCCGCGATGCCGGGAGGGGCGGGGGCCAGTGGGACGAGCAGGTCGGTGGCGGCGGGGTGGCCGGTGGCACCGTCGGCGGTGCAGTCCTCGTGCAGCCAGAGCGTCAGCATGTACAGGCCGGGCACGGACAGCAGGCGGGGCTGGTACGGCTGCGGCATCGTCTCGGCCTGGCGCAGGGCGCGCTCGGTGGAGGCGATGTACGGGCCCTCGAAGAAGCGGGAGAAGGCCCAGCCGTCGGGAGTCAGCATGGTCTCCGCCGCGGCCACCGCACGGTCGCCGCAGCGGATCAGGAAGCGCCACCCGGCCAGCCGGGTGGCCGTCACGCCCTCGGCCGTGACGCGGTCGAGGACGTGGACGGGCAGGGGGAGCTCGGCAGTGGCGGGTCCCTGGGCGCGGAGCAGGGAGGGAGTTCGGGCCTCGACGACCGCGGTGGGAGAGGAGAGCGCAGTC
>KE354044.1 GCA_000415505.1 Streptomyces afghaniensis 772
GGCCGTGCCCGCCGAGGCGAGCGCACCGCACTCCGAAGAAACCTTTCGCGCTGTGAAACCCAGCTGGAAGAAGTGCGGCACCACCGACTATCCGATGCTCCAGTGCGCGTCCGTCAAGGTGCCGCTCGACCACGCGAACCCGCACGGTCGGCAGATCACCCTCGCGCTGTCCCGCGTCCCGCACACCGCCGCGAAGTTCCAGGGCCCGCTGCTGGTCAACCCCGGCGGTCCCGGCGGCGACGGTCTGACGCTCGCCGGGTTCGTCGCGACCTCGCTGCCCAAGGAGGTCGCGGCCCAGTACGACATCATCGGCTTCGACCCGCGCGGAGTGGGCGCGAGCAAGCCCGCCCTCGACTGCAAGCCGGGCCACTTCGGCCCCGTGCGCCCGGACTCCGTCCCGGCCACGCCCGAGGCCGAGCGGGCCAACCTCGCCCGCGCCAAGTCCTTCGCCGCCGCCTGCACCAAGAAGTACGGGCATCTGCTGCCGCACATCAACACGGTCAGCGCCGCGCACGACATCGATGCGATCCGGCAGGCACTGGGCGCGAGGAAGATCAACTACTTCGGCTACTCGTACGGCACCTACCTGGGCTCGGTCTACGCCAAGCTGTACCCGCAACGGGTCCGGCGCCTGGTCCTGGACTCGATCGCCGACCCCACCGACGTGTGGTACGCCGCCAACCTCAACCAGGACCACGCCTTCAACGACCGCCACCGCGCCTTCATGGCCTGGGTCGCCAAGTACGACGCGCGATACAGGCTCGGCACCGACCCGGAGAAGATCGAAGCCGCCTGGTACGCGATGCGGGCGGCCCTCGCCAGGAATCCGGCGGGCGGCAAGGTGGGTGCCTCGGAGCTGGAGGACACCTTCGTCCCGGGCAGCTACTACAACGGCTACTGGCCCTACCTGGCGGAGGCGTTCGCGGCGTACGTGAACCACAAGAACACCGGCCCGCTGGTCGAGGTGTACAAGCACTTCGGCGCGGTCGACGCCGCCGACGACAACAGCTACAGCATCTACACCTCGGTGCAGTGCCGGGACGCCTTCTGGCCGCGCGACTGGCACCAGTGGCGCAAGGACAACTGGGCGGCGTACGAGAAGGCGCCGTTCATGACCTGGAACAACGCCTGGTACAACGCGCCGTGCGCGTTCTGGCCGACCGACTCGGCACAGCCGATGAGCATCGCCAACGGCAAGCTGCCGCCGGCACTGCTGTTCCAGGCGACGAACGACGCCGCCACTCCGTACGAGGGCGGCGTCACCGTCCACGAGCTGCTCGCGCGCTCCAGCCTGGTGGTCGAGCAGGGCGGCGGCAACCACGGCATCACGCTGAGCGGGAACGCCTGCCTGGACAAGTACCTGGCGACCTACCTGTCCGACGGCACCGTGCCGCGCGGCGTCGGCACACGGGATGCGGTGTGCGACGCCCTGCCGGACCCCAAGCCGCTGACGTCGAAGGCGGCGTCGATGTCCGCCCGCGGCTCGACACTGCACCGCTTGCTCGGCTTCCGCGGCTGAGAGCGCGAGTTCGATCGCGTCACCGGCGGGAGGGCGTACGGGCGCCAGAGGTCAGCTGTCCGCGCACGCTCGTCGATGCCGACGGCCTTGCGCGCGAGAAACCGATCGGTTTACGGTGAGGTTGACACCGATCGGTTTCTCGCCTTCCGGGCGAGCCGGGACGAGGTCTGGAGTGTTGGATGGCTACCGCGCGCGGCGCCGAGGGAGAGTCGGATCTCAGGCTTCCGGCGAAACTGGCCGGCCATCCGTCCGTGCAGGCCGTGCTCGCCCGGCGTGCGGCGGGTGACGTCGCGAGCCCGCCGGCGGTGATCGACGCGGCCTGGCTGCGCGAACGGTGCCTGGCGGCCGGTGCGGACGACGCGGCCGCGGTCAGCCTGGACCACCCCGACCTGACCGGCGAGCGCGAGCACGTACAGTCCGCGCGGTCCGGATGAACCGCGACAACTGCCGCTCCCCCGCCCGCAGCGTGGCCAACCAGGAGTTCCACCAGACCGACGAGCAGGCCAACCACGCCGCCCGCAGCGTCACCCAGGCACTGCAGGACGCCGGCTACCGCGCGCTCAATCCGTCGGTCGGGTCCCCCCAGGAGATGGACCACCTTCCCGGCGAGCGGATCTGGGTGGTGGCGCACAAGACGGTCGCGGTGGCCGCGGGGCTCGGCGTGATGGGCCTGCACCGCAACGTCATCCACCCGAAGTTCGGCAACTTCATACTGCTGGCCACCGTCCTGGTGGACGCCGAAGTGAGCGAGTACGGGCAGGCGCTGGACTACACCCCCTGCATCGACTGCAAGCTGTGCGTCGCCGCCTGCCCGGTCGGCGCCATCCGACACCGTGCTGCGACCGCTCCAGGACAAGAAGGAGACCCTGTACGTCCTGCCGGGCTCGCACGCACAGGAGTACGCCCAGCGCCGCTTCCCGCACAAAGCCGGTCAAGGAAGTCACCGGCGGCTGGCAGCCCCCGGCCAAACGCCCCGCAGCCTCCTGAGTGGTCACGCCGGTCTTTCGACGGCACACTCTGAAACCGATCGGTTTTCATTTCCTCCACATCGGGTTAATCTCCCGGTATGACCACCGAAGCGAAGCCAAGCACCAGAGAGCGGCTACTGGAGGCGGCGGCCACGCTCACCTACCGGGACGGTGTCGGTATCGGCGTCGAGGCGCTGTGCAAGGCGGCGGGGGTGTCGAAGCGCTCCCTGTACCAGCTGTTCGAGAGCAAGGACGAACTGCTGGCGGTCAGCCTGGAGGAGCGCGCCTCCGCCTTCGTGGCGACCCTCCTGCCGCCGGCGGACGACGGCCGGTCACCCCGCGAGCGGATCCTGCACGTCTTCGATCAGGTCGAGTCACAGTCGGGCGCGCCCGAGTTCCGGGGCTGCCCGTACCTGGCCGTTCAGATCGAGCTGAAGGACCAGAGCCACCCCGCGAGCCGGGTGGCCCACCGGATCAAGGCGAGCCTGACGGAGTTCTTCCGCACCGAGGCCGAACAAGGCGGGGCGAGCGACCCCGACCTGCTGGCCCGGCAGCTCAGCCTGGTCTTCGACGGCGCCAGTGCCCGTGCGGGGATCGGAGCCGACAAGCTGACGGGACTCGTCGCACCCACGGTGAACACCCTGCTCGACGCGGCAGGCATGCGCTGACGCAAGGCCGGCAAGCCACCCGGATCGGCGCTTGCCCTTGCGTGCTGAAACCGATCGGTGGTCGCAGCTGGTTTCGGGGTGATCGGCACAAGCCGCGACACCTCACGCGTCGCCCCGCTCGGCGGTGTGACGTTCCTCGACCTCGACGTGGCCGGTGACGCCTCGGTCACCCCGGACACGGGAGATGACGCTCGCCGACTGCGACCGCGTCGCGGAGATCCGCGTCCGGGCTCTGGCAGAGCGCGTACCGGGGACTGATACCGCAGTCGTACCTGGACGGGCTCAGCGTCGTGGAGGACGCCGAGCGTCGTCGCGCGCATCTGGCGCAGGCCGACGGGAGCGTGGTGAACCTGGTCGCCGAGGACACCGGCGGCGAGGTCGTGGGCTGGGCCTGCCACGGGCCGTACCGGGACGGTGAACTCCGCACCTGCGACGCCGAGTTGTATGCCATCTGCGTCCACCCCGGGCACGTGGGACGCGGCGCGGGGCAGGCCCTCCTCGCGGAGTCCGTCGTGCGCTGCGCGGCCGCGGGCCACAGCCGTCTGCTCCTGTGGGTTCTCAAGGAGAACGGCCGGGCCCGCCGCTTCTACGAACGGGCCGGCTTCCAGGCGGACGGCGCCGAGGAACCCTTCGAGGTGGACGGTGCCGTGATCCCGGAGGTGCGGTACGCGCGCGCACTCCCCCGCTGATCTCACCTCTGTTTCGGAATCCGCCCCAGCGCCCGCACCGCCGCCTCCGCCAGCACCGGATGCGCGAGGGCCTCGTTCAGTACGGGTCTGGCCCGGGCGTCGCCCAGCGTGCCGAGCCCGTCCACGCAGGCGAGGGCCACCCGGCGGTACGGGTCGTGCGGACGCAGCCGTCGCTGCAGGGTGGTGATCAGGGCGGGCACGGCCTCCGGGGCGCGCAGGTCGACCAGGAGCCGGACCGGGTGCAGGGCGTAGGCGACCCGCAGTTCGTTGGTGGCGAGGGCGGCGGCCGCGCGGGCTGTGCGCGGGTCGCCGAGGCGGGCGAGGGCGTAGGCGGCGGAGGCGCAGCGCGGCGGATCGCGGTGGTTGAGCAGCAGTACCAGGGACTCGAAGGCGCGCCGGTCCTCGGCGAGTCCGAGCCGGAAGGCGGCCAGCTCCCTCGCCCACAGGGGCTGCCCGGGTTCGGTCAGCACCGCGGCCAGGGCGTCGAGGTCGTCGGTCGCCACGAGCCGCTCGAAGGCGGGCGACGCCCCCGACTCCTGCCGTAAGCGCTCCGTGAGTGATCGCAACTCTTCGTCCATGACTGAGAGATTAGGGGCGCCGCGAGCTGCGCGGGACGTACATCACAAACACGAGGGCTGGCGCGCTCGTTACCCGCCAGTTAAGCTCAGACGAGCGAGTTACCCACTCGTATCTCCTCGCGGCGGTCTGGTGACGCGGCCACCGCGAGAGCAGTCGGTTCGGTGCCTCAGGTACCGCAGTACGACTCGGCCCCGGGACAGGGCCGGTCGGAACAGCCGCTCGCCCCGGGCGTGTGCACGCCCGCGGAGACGGCACCGGGCGTGTGCGCTCAGCAGCCCGGCCAGCACCCGCACTTCTCACGCACCCGGTGCGCCCGAGACCCGGCTCCTGCCGGGCCGTATTCGGCGAACCCGGGACGCGTTCCCCGTCGTCACCCTCATTCCTGGAGTCCCGCGATGGCCACTCCCCTTTCCGACCCGTCCCTGTCCCCGCTGCGCACCATCGCAGTCGTCGGCCTCGGCACGATGGGCACCGGCATCGCCGAGGTCCTCGCCAAGGCCGGCCGCGAGGTCGTCGGCATCGACATCAGCGAGGCCCAGGCCGCGAAGTGCGTCGCCGCCCTGGAGTCCTCCACCGCCCGCGGCGTCGAGCGCGGGCGGCTGACCGAGCAGGACCGCGCGGAGATCCTGGGCCGCGTCCGTACCTCCACCGACCTGCGGGCCGCGTCCGACGCCGACCTGGTCATCGAGGTGGCGCCGGAGTCGTACGAGGTCAAGCACCAGATCTTCCGGGAACTGGACGGGATCGTGCGCCCCGAGACGATCATGGCGACCGGCACCAACGCCCTGTCCGTCACGCGGCTCGCCGCCGACTCGGCCCGTCCGGAGCGGGTGCTGGGCCTGCACTTCTTCAACCCGGCCCCGGCGATGCGGCTGGTCGAGGTCGTCTCCTCGGTGCTGACCGCGCCGGCCGCCGTCACGGCGGTCACCGATCTAGCCCTCGACCTGGGCAAGGAGCCCGTCGCGGTGGGCGACCGCCCCGGGTTCGTCGCTGACGGCCTGCTGTTCGGCTACCTCAACCAGGCCGCCGCGATGTACGAGGCGAAGTACGCCTCCCGTGAGGACATCGACGCCGCGATGCGGCTGGGCTGCGGCCTGCCGATGGGCCCGCTGGCGCTGCTCGACCTGATCGGCGTCGACACCGCGCGCACCGTTCTGGATGCGATGTACGCCGCGTCCCGCGACCGGCTGCACGCCCCGGCGCCGATCCTCAAGCAGCTGAGCGAGGCGGGCCTGACCGGCCGCAAGGCGGGACGCGGGTTCTACACGTACGAGGCGCCGGGCAGCGGCACCGTCGTGCGGGACGCTCTGACCCCGCTGGAGGGCGGGAACCTGGTCCCGGGCCGGGAGGTCCGCTCGGTGGGTGTCGCGGGCTCGGGGACCATGGCCTCCGGTATCGCCGAGGTGTTCGCCAAGGCCGGGTACGAGGTGGTCCTCGCCGCCCGCAGCCAGGAGAAGGCCCAGGCCGCGAAGGCCCGCATCGGCAAGTCCCTGTCCCGCTCGGTCGACAAGGGCCGGATGACCGCCGAGGCCGCCGCGCAGACCCTGGACCTCATCACGCCGACCGGCACCTACGACGACTTCGCCGGCGTCGACCTGGCCGTGGAGGCGGTCGCCGAGGACCTGGAGGTCAAGCGGCAGCTGTTCGCCGCACTGGACAAGGTCTGCAAGCCGGGCGCGGTCCTGGCCACCACCACCTCGTCCCTGCCGGTCGTGGCCTGTGCCCGGGCCACCTCGCGCCCGCAGGACGTGATCGGCATGCACTTCTTCAACCCGGCGCCGGCCATGAAGCTGGTCGAGGTCGTCCGTACGGTGCTGACGGCCGACGACGTCCACGCGACGGTCCGCGAGGTCTGCGGCCGGATCAGGAAGCACGCGGTCGACTGCGGCGACCGTGCGGGCTTCATCGTGAACGCGCTGCTCTTCCCGTACCTGAACAACGCGATCAAGATGGTGCAGGAGCACTACGCGTCGCTCGACGACATCGACGCGGCGATGAAGCTGGGCGGCGGCTATCCGATGGGCCCGTTCGAGCTGCTGGACGTCGTCGGGCTCGACGTCTCGCTCGCCATCGAGAAGGTCCTGCACCGCGAGTTCCGCGACCCGGGGCTCGCCCCGGCACCGCTCCTGGAGCACCTGGTGGCCGCGGGCTGCCTCGGCCGCAAGACCGGCCGTGGCTTCCGCGAATATGCCAAGCGCTGAGGGTCCCGGCGACTGGTTCCGGTCCGGCGCGGAGTGGGGTGGCCTGCTCGGCCCGGACCGGTTCCACGAACCAGGCCATGCGCAGCGAGCTGCGCACATGCAGTACGTTCAGGGCATGTCCCAGCCCGCCAAGTCCTCACGTACACCGGCTACGACCGACGCGCCGGAAACCGCCGCAGGCTCTCGCGCCGCCGCACAGCGGCTCAAGATGCGCCGGGAACTGGCGGCCGCCGCGATGGAGCTGTTCGCGACCAAGGGCTACGAGGCGACCACCGTCGACGAGATCGCGGCCCAGGCCGGGGTCGCCCGCCGCACCTTCTTCCGCCACTTCCGTTCCAAGGAAGAGGCGATCTTCCCCGACCACGACGACACCCTGGTCCGGGCCGAGGCGGTGCTCAACGCCGCGCCCGCGCACGAGCACCCGCTCGACACGGTGTGCCGCGGCATCAAGGAAGTCATGAAGATGTACGCGGCCCGGCCGGAGATCTCGGTCGCCCGCTACAAGCTGACGCGCGAGGTGCCCACGCTGCGCGAGGCGGAGATCGCGTCGGTGGCCCGCTACGAGCGCCTGTTCACCCGCTATCTCCTCGGCCACTTCGACGAGCGCGCGCACGCCGACGACGCCAACGACGACCCGCTGCTCGCGGAGGTCGCCGCGTCCGCCGTCGTCACCGCCCACAACCACGTCCTGCGGCGCTGGCTGCGGGCGGGCGGGCAGGGTGACGTGGAGGCGCAGCTGGACCACGCCTTCGCGATCGTGCGCAAGACGTTCGGCACGGGAATCGGGGCCGGGCGCTCCACGGAGTCGCAGCCGGCCGCGGCCACGGCCTCGGCGCAGGGCGAGGTGCTGGTGACCGTCGCCCGTACCGACGCCCCGCTGGACGAGGTCATGCGGACGATCGAGCAGGCCCTCAAGGAACGCTGAGCCCCCTTCGCCCGTGTGATGACGGCCACCCCTCGGGGTGGCCGTTTTGGCATGTCAGGGGTGGTTTTGCAGGCGCTTGACGAGGCCGTTCGATCGATCATCGCTCATTTGTTACGTAAAGATTTCATCTGAGAGCAACTTCTGGCACTCAGTGCCTTGCGAGGTGACACGCGGTGTCATACGTTGAAGAGGTCCGGGCGACGTCCCAGCAAGCCCAGCGCCTGCCCGTCCGGACGCCTGCGTCACAGGCAACCTCCCGCGCCACCAGCGCTGCCGAACAGCACCACCGCCGAACCGACGGCACACCCCCGACCCTCAGCAGCACCGACGTAACCATCGGCGCCCCTCCCTCAGGGCGCTCACCGCCGGAGGCAACACCGTGACCGTTAAGGACATCCTGGCCGCGATCCAGTCGCCCGACTCCACGTCGGAGGACTTCGCCGCCCTCCCGCTCCCCGAGTCGTACCGCGCGATCACCGTGCACAAGGACGAGACGGAGATGTTCGCCGGGCTCGCCACCCGCGACAAGGACCCCCGCAAGTCGATCCACCTGGACGAGGTGCCGCTGCCCGAGCTCGGCCCGGGCGAGGCGCTGGTGGCCGTCATGGCCTCGTCGGTCAACTACAACTCGGTGTGGACGTCGATCTTCGAGCCGCTGTCCACGTTCGGCTTCCTGGAGCGCTACGGCCGCACCAGCGAACTGGCCAAGCGCCATGACCTGCCCTACCACATCATCGGCTCCGACCTCGCGGGCGTCGTCCTGCGCACCGGCCCCGGTGTCAACGCCTGGCACCCCGGCGACGAGGTCGTGGCGCACTGCCTGTCCGTGGAGCTGGAGTCCAGCGACGGCCACAACGACACGATGCTCGACCCCGAGCAGCGCATCTGGGGCTTCGAGACGAACTTCGGCGGCCTCGCCGAGATCGCGCTGGTCAAGTCCAACCAGCTGATGCCCAAGCCGGACCACCTCAGCTGGGAGGAGGCCGCGGCCCCGGGCCTGGTCAACTCCACCGCCTACCGCCAGCTGGTCTCCCGCAACGGCGCCGGCATGAAGCAGGGCGACAACGTGCTCATCTGGGGCGCGAGCGGCGGACTGGGCAGTTACGCCACGCAGTTCGCGCTGGCCGGCGGCGCCAACCCCATCTGTGTCGTGTCCTCGCCGCAGAAGGCCGAGATCTGCCGGGCGATGGGCGCCGAGGCGATCATCGACCGCAACGCCGAGGGCTACAAGTTCTGGAAGGACGAGAACACCCAGGACCCGAAGGAGTGGAAGCGCTTCGGCAAGCGCATCCGCGAGCTCACCGGCGGGGAGGACATCGACATCGTCTTCGAGCACCCCGGCCGCGAGACCTTCGGCGCGAGCGTCTTCGTCACCCGCAAGGGAGGCACCATCACCACCTGCGCCTCGACCTCGGGTTACATGCACGAGTACGACAACCGCTACCTGTGGATGTCGCTGAAGCGCATCATCGGCTCGCACTTCGCCAACTACCGCGAGGCCTGGGAGGCCAACCGGCTCATCGCGAAGGGCAAGATCCACCCCACCCTGTCGAAGGTGTACTCCCTGGAGGACACCGGCCAGGCCGCCTTCGACGTGCACCGCAACCTGCACCAGGGCAAGGTCGGCGTGCTGTGCATGGCCCCCGAGGAGGGCCTGGGCGTGCGCGACCAGGAGAAGCGCGCCCAGCACATCGACGCCATCAACCGCTTCCGGAACATCTGAGGGCTGCCGGATGACAGAGCGTCAGAAGGACCGTCCGTGGCTCATGCGGACCTACGCCGGTCACTCCACGGCCGAGGCGTCCAACGAGCTGTACCGGCGCAACCTCGCCAAGGGCCAGACAGGTCTGTCGGTGGCGTTCGACCTGCCGACACAGACCGGCTACGACTCCGACCACATCCTCGCCCGCGGCGAGGTCGGCCGGGTCGGCGTGCCGATCGCCCACGTCGGTGACATGCGCCGGCTGTTCCAGGACATCCCCCTGGAGCAGATGAACACCTCGATGACCATCAACGCCACGGCCATGTGGCTGCTGGCGCTCTACCAGGTCGTCGCCGAGGAGCAGGGTGCGGACATCACCAAGCTCCAGGGCACGACCCAGAACGACATCGTCAAGGAGTACCTGTCCCGCGGCACGCATGTGTTCCCGCCGGGGCCGAGCCTCCGTCTGACGACGGACATGATCGCGTACACGGTCTCCCACATCCCGAAGTGGAACCCGATCAACATCTGCAGCTACCACCTGCAGGAGGCGGGCGCCACGCCGGTCCAGGAGATCGCGTACGCGATGTCCACCGCGATCGCCGTCCTCGACGCCGTGCGCGACTCGGGGCAGGTGCCCCAGGAGCGCATGGGCGATGTCGTCGGCCGGATCTCCTTCTTCGTGAACGCGGGCGTCCGCTTCATCGAGGAGATGTGCAAGATGCGCGCCTTCGGCCGCATCTGGGACAAGGTCACGCGCGAGCGGTACGGCATCGAGAACCCCAAGCACCGCCGCTTCCGCTACGGCGTCCAGGTCAACTCACTGGGCCTGACGGAGGCACAGCCGGAGAACAACGTCCAGCGGATCGTCCTGGAGATGCTGGCCGTGACCCTCTCCAAGGACGCACGCGCGCGTGCCGTGCAGCTCCCCGCCTGGAACGAAGCGCTCGGCCTGCCCCGCCCCTGGGACCAGCAGTGGTCGCTGCGCATCCAGCAGGTGCTGGCCTACGAGAGCGATCTGCTGGAGTACGAGGACATCTTCGAGGGCTCGAAGGTCATCGAGGCGAAGGTGGACGAACTGGTCGAGGCCTCGCTCGCGGAGATCGACCGCATCCAGGAGATGGGCGGCGCGATGGCGGCCGTCGAGTCCGGCTACCTCAAGTCGCAGCTGGTCGCCTCGCACGCGGAGCGCCGGGGCCGGATCGAGTCCGGGCAGGAGAAGATCATCGGTGTCAACGCCTTCGAGGGCACCGAGCCGAACCCGCTGACCGCCGACCTGGACACCGCGATCCAGACGGTCGACCCGGAGGTCGAGGCCCGCGTCATCGCCGCGCTCCAGCAGTGGCGCGACAGCCGCTACCAGCCGCCCTTCAACCACCCGCGGCCCTGCAAGGCGCTGGAGAAGCTGAAGGAGGCCGCCCGGGGCACCGACAACCTCATGGAGGCCACCCTGGAATGCGCCCGCGCCGGGGTCACGACCGGCGAGTGGGCCGGGGCCCTGCGCGAGGTGTTCGGCGAGTTCCGGGCGCCCACGGGCGTCTCCTCGGCGCCGGTGGCCGTCCCCGCCGAGGAGGGCAGCACGCTGGCCCTGGTCCGCCGCAAGGTGGATCTGACGGCCAAGGACCTGGGCGTCGGCAAGCTGCGCTTCCTGGTCGGCAAGCCGGGCCTGGACGGCCACTCCAACGGCGCCGAGCAGATCGCCGTGCGCGCGCGGGACGCCGGCTTCGAGGTGGTCTACCAGGGCATCCGGCTCACCCCCGAGCAGATCGTGGACGCGGCCCTCGCCGAGGACGTGCACGCGGTCGGCCTGTCCATCCTGTCCGGCTCGCACGCCCAGCTGGTTCCGGACGTGCTCGAACGGCTGCGTGTGGCCGGTGCCACAGACATCCCGGTGATCGCCGGTGGCATCATCCCGAACGGGGATGCCGAGCAGCTCAGGGCAGCCGGAGTGGCCGCGGTCTTCACCCCGAAGGACTTCGACATCACCGGAATCATCGGCCGCATCGTCGACGAGATCCGGAAAGCGAACAAGCTCGACCCCCTGGAGGTCTCCGCATGACCACGGTCAACCGCCTTCGCCCCCGGCGTTCCTGCCTGGCGGTACCGGGCTCGAACCCCCGCTTCCTGGAGAAGGCGCAGGGCCTCCCCGCCGACCAGGTCTTCCTCGACCTGGAGGACGCGTGCGCCCCGCTCGCCAAGCCCGAGGCGCGGCACACCATCGTCAAGTTCCTCAACGAGGGCGACTGGACGGGCAAGACGCGCGTCGTTCGCGTCAACGACTGGACGACCGAGTGGACGTACCGCGACGTCGTGACGGTGGTCGAGGGCGCCGGCCAGAACCTCGACTGCATCATGCTGCCGAAGGTGCAGGACGCCCAGCAGATCGTGGCCCTGGACCTGCTGCTGACCCAGATCGAGAAGACCATGGGCTTCGAGGTCGGCAAGATCGGCATCGAGGCGCAGATCGAGAACGCGCAGGGCCTGAACAACGTCAACGAGATCGCGCAGGCCTCCCAGCGCGTCGAGACGATCATCTTCGGCCCGGCCGACTTCATGGCGTCGATCAACATGAAGTCGCTGGTCGTGGGCGAGCAGCCGCCCGGCTACCCGGCGGACGCCTACCACTACATCCTGATGAAGATCCTGATGGCCGCCCGCGCCAACAACCTCCAGGCGATCGACGGCCCCTACCTGCAGATCCGCAACATCGACGGCTACCGCGAGGTCGCCCAGCGCGCCGCCGCCCTCGGCTTCGACGGCAAGTGGGTGCTGCACCCGGGCCAGGTCGAGGCGTCCAACGAGATCTTCTCGCCCTCGCAGGAGGACTACGACCACGCCGAGCTGATCCTGGACGCGTACGACTACTACACGTCCGAGGCGGGCGGCAAGAAGGGCTCCGCGATGCTCGGCGACGAGATGATCGACGAGGCCAGCCGCAAGATGGCCCTCGTCATCTCCGGCAAGGGACGCGCCGCCGGCATGCAGCGCACCAGCAAGTTCGAGATCCCGGAGGGCTGAGCGCGATGCAGTTCGGACGCACCTACGAGGAGTTCGAGGTCGGGGCGACGTACAAGCACTGGCCGGGCAAGACGGTCACGGAGTACGACGACCACCTGTTCTGTCTCCTCACCATGAACCACCACCCGCTCCACATGGACACGAACTATGCGGAGAAGACGACGGACTTCGGCAAGAACGTCGTCGTCGGGAACTACATCTACTCGCTCCTGCTCGGCATGTCCGTGCCGGACATCTCCGGCAAGGCGATCGCCAACCTGGAGATCGAGTCGCTCAAGCACGTGGCGCCGACCTTCCACGGCGACACCATCTACGGCCAGACGACCGTGCTCGACAAGTGGCCGTCGAAGTCGAAGAACGACCGCGGCATCGTGCACGTCGAGACCAAGGGCTACAAGCAGGACGGCACGCTGGTCTGCGTGTTCCGCCGCAAGGTCATGGTGCCGACCGAGACGTACATCAAGGAGCGCGGCGGCGAGCAGCCGGGCCGCCCCGAGCTCAAGGAGCAGGAGAAGTAGCCATGGCGCGACTCGCCCAGACCGCCGGTCTGACGGACATCCAGCAGGAGATCCTGTCCACGGTCCGCGACTTCGTGGACAAGGAGATCATCCCGGTCGCGACCGAGCTGGAGCACCGCGACGAGTACCCGCAAGCGATCGTCGACGGGCTGAAGGAGTTGGGCCTGTTCGGCCTGATGATCCCCGAGGAGTACGGGGGTCTGGGCGAGTCGCTCCTGACGTACGCGCTGTGCGTGGAGGAGATCGCCCGCGGGTGGATGTCGGTGTCCGGCATCATCAACACGCACTTCATCGTGGCGTACATGCTCAAGCAGCACGGCACGCAGGAGCAGAAGGACCACTTCCTGCCGAGGATGGCGGCCGGCGACATCCGCGGCGCCTTCTCGATGTCGGAGCCGGCCCTCGGCTCGGACGTGTCGGCGATCACGTCGAAGGCGGTGAAGGACGGCGACGAGTACGTCCTGAACGGCCAGAAGATGTGGCTGACCAACGGCGGGACGTCGTCCCTGGTGGCCGTTCTGGTGCGAAGTGACGAAGGTCACCCCGAGGGTACCCCGCCCCACAAGTCGATGACGACCTTCCTGGTCGAGAAGGAGCCCGGCTTCGGCGAGGTCCGCCCCGGCCTCACCATCCCCGGCAAGATCGACAAGATGGGTTACAAGGGTGTCGACACCACCGAACTCATCATGGATGGCCTGCGGATTCCTGCGGATCGCGTGCTCGGCGGGGTCACGGGCCGCGGTTTCTACCAGATGATGGACGGCGTCGAGGTCGGCCGCGTCAACGTGGCGGCGCGTGGCTGTGGCGTCGCTCAGCGTGCGTTCGAACTCGGCGTCCGGTACGCGCAGCAGCGCCACACCTTCGGGAAGCCGATCGCCCAGCACCAGGCGATCCAGTTCAAGCTGGCCGAGATGGCTACCAAGGTCGAGGCCGCGCATGCGATGATGGTGAACGCGGCACGCAAAAAGGACTCCGGTGAGCGAAACGACCTTGAGGCTGGGATGGCGAAGTACCTCGCCTCCGAGTACTGCAAGGAGGTCGTGGAAGACGCCTTCCGGATCCACGGCGGCTACGGCTTCTCCAAGGAGTACGAGATCGAGCGCCTCTATCGTGAGGCACCGATGCTGCTGATCGGTGAAGGTACCGCCGAGATCCAGAAAATGATCATCGGTCGGCGGCTGCTCGAGGAGTATCGATTCCAGGGCTAGATGTCCGGATACGGGGTGTTTTCTTGGAGAAGAAGATCACACCCCGTCAGCACTCTTCGGCCGCCGACTCGGCTGCCTGGCTTACCCAGTTAGGGCCCCGAGCCGCTACGATCGCCGGAAAGCCGCCGTCCCCCGTCAGAGTGCGGCATCATCCGCTACGAAGGTCATCCATGCCCCACAGCCAAACCTCTGCACCTCGCGACAGCCGGGCCGGCGTACGCCTCGCGCGCGGAGCATCGCCGTGGCTCCTTCCTACCGTCGCCACCGCAGCCCTCAGCCTGGCCCGCGCCCGCCGCTCCGGCGCCGCCAAGGCCGTCGCCGTTCCCGCCACCGCGCTCGCGGCGGGGATGCTGTGGTTCTTCCGCGACCCCGAGCGCGAGATCACCCAGGGCCGGGTCATCTCGCCCGCAGACGGTGTGGTGCAGAGCATCATGCCGTGGAAGGACGGCCGCACCCGCGTCGCGATCTTCATGAGCCCGCTCAACGTCCACGTCAACCGCGCGCCGCTGGCCGGCACGGTGACGTCGGTCGAGCACGTGCCCGGTGGCTTCGTTCCCGCCTTCAACAAGGAGAGCGAGAACAACGAGCGTGTCGTCTGGCACTTCGACACCGAGCTCGGCGACATCG
>KE354045.1 GCA_000415505.1 Streptomyces afghaniensis 772
TGACAGGCCGGGCCGCCCCGCGGCTGGCCCTGATCAGTTGCGGTGCCGGCAACAGCTACGGACATCCGGCGCCCGGCACGGTCGCGGCGCTGCGCGCCGGGGGTGCGGCGGTGCTGCGGACGGACCGGGACGGCGCACTTGCGGTCGTAGGAGAGGGCGGGGAGCTGAGGGTGGCGCGAGACTGAGGGCATGAACTCAGCACAGGTTGATGCCTATCTCCGCCGCCTGGGAGTCGAGCACCCGGCGTGGCCCACCGTCGACGTGCTCCGCGAACTGCACCTGCGCCATCTGAGGGCCGTGCCGTTCGAGAACCTGTCGATCCATCTCGGCGAGGAGATCGTGCTGGAGGAGAAGCGGCTGCTGGACAAGGTGGTGGGCGCCCGGCGCGGCGGGTTCTGTTACGAACTGAACGGCGCCTTCGGGGCGTTGCTCGCCGCGCTGGGGTACGACGTGGCGCTGCTCGCGGGGCGGGTGTACGGGGACGGGGAGCGGCTCGGGATCCCGTACGACCATCTCGCGCTGCGGGTGCGGACGGTGGACGGGGGCGACTGGCTGGCCGATGTCGGGTTCGGGGCGCACAGCCATCTGCCGCTGGCGTTCGGGGAGAGGGGAGAGCAGGAGGATCCCGGGGGCACGTTCCGGATCGTCGAGGCGCAGCCGGACGCGGCCGGGGTGCGCGGTGGGCACGACACGGTGGAGGCGGCGGACCTGGACGTGATCCGCGACGGCAGACCGCAGTACCGCCTGGAGGTACGGCCGCGGGTGCTCGGGGACTTCGTGGCCGGGGTGTGGTGGCACAGCACGTCGCCGGTGTCGCACTTCACGCGGTCGCTGGTCTGTTCGCGGGTCACGGAGGACGGAGGGAGGATCACGCTCAGCGGCCGCAGGCTCACGGTGACCGGAGCCGACGGCACCCGGGAGGAGCGGGAGCTGGGGACGGACGAGGAGGTGCTCGGGGTGTACCGGGAGCGGTTCGGCATCGAGCTCGGATCGGTTCCGACGGTTCGGGGCACCGGCCAGGACGGCTGATCGGGGCCGGATGAGGGGCAGGGCGAGCGAGAGCAGATGAGGGGAGGGGGAGCGAGAGCAGACGAGTCAGAGGGGGCAGACACCCCACTTGGCCCACATGGGGCTACTCATGCGTAGTCCCAGCACAAGCGCTGGATTCCCGTGATGTGGTCCCGTGTTGCCTCGAAAGCCCCATCGGTGGTCGAATGCCTCCTCGGTGAACAGTGATCAAACAGCTGACTTCGAGTCGCACGAGGTGTCCAGATGATCGGCCGCTGGCTGGGAAGCCGAACCAACCGGGTGCAACGTACGAGCCCCTTGGCGGCGGTGCCGACGCCGCCGAGTGCCGGGGTGCTGGCCTGCCGGGTGCTCGACCCCGTCAACGAACCGGTCAGACATGCCGAGTTCGCGGTCACCGACGCCATGGGGCGTCCGGTGGTCAGCGGGGGAGCGGATCCGTTCGGGTCGTTCGTGACGACGGTCCCCGCGGGGGAGTACCGGCTCGCGGTGTCCGCGGAGGGGTACGCGCCGTACCGGGCGACCACGCAGGTCGCCGAGGACTCGCTCGCCTCGCTCGGTGACGTGACGCTCCAGGTGGCCCGGCCGCCGGAGCTGCCCGCGCCCGGCGACTGGGAGATCGAGTCGGCGCACTCCTCGATCGGCTTCACCGCGCGGCACATCGGCATGGCCCGCATCCACGGACAGTTCAAGTCCTTCGCGGGCGTCATACGGATCACCGAGCCGCTGGAGCGGTCGGCGATGCACGTGGTGATCGACGCGGCGTCCATCGACACCAACATGAAGATGCGCGACGACCATCTGCGGTCGGCGGACTTCCTGGACGTCGCCAAGTTCCCGACGCTCGAGTTCTACAGCGATCGGTTCGTGCACAAGGGCGGGAACCGGTGGGCCGTGACGGGGGCGCTGTCGCTGCACGGCGTGACGCGCACGGTCACGCTGGACACGGAGTACCTGGGGCTGGGCAACGGCATGGAGGGCGAGGTGCGCGCTGCCTGCCGGGCCACGACCGAACTGCACCGGGACGACTTCACGGTGAGCTGGCAGACGATGCTGGCCCGCGGCATCGCGGTGGTGGGACCGAGCATCAAGGTCGACCTCGACGTGCAGGTCGTCCGCAAGGCCTGAGCGGCCGGGCCGGGAGCCGGTGTCGGACAATGGCCGGCGTGAGTGATGTGCGACATGTGCTGGTGCTGCCCGACCGTGATGCCGCGGAAGAGGTGGTGGAGGCCCTGCGGGAGCGGTTCGCGGTCGCCGAGGAGCCGCAGCTGGTGCGGGACGCGCTGGCCGGCGAGGACGATGCCGAGGACGCGCAGTGGCTGGTCGTCCTGAGGGACGAGGAAGAGCGGCTGGATCCCGGGGAGCTGGACCGGTTCGCCGGTGAGTGGGAGGGCTGGCGGGAGGAACCGTAGGCCCGGTCGAGAACCGTAGGCCTGGTTGTCAGTGCCGCGTGGGATGCTTGTCGCGATGGCCAGGAAGACTGCGAATGACGATCCTCTCGCCCCCGTGACGCTCGCCGTGGGCCAGGAGGAGCTGCTGCTCGACCGTGCCGTGCAGGAGGTGGTGGCCGCCGCGAAGGCCGCCGACGCCGACACGGACGTACGGGACCTGACCCCCGACCAGGTGCAGCCCGGCACGCTCGCCGAGCTGACGAGCCCGTCGCTCTTCGCGGAGCGCAAGGTCGTCGTCGTACGCAACGCGCAGGACCTGTCGGCCGACACGATCAAGGACGTGAAGGCCTATCTCGGGGCGCCCGCCGAGGAGATCACCCTGGTGCTGCTGCACGCCGGCGGGGCCAAGGGGAAGGGGCTGCTCGACGCGGCGCGCAAGGCGGGGGCGCGCGAGGTGGCCTGTCCGAAGATGACGAAGCCGGCGGACCGGCTGGCGTTCGTGCGGGGCGAGTTCCGGGCGGTGGGCAGGTCCGCCACGCCGGAGGCGTGCCAGGCGCTCGTCGACTCGATCGGGAGCGATCTGCGGGAGCTCGCGTCGGCAGTTTCGCAGCTGGTCGCGGACGTCGAGGGGACGATCGACGAGGCGATCGTCGGGCGGTACTACACGGGCCGGGCCGAGGCGTCGAGCTTCACGGTCGCCGACCGGGCGGTCGAGGGGCGGGCGGCGGAGGCGCTGGAGGCGTTGCGCTGGTCGCTGGCGACCGGGGTGGCACCGGTGCTGATCACGAGCGCGCTGGCGCAGGGCGTCCGGGCGATCGGGAAGCTGTCGTCGGCGCGTGGCGGACGGCCGGCCGATCTCGCGCGCGAGCTGGGCATGCCGCCGTGGAAGATCGACCGGGTGCGGCAGCAGATGCGGGGCTGGACTCCGGACGGGGTGGCCGTGGCGCTGCGGGCGGTGGCAGAGGCGGACGCAGGCGTGAAGGGCGGCGGGGACGATCCCGAGTACGCCCTGGAGAAGGCGGTGGTCACGATCGCGCGGGCGGCCCGCTCCAGGGGACGGGGATAGGCATCCGCCGACCGAGCTGCCCTGCAAAGGCGTGTCCGCACAGGGTGTCTCAGTAGACCGGCTCCCCGATCCCCAGCAGGTTCCCCTCGCTGTCGTGGAACCAGGCGCCGCGTTCGCCCCGGGCGCCCTTGCTCGGGTAGTTCCCCTCGATCTCGGCGATCCCGCCCTCCGTGCGGAAGCCGGGCACGTCGACCTCCTCGAAGACCACGCCGCGCCGCTTGAGCTCCGCCACGGCGGCCTCGATGTCGCCCACCTCCAGCGCCATCTGGGTGAAGGTGCCGGGCGAGGCCCCCGTCGACCGGAACAGCACGAAATCCGCGCCGCCGCAGCGGTACAGCAGCCCGCCGGGCCGTTCGTCGACCGGCTCAAGACCGAGTTTCTCGGAGTAGAAGCGCCGCGCCCGGTCCAGATCCCGGGCGGGCAGCCTGGTCGCCACACGGGCCCCGGCCAGCACGTCCCTGTCGTCCGCCCTGCTGTCTGCCCTGTCGTCCGCGTCCATGTCTCCACTGTGCCGCGAGTGCCGCCCGGAGGGAGAATCGGGAGTGTCAGCCGTACTCGCCAAGCGACGGAGAGGTGGCGAAGGCCATGGCTGAACACCCGCACGCAGCGCTGGTCCGCAAGGGATTCGAGGCCTTCTCGCGCGGTGACATGGACACCCTGCGCGGGCTGATCGCCGGGGACGCCACACACCACGTGCCCGGCGATCACCCGTTGTCGGGCGACTTCAAGGGCGTGGACTCGATCATCGAGATGTACGAGCGGCTCGGCGCGGAGACCAACGGGACGATGCGAGCCGAACTGATCGGCGTCGCTGTCGACGGCCGCGGCCACGCGGTCGGCATGACCCGCTTCACGGCCGAACGCAACGGCAAGCGCCTGGACGACACCGGCTGCATCGTCTTCCGGATCGTCGGAGACAAGGTCACCGACCTCGACGAGTGTGTCGAGGACATCGACAAGAACAACGAGTTCTGGTCCTGAACAGGCCGAAGGCCGGGTGCCTTCCCATGGGGAACAGGAGGGCAACCGGCCTTCGGTTCAAGCTGTTGGATCCGCGCCCGCGTGGCGAACGCAGGCCGCGCGCGGACCCGAAGGGGTGCCGGACGGGAGCGGATGAGAGAGGGCCCGCTCGATTCCCTCCGGCGTCACATCAGACGTCAGCCCTTGAGCGCGGCGACCTTCTGAGCCAGCGCCGACTTCTTGTTGGCAGCCTGGTTCTTGTGGATGACGCCCTTCGAGACGGCCTTGTCGAGCTGACGCGCGGCAGCGCGCTGGTACTCGGTGGCCTTCTCGACGTCACCCGCGGCAGCAGCCTCACGGGCCTTGCGGATCGCGGTCTTGAGGGAGGACTTGACGGCCTTGTTGCGCAGCCGCGCCTTCTCGTTGGTCTTGATCCGCTTGATCTGGGACTTGATGTTCGCCACGAATGAGCCTTCTCAGGTTCTGGCACGGGGCCGCACGGATGCCGCACGGTCTGTACCGGGTGATTTCTTGAAGGAGTGCCTCCTGCGAGAGGGCATGAGGCACAGCCCCCCACGGTACCAGCGGGCTCATTCATGGCCCAAACCCGTCCATGGTCCCCACCCGTGGGACCATGGAGGCTACGTATCGATCCGATCCGACCCGAGACCGCAGACACTGCGGACGCCTCAAGAATCAGGACCCTGCGTGCCCGCGATCCCTAGCCATGTGCCCGAGCCGAGCCGTACCGACCCGGCTCTGATCCGCAATTTCTGCATCATCGCGCACATCGACCACGGCAAGTCCACGCTCGCCGACCGGATGCTCCAGCTGACCGGAGTGGTCGAGCAGCGGCAGATGCGTGCTCAGTACCTCGACCGCATGGACATCGAGCGTGAGCGCGGCATCACGATCAAGTCCCAGGCGGTGCGACTTCCGTGGGCCCCGTCCCACGACAAGAGCAAGACGCACATCCTGAACATGATCGACACCCCGGGGCACGTCGACTTCACCTACGAGGTCTCGCGATCGCTCGCAGCCTGTGAGGGCACCATCCTCCTGGTCGACGCTGCCCAGGGCATCGAGGCGCAGACCCTCGCCAACCTCTACCTGGCGATGGAGAACGACCTCACGATCATCCCCGTGCTGAACAAGATCGACCTGCCGGCCGCGCAGCCCGAGAAGTTCGCCGAGGAGCTCGCCCACCTCATCGGGTGCGAGCCCGACGACGTGCTCAAGGTCTCCGCCAAGACCGGGCTCGGTGTCGAGGCACTGCTGGACAAGGTCGTCGAACAGGTCCCGGCCCCGGTCGGCGTGAAGGACGCCCCCGCGCGTGCCATGATCTTCGACTCCGTCTACGACTCCTACCGGGGCGTGGTGACGTACGTCCGTGTCATCGACGGGCAGCTCAACAAGCGTGAGCGCATCAAGATGATGTCCACCGGCGCGACGCACGAGCTGCTGGAGATCGGCACCAACTCGCCGGAGATGCTGGCGTCCGACGGTCTCGGCGTCGGCGAGGTGGGCTACCTCATCACCGGCGTGAAGGACGTCCGCCAGTCCAAGGTCGGTGACACCGTCACCAGCCAGTCCAAGGGCGCCGAGAAGCCGCTGGGCGGCTACAAGGACCCCAAGCCCATGGTCTTCTCCGGCCTCTATCCCCTGGACGGCTCGGACTACCCGGAGCTGCGCGAGGCCCTCGACAAGCTCCAGCTCAACGACGCCGCGCTGGTCTACGAGCCGGAGACCTCCGCCGCCCTCGGCTTCGGTTTCCGCGTCGGTTTCCTCGGCCTGCTGCACCTGGACGTGATCCGGGAGCGGCTGGAGCGCGAGTTCGGGCTGGACCTGATCGCCACCGCGCCGAACGTGGTCTACCGCGTCGTCATGGAGGACGGCACCGAGCACACGGTCACCAACCCGAGCGAGTTCCCCGAGGGCAAGATCTCGGAGGTCTACGAGCCGGTCGTGCGGGCCACCATCCTGGCGCCCAGCGAGTTCATCGGCTCGATCATGGAGCTGTGCCAGACCCGGCGCGGCACCCTGCTCGGCATGGACTACCTCTCCGAGGAGCGGGTCGAGGTCCGCTACACCCTGCCCCTGGCCGAGATCGTCTTCGACTTCTTCGACCAGCTGAAGTCCAAGACCCGCGGCTACGCCTCGCTCGACTACGAGCCCACCGGCGAGCAGACCTCCAGCCTGGTCAAGGTCGACATCCTGCTGCACGGCGACAAGGTCGACGCGTTCTCGGCGATCACCCACAAGGACCAGGCGTACGCCTATGGCGTGCGGCTCGTCGCGAAGCTCAAGGAGCTCATCCCGCGGCAGGCCTTCGAGGTGCCGGTCCAGGCCGCCATCGGCTCCCGGGTCATCGCCCGCGAGACCATCCGCGCCATCCGCAAGGACGTCCTCGCCAAGTGCTACGGCGGTGACATCTCCCGTAAGCGGAAGCTGCTGGAGAAGCAGAAGGAGGGCAAGAAGCGGATGAAGATGGTGGGTTCTGTGGAAGTTCCGCAGGAGGCGTTCATCGCCGTCCTGTCGAGCGATGACAGTGCGGGGTCGGGCAAGGGCAAGAAGTAATCACGGGTTACCGTGGGTTACACCGCAAACCGGGTAGTACAGGGGCCCGTCGTGCGAAAGTGCGGCGGGCCGCTGTGCGTACACGGGGTAGCTCTCTGTAGGAAGTGACAGGCCGCGGACCCTTACGCAGCGGCCGGTCGACCTTTACTCTGATCCCTGCTCGATAGTTACTCGCGAGTTAAACAACGGCTCGCGAACAGCAGCTCGTGAGTCAAAACCAGCCGCACCTGAGCCAGCCGCACCGTCGCGGGCCCCGGAGGATGTCGTGAGCGACACACAGACACTGATCGAGAACCGTCCGCCGTCCGTGGCGGGCCTCTTCCTGGACCGCGTGGCGGCCACGCCGGACGCCGAGGCCTACCGCTATCCGGTGCCCGCGTCCTCGGGGCAGGGGCCGGACGACTGGAAGTCGCTGAGCTGGGCGCAGGCCGCCGAGCGGGTCTACGCCATCGCGGCCGGCCTCATCGAGCTGGGCGTGCAGCCCGAGCAGCGCGTCGCCCTCGCTTCCAGCACCCGCATCGAGTGGATCCTCGCCGACCTCGGCATCATGTGCGCCGGCGCCGCCACGACCACGGTCTACCCGCAGACCAACGCCGAGGAGTCGGCGTACATCCTGTCGGACTCCGAGAGCCGGGTGCTCATCGCGGAGAACGTCGAGCAGCTGGCCAAGGCGCAGGAGAAGCGCGCCGAGCTGCCCGACCTCACCCATGTCGTGGTCGTCGACCCGGCCGGGGTCGAGACCGCCGACTGGATCCTCACCCTGGACGAGCTGGAGAAGCGCGGCGCGGCCCGGCTGGAGAAGGACCCCGACCTGATCAAGGAGCGGGTCGGCGCGATCACCAAGGACCAGCTGGCCACGCTCATCTACACCTCCGGAACCACCGGCCGCCCCAAGGGCGTGCGCCTCCCGCACGACAACTGGTCGTACATGGCGAAGGCGATCGCCGCGACCGGGCTGATCAGCGGCGAGGACGTGCAGTACCTGTGGCTGCCCCTCGCGCACGTCTTCGGCAAGGTGCTCACCTCCGGCCAGATCGAGGTCGGGCACGTCACCGCCGTGGACGGCCGCGTCGACAAGATCATCGAGAATCTGCCGGTGGTGCAGCCGACGTACATGGCGGCCGTGCCGCGCATCTTCGAGAAGGTCTACAACGGTGTCGCCGCGAAGGCCCGGGCGGGCGGTGGCGCCAAGTACAAGATCTTCCAGTGGGCCGCCGAGGTGGCCCGCGAGTACGCCAAGACCGCGCAGGACAACTTCCGGCGGACCGGGACCATGTCCGTGCCGTTCGGGCTGGGCGCGAAGCACAAGGTCGCGGACGCGCTGGTGTTCGCCAAGATCCGGGAGGCCTTCGGCGGGAACCTGCGGGCGTGCGTCTCGGGCTCGGCGGCGCTGGCACCCGAGATCGGGTACTTCTTCTCCGGCGCCGGCATCCACATCCTGGAGGGCTACGGCCTGACCGAGTCCTCGGCGGCGTCGTTCGTGAACCCGGGCGAGGCCTATCGCACCGGTACGGTCGGCAAGCCGCTGCCCGGCACGGAGGTGCGGATCGCCGACGACGGGGAGATCCTGCTGCGCGGCCCGGGCATCATGGAGGGCTACCACAAGCTGCCCGAGAAGACCGCCGAGGTGCTGGAGGCGGACGGCTGGTTCCACACCGGGGACATCGGGGAGCTGTCGCCCGACGGGTACCTGCGGATCACCGACCGCAAGAAGGACCTCATCAAGACGTCGGGCGGCAAGTACATCGCGCCGGCCGAGGTGGAGGGGCAGTTCAAGGCGGTGTGCCCGTACGTCTCCAACATCCTCGTGCACGGGGCCGACCGGAACTTCTGCACGGCGCTCATCGCGCTCGACGAAGTCGCGATCACGGAGTGGGCGAAGGAGAACGGGCTGGCGGGGAAGTCGTACGCGGAGATCGTTTCCTCGCCGGTCACGGTGGAGATGGTCGACGGGTATGTGAAGCAGCTCAACGAGGGGCTTCAGCGGTGGCAGACGATCAAGAAGTTCCGGTTGCTGCCGCGGGATCTCGATGTGGAGCACGGTGAGATCACGCCGAGTCTGAAGCTGAAGCGGCCGGTTGTGGAGCGGGAGTACAAGCATCTGATCGAGGAGATGTACGAGGGGTCTCGCGAGGCGTAGGGGGTGGTGGCGCTGTGTGAGCGGCTGCGGGTCCGTCGTGGTTGCTCGCGCAGTTCCCCGCGCCCCTAAAAGCCTCCGTCCACCCGGCGTCGTAGGTCCTGGATCTCTGCGCGTAGGCGTTCGACCTCTCTGCCTTTGCGGTAGAGGTCCAGGAAGACGCTGACCTTTGCCCTGAGGACCCAGGGGTCGAAGGGCTTGGTCACGTAGTCGGCGGCGCCTGTGGCGTAGCCGCGGAAGGCGTAGCCCGAGTCGTCGTCCGCGCCTGTCAGGAAGATGATCGGGACGTCGCGGGTCTGGTCCAGGCGTTTGATGTGGGCGGCCGTCTCGAAGCCGTCCATGCCGGGCATGCGGACGTCGAGCAGGACCAGGGCGATGGGCTGCCGCAGCACCGCCTTCATCGCCTCCTCGCCGGAACGGGCACGTATCAGAGGCTCGTTGAGTGAGGCGAGGACGGCCTCCAGGGCGGTCAGGTTGTCCTCCATGTCGTCGACCAGGAGGATTCCGGCGCGTGCGGTGCTCATGACGGTCGGGCCTCCTCCGTGCCCTCCGTCTCCCGCGTGTCGTCCGGGTTCAGCAGTTCGCACACGACCGTCAGCAGCCGGTCGATGTCCACCGGCTTGGGCACGTAGTCGTTTGCGCCACCGGCGATGGACTTCTCGCGGTCGCCGGGCATCGCCTTCGCGGTCAGGGCGACGATGGGCAGGTCCGCCCAGCGCGGGGTGCGGCGGATGGCGGAGATGGTCTCGTAGCCGTCCATCTCCGGCATCATGATGTCCATCAGGACCAGTTCGACGTCCGCGGTGCGCTCCAGCGTCTCGATGCCCTCGCGGCCGTTCTCCGCGTACAGCACGGTCATGCCGACGCGGCCCAGGACGTGGGTGAGGGCGAAGACGTTGCGGATGTCGTCGTCGACGATCAGCACCCGCCGCCCGGCCAGGATCCGGCCCGGCCTGCCGGACGTCCACGCCTCCAGCCTGGTCGGCGAGGGCCAGGCGTCGTCGGTGTCGTACGCGGCCGGGAACGGTCCGGCGGTGGCCGGCTGGAGGGTCAGGGGCACTTCGGGATGATCCTCGGGAGCCGGTTCCGGTCCCGGTGCCGTGTGACCGGGGCTCACGACAGGCACGTACAGGGTGAACGTGGAGCCCTTGCCGGGTTCGCTCTCGGCGACGATCCGGCCGCCGAGCAGGCCCGCGATCTCCCGGCTGATGGACAGGCCGAGGCCGGTGCCGCCGTACTTGCGGTTGGTGGTGCCGTCGGCCTGCTGGAACGCCTCGAAGATCACCGGGAGTTTCTCCGGCGCGATGCCGATGCCCGTGTCGGACACGGCGAAGGCGATGACGTCGTCGGTGTCCCGGACGTAGTGATGCTCGGCGTCCTTCACCCGGTCGACCCGTAGCTCGACCTTGCCCGACGCGGTGAACTTGATCGCGTTGGAGAGGAGGTTGCGCAGAATCTGCTGGAGGCGCTGCTCGTCCGAGTACACCTCGCGCGGCACGTCCTCGCCGACCGCCAGCTCGAAGGCGAGCCCCCGGTCGATGGTGAGCGGGCGGAACGTGGCGTGGACGTAGTCGAGCAGCTTGATGAGGGGGAGCCGCTTGGGGCGTACGTCCATCCGGCCGGCCTCGATCTTCGACAGGTCCAGGATGTCGTTGATGAGCTGGAGGAGGTCCGAGCCCGAGCGGTGGATCGTCGTCGCGAACTGCACCTCCTGGTCCGAGAGATGACCGTCCGGGTTGTCGGAGAGCAGCCGGGCCAGGATCAGCAGGGAGTTGAGCGGGGTGCGCAGCTCGTGCGACATGTTCGCCAGGAACTCCGACTTGTACTGCGAGGACGTGGCCAGCAGGGCGGCCTTCTCCTCCAGTTCGGCGTTGGAGCGCTGCAGCTCGCCCTGCTGCTTCTGGAGTTCGTCCGAGCGCTCCTGGAGCTGCATGGCCAGGCGCTGGGACTCGCCGAGCAGGGACTCCGTGCGGGAGTTGGCGATGATCGTGTTGATGGCGACGCCGATGGTGTTGACGAACTGGTCGAAGAAGGCCAGGTGCACATCGGAGAAGCGGGAGAAGGAGGCGAGCTCGATGACGCCGAGGAGCTTGTCCTCGAAGAGGATCGGGATGATGACGATCGTGGTCGGGGCCGCCTCGCCGAGGCCGCTGTTGATCTTGATGTAGTCGGGCGGGGCGCCCTCGACCAGGATCCGCTTCTTCTCCCGGGCCGCCTGGGCGACCAGGCCGTGCACCGGGAGGGCGCCGGTCTCGACGGTCGCGTCCTGGGCGGCGCCGTAGCCGGCGATGAAGGCGAGCCCCTTGGTGGGAACCGTCGCTCCGGCCTCCTCCGGGTCGGCCAGGTAGAACGCGCCGTACTGGGCGTTCACCAGCGGGGTCAGCTCGCGGAGTATCAGGTCGGCGACCTCCATCAGGTCGCGATGACCCTGCATCAGGGAGGCGAGGCGGGCCAGGTTGGACTCCAGCCAGTCCTTCGCGCGGGTGGTCTCGCGCAGGTTGGCCACCATCAGGTTGATGTTGTCCTTCAGCTCGGCGACCTCGCCGCGGGTCTCGACCGTGATCGAGCGGGACATGTCCCCCTGGGCCACGGCGGAGGCCACCTCGGCGATCGCACGGACCTGGGTGGTGAGGTTCGAGGCCAGTTCGTTGACGTTCGTCGTCAGGCGCTTCCAGGTGCCGTAGACGCCCTCGACCCTGGCCTGGCCGCCGAGCTGTCCCTCGGAGCCGACCTCGCGGGCCACGCGCGTGACCTCCGAGGCGAAGGAGGACAGCGTGTCGACCATCGTGTTGATCGTGGTCTTCAGCTCCAGGATCTCGCCGCGCGCGTCCACGTCGATCTTCCGGGACAGGTCGCCCTGCGCCACGGCCGTCGCGACCTGGGCGATGTTGCGCACCTGGGAGGTGAGGTTGTCGGCCATGGAGTTGACGTTGTCCGTCAGGTCCCGCCAGACACCGGAGACGCCCAGCACCTGGGCCCGCCCGCCGAGCCGGCCGTCGGTGCCGACCTCGCGGGCGACCCGCGTGACCTCGTCGGCGAAGGCGCGCAGCTGCTCCACCATCGTGTTGACGGTGTCCTTCAGTTCGAGGATCTCGCCGCGGGCGTCGACCGTGATCTTCTTCGACAGGTCGCCGTTGGCCACGGCCGTGGTCACCTGGGCGATGTTGCGGACCTGCGAGGTCAGGTTCAGCGCCATGAAGTTGACGTTGTCGGTGAGGTCCTTCCAGACGCCGGAGACGCCCCGGACCTGTGCCTGGCCTCCGAGGTTGCCCTCGGTGCCGACCTCGCGGGCGACGCGGGTGACCTCGTCGGCGAAGGCGGAGAGCTGGTCGACCATGGTGTTGATCGTGGACTTGAGCTCCAGGATCTCGCCCTTGGCCTCCACCGTGATCTTCTTGCCGAGGTCGCCCTGGGCGACGGCGGTGGAGACGAGGGCGATGTTCCGCACCTGGGAGGTGAGGTTGTCGGCCATGAAGTTGACGTTGTCGGTGAGGTCCTTCCAGACGCCGGAGACGCCCCGGACCTGTGCCCGGCCGCCGAGGTTGCCCTCGGTGCCGACTTCCCGGGCGACGCGGGTGACCTCGTCGGCGAAGGCGGAGAGCTGGTCGACCATGGTGTTGATCGTGGACTTGAGCTCCAGGATCTCGCCCTGCGCGTCGACCGTGATCTTCTGGGACAGGTCGCCGTTGGCCACGGCCGTGGTCACCTGGGCGATGTTGCGGACCTGCGAGGTCAGGTTCGACGCCATGAAGTTGACGTTGTCGGTGAGGTCCTTCCAGACGCCGGAGACGCCCCGGACCTGTGCCCGGCCGCCCAACTGGCCCTCGGTGCCGACCTCCCGGGCGACCCTGGTCACCTCGTCGGCGAAGGCGGAGAGCTGGTCGACCATCGTGTTCACGGTCAGCTTCAGTTCCAGCAGTTCGCCGGTCGCCTCCACCGTGACCGTGCGGGTCAGATCCCCGCGTGCCACCGCCGTCGTGACCGCCGCGATGTCCCGCACCTGAGCCGTCAGCCGGGACGCCATCGTGTTGACGGCCTCGGTCACGTCCCGCCAACTCCCCGAAAGCCCCTGCACCTTGGCCCGGCCGCCGAGCCGCCCCTCGGTGCCGACCTCGCGCGCGACCCGTGTCACCTCGCCGGTGAACAGGGAGAGCTGGTCCACCATCTTGTTCACGGCCCGGCCGAGGCGCCGCAGGTCGCCCCGTAACTCCCGCGTGCCGTCGTGCAGATCCACCCGCTGGGTCAGATCGCCGCCGGCCACCGCGTCCAGCACGCGCGTGGCGTTCGCCGCCGGGGCGACGAGGGCGTCCAGCAGCTGGTTCACGTCGTTGACGCGGGATGTCCACAGGCCCTGTCCCGGACTGGCCGAGAGCCGCTCGTCGAGTCGGCCGTGCCGCACCAGCTCCCGTCTCACCCGGCGCACCTCGGTGGTGAAGTGGACGCTGCGGTCCATGATCTGGTTGTAGACCGCGGTGAGTTCGGCCACCATCCCGTGGCCGGTTTCCGGCACCTTGGTGAAGTCGCCGTCGCGGGCGGCTGTCATGGCGGCGAGCAGGGGACGCAGATCGGATGCACGAATCTGACCGTCTTCGTACCGGTCTTCGACCACAGGAGTAGCACTGTTCTCACTCATGACGGCCCACTTCGGTAACTCGGCGCTTATGGGCGTGGCCAGTCTGTCACCCTGTCGGCATCGACTGTGGCGTATTCGTACGAACTGCCCGGGGAGCTGTCCATGGGGGCCATTCCGACGCAACGGGAGACCGCTTCCCGTGCCTCAGAGGCGCCTGCGCACGCTTCGGAGATGCCTGTACCCCTGCACGAGGGGGCCGTCTCCGAGGATTGTGCGCCGTCTTCCGAGGCGCCGGTGCCCGGGTGCGAGGCGCCCGTGGCCGGGCCCGAGGCGTCCGTGCCCGGCTGTGAGGCGCCCGTGCTCACCGCTGAGGCACCCGGGGGCGCGTCCGAGGTCTCCGGGCTCGCGTCCGAGGCGCCCGTGATCGCGCCCGAGGTGTCCGGCCCGGTATCCGAGGTGTCCACAGTCGCTTCCGAGGCGCCCGTGAAGGAGCGTGCGCGGGCGTACGCGACCCTGCCCGGCAGCTCACTCGCGCCGGGCTCCGCTCGCGCCCTGGTGCGCGCGGCGATCACCGAGTGGACCGGGCTCGGTCTGCCCGGCGCCGAGCACCTCACCGACCGTCTCGCCGACGACGCCCTGCTCGTCGTCAGCGAACTCGTCACCAACGCCGTCGTGCACGCCGGCACCGACGTCCAGCTGGAGTGCCGGCTGGAAGGCGACGACAAGGACACGGCCGCGCTCCTCGTCGAGGTCTCCGACCACCACCCCTCACGCGCCCCGCGCGGCGGCGAGCCGGAAACGCCGCACGACACCCCGGAGTACGGGCGCGGCCTGCGGCTCGTCGGCGCGCTCTCCGAGGCCTGGGGCATCACGTACCGCACGGGCCGGAAGACCGTGTGGGCGCGGCTGCCCGCCGGGGGCTGTGAGGCCGGCGATCAGATCGAGGCGTACGCCGGGGAGCACGCGCTGGCGCGCGGGCTGCGCGTGGCGGAGATCCTGGCGCCGGATCCGCCCCCCGGGCAGGATGCCCGGGAGAGGGGACCGAGGGACGCGCGGGACCCGCACGATTCTGGCGGCGGCTCGGGCGACCTGCGCGACTGGCACGACCTGCGGGAGTGGCGGGAGCGGTACGAGGACTGCGACGGCCGTGACGGACGCGACGGGTCCTGGCTGGGCCGCGGGGCCCTCTCCTTCCTCGCCGAGGCCTCCGACCTGCTCGCCGGACAGCTCGACGAGGACCTGGTCGCCGCCCTCGCCGGGCAGTTGATCGTGCCCCGGCTGGCCGACTGGTGCGCGGTGTGGCTGGAGGACGAGGCCACCGCCGGCGGCTGGAGCGGCGGGGCCGGAGCGGGCGGGCCCCGGCTGGCCCGGGTCTGGCACGGCAGCGAGAACCGCATCGAGGAGCTGCGCCGGGCCCTGGAGAAGGACGCACCGCACCCGTCCGACCCGTCAGGGGCCGGGCCGGCCGACTATCCCTGGCCCGGTGAGGCGCTCGGTGACGCCCCCGGCGAGCCGGGCTCGGCCCTCGCGTACCGGCTCGTCGCCGGCGGACGCCCGCTGGGCACCCTCGTCATCGGACGGTCCGGGTCCGCCGGCTTCCCCGACGAGATCACCGGCCTCGTCGAGGACCTCAGCCGCCGGGTCGCGCTCGCCATCGGGGCCGCCCGCCAGTACGCCCGCCAGGCCACCATCAGCGCCGTCCTCCAGCGCGGACTGCTGCCCGGCGCCGTGGCCGAGATCCCCGGGGTGCGCAGCGCCCTCGTCTACGAACCGTGCGACAAGGGCGGGCCCAGCGGCGACTTCTACGACCTGTTCCCGGCCGGTGACGGCCGCTGGTGCTTCGCCGTCGGCGACGTCCAGGGCAAGGGGCCCGAGGCCGCCGTCGTGATCGGCCTGGCCCGGCCCTGGCTGCGGCTGCTGGCCCGTGAGGGCTATCGGGTCGCCGACGTCCTCGACCGCCTCAACCAGCTCCTGCTCGACGACGCCACGGAGGCCGCGGACGCGGCGGCCCGCGCGCTGGTGGCCGCCGGCGCGCGGCCGACCCAGCCCGGCGACGGCCCTCAGACACGCTTCCTGTCCCTGCTGTACGGCGAGCTGGTCCCCTTCGACGGCGGCGTCCGCTGCACCGTCGCCTCCGCCGGGCACCCGCTGCCCCTCGTGCTCGGGGCGGGTGGCGAGGTCCACACGGCCGCGCAGCCGCAGACCCTGCTGGGGGTCGTCGAGGACGCCGCGTACGCGAGTGAGACCTTCGAGCTGCGCTCCGGCGACACCCTGCTGTGCGTCACGGACGGAGTGACCGAGCGGCGCTCGGGCTCCCGCCAGTTCGACGACGGGGACGGGCTGGCGACGGCGCTGGCCGGGTGTGCGGGACTGGACGCGGAGCTGATAGCCGAGCGGATCAAGCGGATGGTGCACGAGTTCGGGGCGCGGCCCCCGGCGGACGATCTGGCGCTGCTGGTGCTTCAGGCCGAGTGACCGCCCGGGTGCTGGACAATGGAGGACATGCCTTCCGCACTCCCCGACGGTGAGCCCGTCCCCGACGACGGCGCGCTGCCCGCATCCGCGCTCGCCGGGGCCGCCGACCGTCCGCTCGGGTTCTACCTGCACGTTCCGTACTGCGCGACCCGCTGCGGCTACTGCGACTTCAACACCTACACGGCGACCGAGCTGCGCGGCACCGGTGGCGTGCTGGCCTCGCGCGACAACTATGCCGAGACGCTGGTCGACGAGGTCCGGCTGGCGCGGAAGGTGCTGGGGGACGACCCCCGGCCCGTTCGTACGGTGTTCGTGGGCGGGGGTACGCCCACCCTGCTCGACGCCGGTGACCTGGTGCGGATGCTCGCAGCCGTCCGTGACGAGTTCGGGCTGGCGGAGGACGCCGAGGTCACGACCGAGGCGAACCCGGAGTCGGTGGATCCGGCGTATCTGGCGGCCCTGCGTGAGGGGGGCTTCAACCGGATCTCCTTCGGGATGCAGAGTGCGCGGCAGCATGTGCTGAAGGTGCTGGACCGCACGCACACGCCGGGGCGGCCGGAGGCGTGCGTCGCGGAGGCCCGGGCGGCCGGGTTCGAGCATGTGAATCTCGACCTGATCTACGGCACGCCCGGGGAGTCCGACGACGACTGGCGGGCCTCGCTGGACGCGGTGCTGGGGGCTGGGCCGGACCATGTCAGCGCGTACGCCCTGATCGTCGAGGAGGGGACGCAGCTGGCGCGTCGGATCCGCCGGGGCGAGGTGCCGATGACCGACGACGACGTGCATGCCGACCGGTACCTGATCGCGGACGAGGTCCTCTCGGGCGCGGGCTTCGAGTGGTACGAGGTGTCGAACTGGGCGACCTCGGAGGCGGGGCGGTGCCTGCACAACGAGCTGTACTGGCGAGGGGCCGACTGGTGGGGGCCGGGCCGGGCGCGCACAGTCACGTGGGTGGGGTGCGGTGGTGGAACGTGAAGCATCCCGGGGCGTATGCGGGGGCGCTGGCGGCGGGGCGGTCGCCGGGGGCCGGGCGTGAGGTGCTGTCGGAGGAGGACCGGCGGGTCGAGCGGATCCTGCTGGAGCTGCGGTTGCGGGAAGGTGTGCCGTTGTCGTTGCTGCGGGAGGAGGGGCTTGCGGCGTCGCGGCGGGCGTTGTCGGACGGGCTTTTGGATGCCGGTCCGTACGAGGAGGGGCGTGCCGTGCTGACGTTGCGCGGGCGGTTGCTGGCGGATGCGGTGGTTCGGGACCTCGTGGACTGAGGTGCTGCGGCGTCGGTGCTGGGGCCGGGGCGTTGCGCAGCCCGGCGGAGCGGGGTGCCGCTGCGCCCACCCGTGCCGCCCCAGCGGCACGACTGCCCGCAGCTAAGCGGCATGCAGCAGCCCGGCGGAGCGGGGTGCCGCTGCGCCCACCCGTGCCGCCCTGGGGGCACCTCCCAGGCCCTTAAGGCACTGGGGGAGGCACGCATGCCCGCAGCTAGGCCGTCACGAAGTCGATCAGTTCCTCGACCCTGCCCAGCAGGGCCGGCTCCAGGTCCTTGTACGACCGTACGGCCGACAGGATCCGCTGCCAGGCCGCGCCCGTGTTCTCCGGCCAGCCCAGCGCGCTGCACACCCCCGTCTTCCAGTCCTGGCCGCGCGGGATCCGGGGCCATGCCTCGATGCCCAGGGACGACGGTTTCACCGCTTCCCAGATGTCGATGTAGGGGTGGCCCACGACCAGGGCGTGCTCGCTCGTCACCGACTCGGCGATACGCCACTCCTTGCTGCCCGGCACCAGGTGGTCCACCAGGACGCCCAGCCGCGCGTCCGCGCCGGGGGCGAAGTCGGCGACGATCGACGGCAGGTCGTCGACGCCCTCCAGATACTCCACTACCACGCCCTCGATGCGCAGGTCGTCGCCCCAGACCTTCTCGACCAGCTCGGCGTCGTGCCGGCCCTCGACGTAGATGCGCCCGGCGCGGGCCACGCGGGCGCGGGCGCCGGGGACGGCCACCGAACCGGACGCCGTACGGGTGGGACGTGCGGGGCCGGCGGGCGAGGGGCGGACCAGCGTCACGACCCTGCCCTCCAGGAGGAAGCCGCGCGGCTCCAGGGGAACACCCGGTGCTTGCCGAAGCGGTCCTCCAGGGTCACCGTGCCCGCCTCGCAGCGGATCACCGCACCGCAGAAACCGGTCCCGGCCTCCTCGACCACCAGGCCCGGCTCCGCCGGAACCTCGGGCACCGGCTTCGGCTTCTTCCACGGCGGGGTCAGGTCCGGAGAGTACTGGCGCATTCGAATGACGATAGGAGAAGGCGTACGGCGATCACCGCGACACGCCGAAATGCGCCGCCAGCGCGTCGCGCTGGGCGCGCACGAACGCCGCGTCCACCACCGCTCCGTGACCGGGCACGTACAGCCGCGTCCTCGCCGCCCAGGTCGAGCAGCCGGTCCAGGGCGCCGGCCAGTGCGACGGCACGGCGTCGGGGCCCGCCTGCGGCTCGCCGGACTCCTCGACCAGGTCGCCGCAGAACACCACCTCCGGATCCCCCGGCACCAGCACCGCCAGGTCGTGCGCGGTGTGCCCGGGGCCACGTTGGCCAGCAGCACCTGGCGCCCGCCGCCCAGGTCGAGGGTCCACTCGCCGGAGACCAGGTGGCGGGGCGCGACCAGCCGGTCCGCCGCCTCCTGCGCGGTGGTCTCCGCCAGGCCGCCGCGCACCGCGTCGGCGCGCAGCTCCTCGCGGTCCGGACGCGCGTCAGCACCGCGTCCAGCCCA
>KE354046.1 GCA_000415505.1 Streptomyces afghaniensis 772
GTCGCCGTGGTGATCGGCTGGGCGGTGCACGACCCCGACGGGGCGCAGCGCCATCTGACGCGGCTGGACACGACCACGCTGCTGATCGGCCTCGCCGTGATCCTCCCGGCCGCCGCCCTGTACGGCTTCTGCTCGTGGTGGTTCACGCACTTCGCGGTGACGGAGACCGAACTGCGCATCCGCACCGGCCTCGTCTTCCGCCGCACCGCGCACATCAGGCTGGAGCGGATCCAGGCCATCGACGTCACCCAGCCGCTGCTCGCGCGGGTCGCGGGTGTCGCCAAGCTCCGACTCGACGTCATAGGCACCGACAAGAAGGACGAGCTGGCCTTCCTGGGCGCGGACGAGGCGGGTGCCCTGCGGGCCGAACTGCTCGCCCGGGCGGCGGGATTCGCGCCCGAGACCGCGCACGAGGTCGGGGAGGCGCCGTCGCGGCAGATGCTGCGGGTGCCGCCGGGCGTCCTCGCCGTGTCGCTGCTGCTGAGCGGGGCGACCTGGGGGTCGCTGGCCGCGGCGCTCGTCGTGCCGCCGGTGCTGTGGCTGGCCACGGAGAGCGTGTGGACGGTCCTGGCCGTCGCCCTGCCGTTGCTGGGCGCGGCGGGCGCGAGCAGCGTGGGGCGGTTCGTCGGCGAGTACGACTGGACGGTGGCCGAGTCGCCCGACGGGCTGCGCATCGACCACGGCCTGCTGGACCGGGCCCATGAGACGGTGCCGCCGGGGCGGGTGCAGACCGTGCGGATCGTGGAGCCCCTGCTGTGGCGGCGGCGCGGCTGGGTGCGCGTGGAGCTGGACGTGGCGGGCTCCTCCAACTCCGTACTGGTGCCGGTCGCTCCGCGCGAGATCGCTGAGGTCGTCGTCGCGCGCGTGCTGCCCGGGGTGACCGTGCCGGAGCAGGCGGCCCTGTCGCCGTCGCCGCGCCGCGCCCGGTGGTGCGTGCCGGTGTGGTGGCGCGGGTACGGGCTCGCCGTCACGGACGCGGTGTTCGCGGCGCGCTCCGGGCTGCTGCGGCGGAGCCTCGCGCTGGTGCCGCACGCGAAGGTGCAGAGCGTACGGATGACGCAGGGGCCGTGGGAGCGGGCCCGGGGCGTGGCCGACGTGTGTGTGGACACGGGCGCGAACAAGACGGTGAGGGCACGGCTGCGGGACGCGACCGAGGCACGCGAGCTGCTGGCGGCACAGGCGGAACGGTCACGCACGGGACGCAGGGACGCGCGGCCGGACCGCTGGATGGCATGACCCACTGAAAATGGCATGACCCACTTGCATGACCCACTTGAAGGCGAAGGCCCCCGACCGCAGCCGGGGGGCCTTTCGGCAGCGTGGGCGTCAGGAAACCGCGCTCCGCAGCCCCTGCACGTCGATCTGCTCCGTCTCGTCGTGCGCCGTCAGGTCGATGACCTGGCCGATCCCGCGCGACTCCTCGTCGGCAGGCTTGTACCCGGCCTCTGCCTCGGCCTTGTGCAGCGCGAGAGCCTCCTGACCGACGACATCGGCCAGGTCCTCGTTCTGCACGGCCTCCAGGGCGGCCCGTGACGTCTCCTGCTTGGTACCGAAGAAGTCGAACCCGCCTTCGGACACGGGGCGCCGCACCGGCGTCTGCGGTGCCACGGCCACAGCGGTCGGCACCGTGTAGTGACCTGAAGAGGCAGGCTGCACGAGCCGCTCGGCCTCGGCTCCGGCCGCGGTGGAGGTGCCGGCGGTCGCGTGCTCGTGCCCGGCGACCGCCTCGGACTGCCCCTGCGCCTCGCTCTCCCTGTCGTCCTTCGACTGCTCCCGCTGGTCGTCCTTGCGGTCGTCCCCCGCGGGCTCCGCGTCGTCGCCCTTCGGTACGCCGTCGCCGTCGCCGCCCCCGTCCGGGTCCGGGGCCGAGTCGCTGTCGAGCCGGGCGAGCGCCGCCGCGGCACGCAGGAACAGCCGGGAGCCCTCCGGCGAGAACACCGCGGGAATCGCCGTCCGCTCCTCGACGGCGAGGCCCTCGGCCCCGGTGGCGGCAGTCGCCTCGTCCGCCTCTCCCGGAGCGTCCGCCGTCCGGTCCGCCCCTGCGGGCAGCGCGGCCCGCACCGGAGCCGTCGCCTCGATCTCGAGCACCCGGCGTTCCTCCAGGACGCTCGCGCGCTCGGTCTCGGCGGTGGCGTACCGGCGCAGCAGAGAGGCGTGCTCGTTGCGCAGCCCGGCCAGTTCGGTGCGCTTGGCGCGCAGCCGCTGCTCCAGCTTGGCGCGCAGCTCGCGGGACTCCTCGAGGTCGGCCTCCAGTTCGGCGACCCGCTCCTCGAAGCGCCATTCGTCGCTCGCCCGCGCGCGCGTGAGGTCGGCGACGCGTTTGCCCGCCTGGATGTCCCAGCGGCGGAGCACGACCGCGCCGACGACCGCCGTCGCCGCGGCGGCCGCGGCCAGACCGCGGAGCACCGTCGGCTCCGTGAACACCCAGGGCCCCAGGGCGCAGACGAGGGAGACGCCTGCGATCGCCGACGGGGGCAGCAGCCTGTGCAAGGGCGGGGAATGGCGGTGACGTCCACGTGGCATGGCCAGAAACTTACCGCGCGTAGGCGAATCTTGGTGACCCACCCCGCAAAAACAAAGCCACAGAAGCGTTCACACGGCACCGGAACTCGGGAAGGAGCGGAATCGGACCTTCACCCAATTCCCAAGATCATTTTCAACGGCCGTTCAGCCGCCCGCCCATCCACTCCAGCGTCGCCGGAATCTCGCGCCGCCAGGTGTTGAAGTTGTGCCCGCCGCTTTCCAGGATGATCGACGAGATCCGCGTCCGCCCGGTGGCCTCCACCCGCTCTATGAACCGCATCGTGTCCTTGTAGTTGGACTCGCCGGATCTGCTGCTGGTGACGAGAAGTGAAGTGTCGGGAGCGGGCCTGTGCTTGAGGTACCACCACAGGTCGGCGCGATTCCGGAGCCCCTTGTCGCCCTGGAAGAGATCGCCCGTGGTGGCGTCGATCGGCGCCTTGTAGTACGCGGACAAGCCCGCCCCGGCGCCATACACACCGGGATGGTGCATGGCGATCTTCAAGGCGCAGTAGCCGCCCGTCGAGTTGCCGATGATGCCCAGCCCGCCCGGCTTTTCGGCCACCCGGTAGTGCGTGCGCAACGCGTCGGGCAGATCCCTGGCGAAGAACGACTCGGTCTGCGGACCGCCCGGGACGTCCACGCACTCCGTGTCCCGGGGCGGCGCCACCGTGGGCCGCAGCATCACGAGGATCATCGGCCGCATCCGGCCCGCCCGGGCCAGTTCCAGTGCCGTGCGCGGGTAGTGGAGCTTCTCCACCAGCGCCGACGCCGTGCCCGGGTAACCGGTCAGCACGACGGCCGCGGGGAACGTACGGGTGCGGTACCGCGGCTGGAAGTACTCCGGCGGCAGATAGACGTACGCGGGCGTGGCGATGTGCGTCGTACGGCCCACGATGTCGATCTGCTGGATCCGGCCGCCCGCCCGGGCGCTCACCCCGGCCGCCCCCGGCACCCGGCGCGAGCCGACCACCTCCAACGGGCCGCCGCCCGGCGTGTGGTCGACGACCACGCCCTGGTCCTTCTCCTGCCCGAACAGGTCCGCCCAGCTCGCGTAGAAACCGAAGGACTGGTTGGCGGCGAGCCCCACCGCGGCGAACAGCGCCACCTGTGTGGCGAGCAGCAGGCCGACCCGCCCGCCCACGGCCCGCAGGCTCCGCCGGGCCAGGCGTGGCCACAGCCAGACCGTGCCGGCGAACAGCAGCACGGCGGACAGTACCGCCAGCACCAGCACCTTGTTGCTCGTGAGACCCAGACCCATCGGTGGTTACCTGTCCGCGCTTCCCGTCCGGGGCAGCCCTGCGCGCTCACACCTTCGCACGGGCTTGTCCCGGACTTTCCTTTGCCTTTGAAACGGCTTTGACGACGGGAGTGAACCTCTTCCCCCTAGACACCGTCCTAGAGGGCGCAATGTCGCCGGATGCCCGAATCGGCACCGGATCCAAGGTCTCTCGCAGAACTACGGGATGCGATGTCTGTCAGGACAGATGAGGAAATGTCGGGTGAGGTTCCGAGTCGTGGCAACGCCACGGCGGGAACCGGCCGGATGAACCGCGTGCGCCACCTGCTGCGCGGACCACGCCCCGAGGCCGTCCCCCTCCTCGTCGGCAGAGCCTGCGCCCTGGTGGGCGCCTTGGACATCGCCGCGGGCGTCTTCCCGCGCTTCCGGCACAGCCGCATGCACGCCATCGCCGAGGTGCTGCCCGGCGCGCTCGGCCCGTTCGCGGCCGCCCTTTCCCTCAGCACCGGCGTGCTGTTGCTGCTCCTCGCCCACGGTCTCAAGCGGGGCAAGCGCCGGGCCTGGCGGGCGGCCGTGGCCCTGCTGCCGGCCGGTGCCGTCGCGCAGTTCACCTACCGGCACTCGATCGTGGGCGTGCTGATCTCCCTGGCCCTGCTGGCACCCCTGCTGCGCCACCGCGACCAGTTCGACGCCCTGCCCGACCCGCGCAGCCGCTGGCGGGCGCTGGCCAACTTCGTGCTGATGAGCGCCGGTTCGCTGCTGCTCGGCCTGCTCATCGTCAGCGTCCACACCGAGCGCATGGTCGGCGACCCGAGCCTGGCCGACCGCATCACCCACGTCATCTACGGCCTGTTCGGCTTCGAGGGCCCGGTCGACTACCAGGGCAACACCTCCTGGACCGTCGCCTTCTCGCTCGGCGCCCTCGGCCTGCTCACCGCCGTCACCACCATCTACCTGGCCTTCCGCCCCGAACACCCGGCCGCACACCTCACCGAGGAGGACGAGGCGAAGCTGCGCGCCCTGCTGGAGCGGCATGGCGGCCGCGACTCCCTCGGCCACTTCGCGCTCCGCCGCGACAAGGCCGTCGTCTTCTCCCCCAGCGGCAAGGCGGCCGTGACGTACCGCGTGGTCTCCGGTGTGATGCTCGCCAGCGGCGACCCGATCGGCGACGTCGAGGCCTGGCCCGGCGCCATCGAACGGTTCATGGACGAGGCCAGGGCCCACTCCTGGACACCGGCCGTCATGGGCTGCTCCGAGACCGGCGGCGAGGTGTGGACCCGCGAGACCGGGCTCGACGCCCTCGAACTGGGCGACGAGGCGGTGGTGGACGTCGCGGATTTCTCCCTCGCCGGCCGCGCGATGCGCAACGTGCGCCAGATGGTCAAACGCATCGAGCGCGCCGGTTACGAAACCCGGGTACGACGTGTCCGTGACCTCGGCGACGCCGAGCTGGAGCGCATCCGGCGCGCCGCCGACGACTGGCGCGGCACCGACACCGAGCGCGGCTTCTCCATGGCCCTGGGCCGCGTCGGCGACCCCGCCGACGGCGACTGCCTCATCGCCACCGCCCACAAGCAGGACGACCACCCCGGCCCCTACGGCGACCTGAAGGCGATCCTGCACTTCGTGCCCTGGGGCACCGACGGCGCCTCCCTCGACCTCATGCGCCGCGACCGCTCGGCCGACCCCGGCATGAACGAACTGCTCATCGTCGCCGCCCTCCAGGCCGCCCCGAAGTTCGGCATCGCGCGCGTCTCCCTCAACTTCGCGATGTTCCGCTCGGCGCTGGCCCGCGGCGAGAAGATCGGCGCCGGCCCGGTGCTGCGCGCCTGGCGCGGACTGCTCGTCTTCCTCTCCCGCTGGTTCCAGATCGAGTCGCTGTACAAGTTCAACGCCAAGTTCCAGCCGCGCTGGGAGCCCCGCTTCGTCGTCTACCGGGCCTCCGCCGACCTGCCCCGCATCGGCTTCGCCGCCATGCAGGCCGAGGGCTTCGTCAACCTGGCGCTGCCGCTGCCGCGTTTCCTGCGCCGCCGTCGCCCGGCCGGCCGCCGCCCCTGCGCCCACGGCACGACGACGGAACGGAGCGTCAGAACGGCGTGACCTGTCGGGACCGACCTGGGCCGCAGCGCCTGGCGGCCGTCCCCTGGGCCTACGCTGAACATATGAGCAACCAGAGCGGACGCGGGCGCGTGGCGGGCCTACCGGAATGGGACCGCTGCGCGGTCATGGGAGTCGTGAACGTCACCCCCGATTCCTTCTCCGACGGCGGCCGCTTCTTCGACACCACGGCCGCCGTCAAGCACGGCCTCGACCTGGTCTCCGAGGGGGCGGACCTGGTCGACGTCGGCGGCGAGTCGACCCGCCCCGGCGCCACCCGGGTGGACGAGGCCGAGGAACTCCGCCGCGTCGTCCCCGTCGTGCGCGGCCTGGCCTCCGAGGGCGTCACCGTCTCGGTCGACACCATGCGTGCCTCCGTCGCCGAACGGGCCCTCGCGGCCGGCGCCGCCCTCGTCAACGACGTCAGCGGCGGCCTCGCCGACCCCCGCATGATCCCGGCCGTCGCCGACGCCGGCGCCCCCTTCGTCGTCATGCACTGGCGCGGCTTCCTCCAGGGCGGCAACGTCCGCGGCGAGTACGCCGACGTCGTCACCGAGGTCGTCGACGAGCTCCACGCGCGCGTGGAGGCCGTCCTGGCGGGCGGCGTCGCCCCCGACCGCATCGTCGTCGACCCGGGCCTCGGCTTCTCCAAGGACGCCGAGCACGACCTCGCGCTCCTCGCCGGCCTCGACCGGGTCCTCGCCCTCGGCCACCCGCTGCTCGTCGCCGCCTCCCGCAAACGCTTCCTCGGCCGGGTCCTGGCCGGCCCGGACGGCCCGCCACCGCCCGCACGCGAACGTGACGCCGCCACCGCGGCCGTCTCCGCGCTCGCGGCGCACGCCGGCGCGTGGGCGGTGCGCGTGCACGAGGTGCGCGCCACGGCGGACGCCGTACGCGTCGCCCGCGCCATCGCAGCGGCCCGCACCGGCGCAGAAGGAACCCGGTGAGCGCCCCGCACACCGACGTCGAACAGGTCGAGGCCGCCAACACCGCCTTCTACGAGGCACTGGAACGGGGCGACTTCGAGGAACTGGCGTCGCTCTGGCTGACCCCTGCCGACCTGGGCGTCGACGAGACCTACCACGACCCGGCCGACAGCGGCGTGGTCTCCTGCGTGCACCCCGGCTGGCCCGTACTCACCGGGCGCGGCGAGGTCCTCCGGTCGTACGCGCTGATCATGGCGAACACCGACTACATCCAGTTCTTCCTGACCGACGTGCACGTCTCCGTCACCGGCGACACCGCCCTGGTGACCTGCACGGAGAACATCCTCAGCGGCGGCCCCGCCCCCAAGGGCGACGAGGAGCTCGGTCCGCTCGTCGGCCAGCTCGTGGTCGCCACGAACGTGTTCCGGCGCACGCCCGCGGGGTGGAAACTCTGGTCGCACCACGCATCCCCCGTTCTGGCCGAAAACGACGAGGACGAACAGGACGACACCCCCGAGTGAGTGGGTACGCGCCAGGAAGTGGTTGGAATCACGGATGCACGGGTATGGGCGGCTACCAGCCCGTGAGCCGCCGGGTTCTCCAGGGGAAACGCCGGGTGAATCCTGCCGGGTCCGGCCCGGGCCCACGCCCCCGAGGCCCGGCCCCGCCCAGGCTCGCAGGTAGATTCGACTGAGGCCGGTGGCCGCCCGCACACGGCACGGACCGGCCGGCACCGACGATTGCAGGAGTGATTCGCGTGGATCGTGTCGCGCTGCGCGGCCTGAAGGCCCGCGGGCACCACGGGGTGTTCCCGAGGGAACGCGAGGAGGGCCAGACCTTCGTCGTGGACCTCGTCCTCGGCCTGGACACCCGGCCGGCCGCGGCCGACGACGACCTGGCGAAGACCGTGCACTACGGCATCGTGGCCGAGGAGGTCGTGGCCGTCGTCCAGGGCGAGCCCGTCAACCTCATCGAGACGCTCGCCGAGCGCATCGCCCAGGTATGTCTGAAGCACGAGGGGGTTCAGGAGGTCGAGGTCTGCGTCCACAAGCCGGACGCCCCGATCACCGTCCCCTTCGACGACGTGACCGTCACCATCACCCGGAGCCGAGTATGACTGCACCCTTCCTCAAGGGTCCCAGCGACCCGACCGTACAGCCGGTACCCGCCTCCGTCGTCGAGAAGGTCGACGCCGCCGACACCACGCTCAGCAATCCGAAACGGGCCGTGGTCGCCCTCGGCTCCAACCTCGGGAACCGCCTGGAGACCCTCCAGGGAGCCATCGACGCCCTGGAGGACACCCCCGGCGTCCGCATCAAGGCCGTCTCCCCCGTGTACGAGACCGAGCCCTGGGGCGTGGAGCCCGGCAGCCAGCCCGCCTACTTCAACGCGGTCGTCGTGCTGAAGACCACCCTGCCGCCGTCCTCGCTGCTGGAGCGCGCGCACGCGGTCGAGGAGGCCTTCCACCGCGTCCGGGACGAGCACTGGGGCCCGCGCACCCTGGACGTCGACATCGTCTCCTACGCCGACGTCGTCTCCGACGACCCGCAGCTCACCCTCCCCCACCCCCGCGCCCACGAGCGCGCCTTCGTCCTGGCCCCCTGGCACGACCTGGACCCCGAGGCGCAGCTGCCCGGCCGCGGCCCCGTCGCCGGTCTGCTGGACTCCGTCACCCGCGAGGGCGTGGCGCCGCGCACGGACCTGGAACTCCGGCTGCCCGAGTAGCCGTTAAGGTCGAGACGGCTGCACAACCGGGCCGGAGCCGGGGGAACCGAAGGGACACTGTGAAAGAGCTGCGCATCAGGGTGCTGGCCGGCGTCTTCGTCGTGGCAGGGGTGCTGTCCTGGGCGGGCGCCCGCCTGTGGAACTCGATCGGCACGCTCCCCAGCGTCCCCCTGGCCGCCCCCATCGTCCTGGCCCTGATCGCCGTGGTCCTGCTGGCCACGGCGCTCTCGCTGCGCGCCCGGCTGAGGGCCCAGCGCGAGCGTCAGCCCGACGCCAAGGGCGTCGACCCCATGATGGCGGCCCGCGCGGTCGTCTTCGGCCAGGCCAGCGCCCTGGTCGCCGCCCTGGTCTCCGGCATGTACGGCGGCACCGGCGTCTTCCTGCTGGAGTCCCTCGACATCCCCGCCCGCCGCGACCAGGCCATCTACGCCGGCTTCTCCGTCCTCGCGGGCATCGGCGTCATAGCGGCGGCCATCTTCCTGGAGCGCGTCTGCAAGCTCCCGGACGACGACGAACACGAGGGCACGGGGGCGGCCCCGACCGTGTGACGTGAGGCGTCAGCGCGCCATGATGAGGCTCATCGCCTCGTTCCGCGTCGCCGCGTCCCGCAGCTGCCCCCGCACGGCCGACGTCAGCGTCTTGGCGCCGGGCTTGCGTATCCCGCGCATCGACATGCACATGTGCTCGCACTCCACGACCACGATGACGCCACGCGGTTCCAGGATCTCCATCAGCGAGTCCGCGATCTGCGTGGTGAGTCGTTCCTGCACCTGCGGACGACGGGCGTAGACGTCCACGAGCCGGGCCAGCTTGGACAGCCCGGTGATCTTTCCGCTGTGGGCGGGGATGTACCCGACGTGGGCGACGCCCCGGAACGGCACCAGATGGTGTTCACAGGTCGAGTACACCTCGATGTCCTTCACGAGGACCATCTCGTCGTGCCCGATGTCGAACGTCGTCGTCAGCACGTCCTCGGGTTTCTGCCACAGCCCCGCGAATATCTCCCTGTACGCCCGCGCCACCCGCGCCGGAGTCTCCCGGAGCCCCTCGCGGTCAGGGTCCTCGCCGACCGCGATCAGCAGCTCCCGTACGGCGTTCTCGGCCCGCTTCTCGTCGAACTCGCCGATCTGGCCCTCGCCGTCCAGCATCACGGGGTCGGTCATCTGGTGCCTCGTTCCTGTTTCCATCACGGGCGGCCTGCACAAATGGCGGAAAGCCGCGCCCCCCAGGCTAAAACCTGGGGGGCGCGGCATCCATTCCGGGCCCGGTGGGCCACCGGGAGAGCGCTGATCAGCTCTCGGGGCGGTCCTCCGGGGCTCGCTCGGGCGCCGGGGCGGGCTCCGCCGCGGTGCTCTTCGCGGTGGTGATGGCCGGCGTCGCGCCGTTCGCCCCGTTCGTCAGGGCCAGCTCCTTGGGGGAGAGGACCGGCGGGCGGGTGGACGGCGTACGGCGGGAGGAGCCGGTCCAGGCGGGCCGCGGCGGGCGCTTGACGACCGGGGCGAAGATCTCGGCGATCTCCTCCTTGCCCAGCGTCTCCTTCTCCAGCAACTGCAGCACCAGGTTGTCGAGGACGTCGCGGTTCTCGACCAGGATCTCCCAGGCCTCGTTGTGCGCGGTCTCGATGAGCTTCTTGACCTCTTCGTCGACCAGCGCGGCGACCTCTTCCGAGTAGTCGCGCTGGTGAGACATCTCACGTCCGAGGAAGGGCTCGGTGTTGTCGCCGCCGAACTTGATCGCGCCGAGACGCTCGGTCATGCCGTACTGGGTGACCATCGCCCGGGCCAGGCCCGTGGCCTTCTCGATGTCGTTGGCGGCACCCGTCGTCGGGTCGTGGAAGACGAGCTCCTCGGCCGCGCGGCCGCCCAGCATGTAGGCCAGCTGGTCCAGCATCTCGTTGCGCGTGGTCGAGTACTTGTCCTCGTCCGGCAGCACCATCGTGTAGCCGAGGGCGCGGCCTCTCGACAGGATCGTGATCTTGTGGACGGGATCGGAGTTCGGCGAGGCCGCCGCGACCAGGGCGTGTCCGCCCTCGTGGTACGCGGTGATCTTCTTCTCCTTGTCCGACATGATCCGGGTCCGCTTCTGCGGGCCCGCGACCACACGGTCGATCGCCTCGTCCAGCATGTGGTTGTCGATCAGCTTCTGGTCGCTGCGGGCCGTCAGCAGGGCGGCCTCATTCAGCACGTTGGCCAGATCGGCACCCGTCATACCGGGCGTACGGCGGGCGACGGCCGACAGGTCGACGTCCGGGGCGACCGGCTTGCCCTTCTGGTGAACCTTGAGGATCTCCAGACGGCCCTGCATGTCCGGGCGGTCGACGGCGATCTGCCGGTCGAATCGGCCGGGGCGCAGCAGCGCCGGGTCGAGGATGTCGGGCCGGTTCGTCGCGGCGATGAGGATCACGCCGCCCTTGACGTCGAAGCCGTCCATCTCGACGAGCAGCTGGTTCAGCGTCTGCTCGCGCTCGTCGTGACCACCGCCGAGGCCGGCGCCGCGGTGGCGGCCGACCGCGTCGATCTCGTCGACGAAGACGATCGCCGGGGCGTTCGCCTTGGCCTGCTCGAACAGGTCACGGACTCGGGAGGCACCGACACCGACGAACATCTCGACGAAGTCGGAACCGGAGATCGAGTAGAACGGCACCCCGGCCTCACCCGCGACGGCACGCGCGAGCAGGGTCTTGCCGGTACCGGGCGGGCCGTACAGCAGCACGCCCTTGGGGATCTTGGCGCCGACGGCCTGGAACTTGGCCGGTTCCTGGAGGAACTCCTTGATCTCGTGGAGCTCCTCGACGGCCTCGTCCGAGCCGGCGACGTCCGAGAACGTCGTCTTCGGGGTGTCCTTGGTGATGAGCTTGGCCTTGGACTTCCCGAAGTTCATGACCCGGGAGCCGCCGCCCTGCATCTGATTCATCAGGAACAGGAAGACGACGACGATGAGGACGAAGGGGAGCAGCGAGAGCAGGATCCCGACGAACGGGTTCTGCTTGGACGGCGAGACCGTGTAGCCGTCCGGGATCTGCTTGTCCTGGAACTTCGCCTGGAGCGTGTTGGCAATCGTCACGCCCTGGTCGCCGATATAGCTCGCCTGGATCTTCGAGCTGCCCTCGATCTTTACGCCGTCCTTGAGCGACGCCTTGATGGTCTGCTCGTCGCCGGTGGTCAGCTTGGCCGACTCGACCTTGTTGTCATTGATCGCCTGGACGACCTGGCCGGTGTCCACCGTCTTGTAGCCGCCGGACGAGCCGACGACCTGCATCAACACGACCACGGCAAGGACGGCCAGCACGATCCACATGACCGGCCCACGGAAGTATCGCTTCACGTCCATCCATACGGAGCGGTGCCGCCCCGTCCCTCCTGCCATAGTGAGTTTGATAAAGGCTGTTCTTCGGACGGTACCCCAGCATTGTCACCTGAAGCCGCGCGGGACGACTGGCGATCCGTCTACGCATGCTCCAACGGCGGGAAGCCCGCCGGGGTTCCCGATCTCCGTCACGGCACCCCGGCCGGAGTTTCAGCCGCCGTACACGTGGGGCGCGAGCGTACCGACGAACGGGAGGTTGCGGTACTTCTCTGCGTAGTCGAGCCCGTAGCCGACGACGAATTCGTTGGGGATGTCGAACCCGACCCATTCCACGTCGATGGCGACCTTCGCGGCCTCGGGCTTGCGCAGCAGCGTGCACACCTTGAGGGAGGCGGGCTCGCGCGAGCCGAGGTTGGAGATCAGCCAGGACAGGGTCAGGCCGGAGTCGATGATGTCCTCGACGATGAGGACGTGCTTGCCCTTGATGTCGGTGTCGAGGTCCTTGAGGATCCGCACCACACCGGAGGACTGGGTGCCCGCCCCGTACGAGGATACGGCCATCCAGTCCATGGTGAGGGGGGTGGACAGCGCCCGGGCGAGATCGGCCATGACCATCACCGCGCCCTTGAGGACGCCGACGATCAGCAGGTCCTTGCCCGCGTACTCCGCGTCGATCTTCGCGGCCAGCTCGGCCAGCTTGGCGTCGATCTCTTCCTTGGTGATGAGTACCTGCTGAAGGTCGGCACCCATGTCTTTCGCGTCCACCCGCATCACTTTCGGTCGTCCCTGACTGAGCGGCCCCTCCACCGACTGCTCGGAGGGGGACGTGATTCAGCCTTGCCGAATCACCAGTCTGCCACCCTGCCGCCGGGCCATGACCTTGCCGGGGAGGTTGATGGCACCCTGACCGCGCCAGCCGGTGATCAACCGGTCGACTTCCTCGAGGTGACGGGCGAACAGCGAACCGGCCGGGGCACCGGCTGCGATGGCGGCCCGGCGCAGCACTCGGCGGCGTACGGCGGGCGGCAGGGCGTAGAGCTTCGCGCACTCCAGTTGCCCGGCGGCGTCGCGGACGGTGGCCTCGGCCTGGGTGGCCCAGGAGTCGAGGGCGTCGGCGTCGTCGCGGGAGAGCTGGGCCGTACGGGCGAGGGCCTCGACGACGCCCTTGCCGAGGGCCTTCTCCAGTGCGGGCAGGCCCTCGTGGCGCAGCCGGGAGCGGGTGTAGGCCGGGTCGGCGTTGTGGGGGTCGTCCCAGACGGGCAGGGACTGGACCATGCAGGCCTTGCGGGCGGTCTGCCGGTCGAGTTCCAGGAAGGGCCGCCGGTAACGGCCGCCGGCCCCCGAGACCGCGGCCATGCCGGACAGGGAGCGGATGCCGGAGCCCCGGGCGAGGCCCAGCAGGACGGTTTCGGCCTGGTCGTCCCGGGTGTGGCCGAGCAGGACCGCGGCGGCGCCGTGGCGTTCGGCGGCGGTGTCGAGTGCGGCGTAGCGGGCGTCGCGGGCGGCGGCTTCGGGGCCGCCCGCGCGGCCGACGGTCACGGCGACGGAGTCGACGGGGTCGAGGCCGAGTTCACGCAGGCGCTGGACGACTTCCGCGGCCCGTACGTCGGAGCCGGGCTGGAGGCCGTGGTCGACGGTCACGCCGCCGGCTCTGATGCCGAGCTTGGGGGACTCGAAGGCGAGGGCGGAGGCGAGGGCCATGGAGTCGGCGCCGCCGGAGCATGCCACGAGCACGAGCGGCGGGGGCGGCGGCTCGTGCGAGGGGGCGTGCGGGAGTGCGGCGGCGGTGCGGTGTTCGGTGAGCAGGTCGTGGAGGACGCGGCGGACCGCCAGGCGTATCGCCGCGACCGCAGGATGGGGACCCATGTCCGGTTCCCTTCATGAAGTTTTCGGGGGGTGAACCCGAGTGTCGGTCACGCAGAGTGTGTAGATGGTGACAGAACCGGGCCGTTCCCCGAGCATTGCACGCCTACCCCTCGCTCACGGTCCCTCGGACGGGTGATTGGAGGGGCGTTCGCCTGCCGTCGGCCCGTTTCCTTTCACGACCCAACCGCGATGTGCACTACTCGGTCCTGCGATGCACCCGCGCGATCCAGTCCGCCGGTTTGGCGATCTCCGTCTTGGTGGGGAGGGTGTTGGGCGAGGTCCACACGCGGTTGAAGCCGTCCATGCCGACCTCGTCGACGACGGCCCGTACGAAGCGTTCGCCGTCCCGGTACTGACGGAGCTTGGCGTCCAGGCCGAGCAGCTTGCGCAGGGCCAGGTCCAGGCGGGAGGCGCCCTTGGCGCGGCGCTGCTGGAACTTCTCGCGGATCTCCCCGACGGTCGGCACGACGTCCGGTCCGACGCCGTCCATCACGAAGTCGGCGTGGCCCTCCAGCAGGGACATCACGGCCGTGAGGCGGGCGAGGATCTCGCGCTGGGCGGGCGTCTGCACGATCTCGACGAGGGAGCGGCCGCCGTCGTCCTCCTCGGCCTCGGGGCGGCCCCCGGCGAGGCTCTGCGCGGCCTCCCGTACCCGTTCCAGGACGGTCATGGGGTCGACGTCGGTCTCGCCCAGGAAGGACTGGATCTCGCCCTCGAGGTGGTCGCGCAGCCAGGGCACGGCCGTGAACTGCGTGCGGTGTGTCTCCTCGTGCAGGCACACCCAGAGCCTGAAGTCGTGCGGGTCGACGTCGAGTTCGCGCTCCACGTGCACGATGTTCGGGGCGACGAGCAGGAGCCGGCCGCCGCCGTTCTCCCCGGCCGGGAGCTGGCGCGTGGCCGGGGCGAAGGTCTCGTACTGGCCGAGGACGCGGGAGGCCAGGAAGGACAGGAGCATCCCGAGCTCGACGCCGGTGACCTTGCCGCCGACGGCGCTCATGACCGCGCCGCCGGGGGTGTTGCCGCGCCGGTCCTGCATCTTGTCGAGCAGGGGCTTCAGCAGTTCCCGGAAGCCGGCGACGTTCGCCCGGATCCAGCCCGGGCGGTCGACGACCAGGACGGGGGTGTCGTGGCCCTCCTCCGTGCCCAGACGAGTGAAGCCCCGGACGTGACCCTCCGAGGCCTTGGCATGCCGGCGCAGCTCCGCGACGACGGCCCGGGCCTCGTCGCGGCTGACGTCGGGGCCCGGCCGCACGAGCCGGGTCGCGGTCGCGACCGCGAGGTTCCAGTCGACCATGCCGGTTGAAGCACCACCGATGCTCGTCATGCGTCAACCGTACGTGAGCGCCGGCCGCTGGGGCAGGGCGGCGAGGGGTGGTGGAGCTGGGGGTGCGTTTTGGCTGGCGGCGTCGTAGCCGGCGTGCTGGGTCGGCAGGGCTGGGGTGTCTTGGCCGGTACTCGGCGTTGCAGGCCGTGCCCCACCCGTTCCGCCCCAGCGGAACGACTGCCCACGGCGGGGCGGATCGGCTGCCCACGGCCGTGCCTACCGGCAGCCGCAGGCCGCCAGTGTCGTTGCCGCCCTGTCCAGGGCCGTCTGGGCCGCTGCCGGGTCGGTCGTGTTGTTGGCCATGAAGGCGAAGGCCAGCAGGCGGCCGTCCTGGTCGACGACCGTGCCCGCGAGGGTGTTCACGCCGGTCAGGGTGCCTGTCTTGGCGCGGACGACACCGGCTGCGCCGTCCGTGTAGCGGGTGGTCAGGGTGCCGGTGAAGCCGGCCACGGGGAGGCCGGTGAGGGCCGGGCGGAGTTCGGGGTGGGCGGGGTCGGCCGCCTTGGCCAGGAGGACGGTGAGGAGGCCGGCGGTCAGACGGTCGGCGCGGTTCAGGCCGCTGCCGTCCTTGAAGGCCGCCCCCTTGAGGGGCAGGCCGAGCTTGCGGAGCTGCGCGTTGATCGCCTGGTCGGCGCCGGCGAAGTCGGCCCGGTGGCCGGTGGCGATCGCCGTCTGGCGGGCGAGGGCCTCGGCGATGTCGTTGTCGCTGTTGGTCAGCATCCGTTCGACGAGGGCCGAGAGCGGGGGCGAGTCCACCGTGGCCAGCGTCTTCGCGCGGGACGTGGCCTTCGACGGCCCGGGGGACGTGGCCTTGATGCCGCGGGACCTCAGCAGGTCCCCGAAGCGGCGGGCCGCGTCCGCGGCCGGGTCGGTCACGCGGGCGACCGGGCCGCTGGTCGAGTCGTCCGTGCGGCCCTCGTCCACCATCAGAGGGCTGACGAGGGCGAGATTGGGGTTGACCCCGATCGGGTGCTTCTGGGTGCCCGCGTACCGGGTCGTGTCGTAGGAGAGCGTCACGTCACGGATGCCGCGCTGGGCCAGGGCCGCGGCCGTCTGGTCGGCCAGGAGGCGCAGACTGGCCGAGCCGTCGGAGGCCTCGCGGGCCGTGAGGGTGGGGTCGCCGCCGCCGACCAGGACGACTTCCTGCGTGTCGGGTTCCAGCGCGGCGCGGGTGGTGAGGCGGTGGTCGGCGCCCATCGCGGACAGCGCGGCGACGGCCGTGGCGATCTTCGTCGTCGAGGCCGGGGTGAGCGCGGCGTCCGAGTCCGTGCCGTACAGGCGCCTGCCGGTCGTGATGTCCACGACCGCCGCTGCCGGCCGGGGGCCGAGCGCCGGGTCCTTCAGCAGGGGCGTGAGGGTCTTCGCGAGGGCCTTGCCGTCCGGGGCGGACTTCACGGTGCTGACACCGCCGAGGCCGGTCAGGACGGGTCCGGCGCTGGGGGCGGGCCGGGGCTGCGCGGGCGCGCCGGGGACCCGGCCGTGATCTGTGCCACCCGCGCGGCCCAGGGCCACGGCACGGTCCCGCTCGGCCGTACGCTGACCCGAGGAGTCCCAGGGGCCGGCGGCGGTCACCACACCGGCGGCCAGTGCGAGGCCGGCGGTGGCGGCGCCCGCCGTGTAGTGCCAGGTCTTCGGCCGGGTGACCCGCGCGACCTGCGGTTTTCCGGCTCGGGCGAGCCGCGCGATCCGTGGTTTCGCGGCCGCGGCGGCCCTGGCCAGGCGCGGTCGCAGGGCCTGCGCGATCCGCACCGCGTGCGGTTTCGCGGCCCGCCAAGGACGCAGCTCCGGCACGACCACCAGCCCCTTTCGCGATCACACACCTGCGTGAGGGACACTTAACCACCAGAACTATGTGTTGATCATGGAGGAGCCACCGGTGGAGTTCGACGTCACGATCGAGATTCCGAAGGGTTCGCGCAACAAGTACGAGGTGGACCACGAGACCGGTCGTATCCGCCTGGACCGGCGACTCTTCACCTCGACCGCCTACCCGACCGACTACGGCTTCGTCGAGAACACCCTCGGCGAGGACGGCGACCCGCTGGACGCGCTGGTCATCCTGGACGAGCCGACGTTCCCGGGCTGCCTCATCAAGTGCCGGGCGATCGGCATGTTCCGGATGACGGACGAGGCCGGTGGCGACGACAAGCTGCTGTGCGTGCCGGCCACGGACCCGCGTGTGGAGCACCTGCGGGACATCCACCACGTGTCGGAGTTCGACCGCCTGGAGATCCAGCACTTCTTCGAGGTCTACAAGGACCTGGAGCCCGGCAAGTCGGTCGAGGGCGCCGACTGGGTGGGCCGCACCGAGGCCGAGGCCGAGATCGAGCGGTCGTACAAGCGCTTCAAGGACCAGGGCGGTCACTGACCTTTCTGATGCTCACGGGCCGTACGCCTGCGCGTGCGGCCCGTTCGCCTGTATGTGCGCATACTGAGGCTGGGGGGTACTGAGGCTTACGTGTCGTACAGGGAGCGCCAGGCAGTGACGGACGCGGAGGACCGCAAGCCGAAGTCGGACGAGGCGAGGAGCGCCTTCATGCCTCCGGCCGGGGCCGCCGTCGACGGGGACATGTCGACGACGTCGGAGTTCGCGATCCCGGAGGGGCTGGCCGTGCCCCGAACGACCGGTACGGAGTCGGAGACGACGTCCGAGTTCGTCTTCCCCAAGGGACTCGACGTCCCGCAGGCGCCCGCGGCGGAGCCGGAGGGTTCGGCGTTCAACCCGCCGAGGACCTACAGCGCCAAAAACGCCCCGCCCGCCTTCACGCCGCCGACCGGCATCCCCGTGATCAGTCTGACCAAGGACGTGCCCTGGCAGGACCGGATGCGCACGATGCTGCGGATGCCGGTGGCCGAGCGGCCCGCGCCGGAGCCCGCGCACAAGGCGGAGGAGGACGAGGGTCCGGCTGTTCCGCGTGTGCTCGA
>KE354047.1 GCA_000415505.1 Streptomyces afghaniensis 772
GGGGCGGTACCGGCCTGCGGCTGCTGCGCGGCGGGCGCGGGCGGCGCGGGCGTCTCCTCCTCGGCCACCTCGCCGCCGAAGTTCTGCAGCAGCGCGTCGAGACCACCGTCGAAGCCCTGTCCGACAGCGGCGAACCGCCAGACGTCCTTCAGGTAGAAGTCGCCGAGCATCACGGCACGTTCGGTGGAGAACTCCGAGCCGCCGAAGGGGTAGCGGGCCACTTCCTCGCCACCCGCGACGATGCGGATGTAGCCGGGGGCGATCTGCGACATCTGCCCGGCGCCGTCGATCGTCGCAGTGAAGGACAGCTTCTGGATCTGCGGCGGGATCCGGTCGAGCGTCACCCTGAAGGACTCCGTGTCGCCCGCCTGGGCGCCCAGGAGCTGAATGGACTCCTCCGGGGTCTTCGGCTGGTTGTAGAAGACGAAGTACCGGTCGTCCGAGAGCCGTTCGTCGGCGTCCAGGCCGAAGCAGCTGATGTCGAAGCTCAGCCCGGGGCCGGAGATCTGCACGCCTACGTACAGATCCGTGCCCGCGGTGAGGTCACTGATCCTGGCCTTGTGGCCGCGTTGGAATTCCCTGGCCATGCGTAACGACCGTCCCCCATCCAGAACGTGATTGCGTCGCGCCAGGCTAACGGCAAACCCGGACACCGGACGAGGTCGGTACAGACCCGGTACAGAACCCGTGCCCGGCCGTATCGGCTGCTCTCCCGCGGAAAGCGGTCACTCACCCCGGAGCTCGCGTGGGTGCTCAGCACCAGGTGCTCAGCCCGTCGCTCAGCTCGTGGCTCGGCCCACGCGACACTCAGCCCGCTGGGCGCTCACCCCGCGCACCGGGCACATGGGGCAACCGCTCGGCCGCGACCACGCCTTCGAGGTAGCCCCGGGCCCGCTCCGTGCGCGGATAGGCCTCCAGCAGCTCCCAGAAGCGGGGTCCGTGTCCGGGGACGAGCAGATGGGCGAGTTCGTGGACGAGGACGTAGTCGACGACGTACTCGGGCATGCCCTGGAGACGGTGGGACAGGCGGATGCTGCCCTCGGACGGGGTGCAGGATCCCCAGCGTGTGTTCTGGTTGGTCACCCAGCGCACCGAAGCGGGCCGGGCCCGCCCGCCGAAGTACTGGTCCGAGAGGCGTCGGGCCCGCTCGGCCAGCTCGGTGTCGCCGAAGGCCCGCTTGCTCTCCTGGGCGGCCAGCTTGTCGAGCATGACGTTCACCCAGCGCTGCTCCTCCGCCTCGGACATCCGGGCGGGGATGAGCACAACGGTGCGATCGCCCTCGCGGTACGCGGAGACCGTTCTGCGTCGGCGGGCGCTCCTGCGGACCTCGATCGCGCTCGCCCCCGAGCCGCTCGGCGGCTGGCTCGTCGTGCTGCGCTGTGGCTTTCCGGCGCGGTGCAGTGGGTCGGCGGGCACGCCCCGACGTTACCCGCTGTACCCGGGGAAGTCCCGGCTCCGAGAGGGTTCGATGCCCGTACACCCCCACCTGCCGCCGGACTTGTACGACGAATGCCCACGCCTGTGGACAACTTTCTGCAGACGACGACGGGTTTGGGCATGCTGGCTCTTGTCGGCGAAGCGACGGACAGGCCCGGCCCGGGACCAGGCCGGCCAGTGACCGGGGTGGCGCGCGACATACGGGGACGATCCAAGGCATACGGGGGGCCTGTCATGCATCCGATGGTGAAACCCGCGCTCAGGCGCGGCTGGCGCGACCTCAACACCGTGCAGTTCGGGATGACACCGGCGCATGCGATGACGCTCGGCCCGATGGACCTGGCGACGGGCAGCTTCCTGGATCTGCTGAACGGCACACGGGGGCTGGAACTGCTGCGTGAGGAGGGGCGCCGGATGGATCTGCCCGACGGCCATGTCGACGGGCTGGTGCGGCGGCTCGCCGGGGCCGGTCTCCTCGACGACGCGCGGGGCGGCGGGCCGGCCGCCGACGCCCTGCGGCAGAAGAAGGAGGTCCTCGACCGGCTGCGTCCCGACCTTGCTTCCCTGTCCCTGACCACCTCGGCACCGGGCGACGCGATGCGCCGGCTGGCCGCCCGGCGCGCGCAGCGCGTGCAGGTGCAGGGCGCGGGCCGGGTCGGTGCCGTGCTGGCGTCGCTGCTGTCGGGGGCGGGTGTGGGCGAGGTCGACGTGCGCGACGGCGGCCGTGTGGAACCGTGGGACGTCGCGCCGGGCGGGCTGCCCGCGGAGGCCGTCGGCGACCGCAGGGACGAGTCGGCCCGCCGGGCCGTGCGCAGGGCGGCCCCGGACCGGCCGCCGCGCCGCGCGGCATCCCGGACAGTCCCGGAGGAAGGCGACCCGGGCTTTTCGCTGGTGATCGTCGCCCCGCGCGACGATGTCGCCGTGCACGCACCCGACCCGTCGGCCGCCGAACCGCTGATGTCCTCCGGGACACCTCATCTGTACGCCGGGGTCGTGGAGGGGACCGGGGTGGTCGGCCCGCTCGTCCTGCCCGGGGAGACGGGCTGCGCGAGGTGTCTGCACGAGAGCCGCACCGACCGGGATCCGACCTGGCCGCGTCTGGTCGCCCAGTGGCGCTCCGGCAGGCAGCGACAGGTGCGGCCCTGCGACCTGACGCTGGCCACTACGGTGGCCGGACTGGCCGCCGCCCACGCGCTCGCCTTCCTGGACGGCCGGGTTCCGTCGAGCGCCGGGGCGCGCTGGGAGGTCTCCGTGCCCGGTCTCCACTGGCATGCGCGGCCGGTCTGGGCACATCCGGCATGCCCGTGCGGGGCGGCGGAGAGAGAAGCGGAGAGAGGAAAGGGGGAGCACCCCTCGGAGGATGGGGAGTCACACGAGACAATGGCGGTGCAACGGCCGTCGGCGCAGTGCCGTAAGGCAGCGGCGAAGCGGCCGGCTGGGACTTGGAGGGCGCATGTCTGATCTTCCCCGGAAGGCGGTCACCCGGACCGCCAAGCTCGCCGCGCTCCCGCTCGGCATCGCCGGGCGGGCGACCTGGGGATTCGGCAAGCGGATCGTCGGCGAGTCCGCGGAGCTCGTCGGCCGCGAACTCCAACAGCGCACGGCCGACCAGCTGTTCAAGGTGCTCGGCGAGCTCAAGGGCGGCGCCATGAAGTTCGGCCAGGCCCTGTCCGTCTTCGAGTCCGCGCTGCCCGAGGAGGTGGCCGGCCCCTACCGGGCCGCGCTGACCAAGCTCCAGGAGGCGGCGCCGCCGATGCCGACGCGCACCGTGCACGCGGTGCTCGAGGAGCGGCTGGGCGAGGGCTGGCACGAGCTGTTCCTGGAGTTCGAGGACAAGCCCGCCGCGGCGGCCTCGATCGGCCAGGTGCACCGCGGGGTGTGGCATGACGGCCGCGAGGTGGCGGTCAAGGTGCAGTACCCGGGCGCCGGCGAGGCCCTGCTGTCCGATCTGAACCAGCTGAGCCGCTTCTCCCGCCTGCTCGGCCCGCTGATCCCCGGCATGGACATCAAGCCGCTGATCACGGAGCTGAAGGACCGCGTCTCGGAGGAGCTGGACTACGGCCTGGAGGCCCAGGCCCAGCAGGCCCACGCCGAGGAGTTCACGGACGACCCGGACGTGGTCGTGCCACAGGTGGTGCACCAGTCCGACCAGGTCCTGATCACGGAGTGGATCGACGGCATCCCGCTGTCGGAGATCATCGCGGACGGCACCCAGGAACAGCGCGACCGGGCCGGCCAGCTCCTGGCCCGCTTCCTGTTCTCCGGCCCCGCCCGCACCGGCCTGCTGCACGCCGACCCGCACCCGGGCAACTTCCGGCTGCTGCCCGGCGGTCCGGACGGTGAGGACGACTGGCGCCTGGGCGTCCTGGACTTCGGCACGGTCGACCGTCTCCCGGGCGGTCTGCCGGCCACCATCGGCGAGTCCCTGCGGATGACCCTCGACGGGGAGGCCGAGGCGGTCTACGAGCTCCTGTGCGCGGAGGGGTTCGTGAAGGAGACCATAGAGCTGGATCCCGACGCGGTCCTGGACTACCTGCTGCCGATCATCGAACCGGCCGAGGTAGAGGAGTTCACGTTCACGCGCGGCTGGATGCGCAGCCAGGCGGCCCGCATCGCGGACCCGCGCTCCCCCGCCTACCAGCTGGGCAAGCAGCTCAACCTGCCGCCGGCGTACCTGCTGATCCACCGGGTGACGCTGAGCACGATCGGCGTGCTGTGTCAGCTGGGGGCGACGGTGCGTCTGCGCGAGGAGTTGGAGGAGTGGCTGCCGGGGTTCCTCCCGGAGGACCCGGCGGACGGCGAGGCGTCGGTGGCGGAGGCATGAGCTTCAGCGGGCACCAAGGGGGACCGCTGCCCGCGCCTCACCACCAGTCCGAGTCCAGGCGTCCCTCGATCGACCTGAGGTTCTCCCGGGAGCAGGTCTCACAGAAGTAGCGACGGACACCGTTCTCGACGGAGTGGGTCCAGGTGAGTGGTGGGCCGTCGGCCAGGGAGCCGGCCGACGTGCCGCAGCGGTCGCACACGAGCGGCTGGGCCCCCGCTGCGGAGCCGTCGTCACCGCTTCCGGGATGACTCGTCACCCGGCGACGATATCGCCGTGCCCGACGGGCCGCGCTGCGCGACGCGGGGTTCGTCCGCCGTCCGCGCGCGGCCCGGCCGGTTCGCGGGACACAACGCACCGCGGGGGCCGGTCCGTTCGGACGGACGGCCCCCGCGGGGAGAGCTCGGCCTCCCGGGCTCGGGAGGCCACCGCTTCAGGTGAGGTCGGTTACTGCATGACCGCCATGGCCAGCGCCCGGCGGGCACGCCGTGAGGCGCGCTCCGCCCTGCGCTGCATCCGGCGGGCGGTCGCCAGGCGCACGGCCGGGCGTTCCCGCTCCGCCTCTTGCAGTCGCTCGCGCATATGCGCACGAGCCATGGCTTCTGGGATGAGTTGCATCTCTCGGGTCCTGTTCTGACGCGAGTCCTTCGCGCCGGTGGTGGTGAAGTCTTGGGTCGCGGAGCCTGCGGGCTCGTCAGTGGACGGCTTCATCGGGGCCTGCTTCTGGGGGTCGTGCGTGAGGGGACGGTCGATCGTTCCTGCGGTGTTCATGCCGTAACCGGGTTCTTGCGCGGGCGGCCACGCGGCCGCTTCCGGGCGACGACGACACCCTGCACGAACAGCTCGCCACCCCAGACGCCCCAGGGCTCACGCCGCTCCTTGGCGCCGGCGAGGCAGGCCTCGACCAACGGGCAGGTGCGGCAGAGGGACTTGGCGTACTCGACGTCCGCGGGCGACTCGGCGAAGAAGACCTCCGGGTCGTAGGAACGGCACGGGACGGGTACGCCGAGGTTCTCGATGGCGTCGTCGAGCGCGGTGAGCGCGGTGAGCGGGGTCAAGGCGGAGTCCTCCGTGGAGCCGGGCTTGGGGATCGTTTCGGAAGGCGGTACGGACGGGGCGTGCGCTTCGAGTTGCACGGTTCGTCTTCCTCGTCTGGTCGTTCCGGCCTGTTGGCCGGGGGGCGGCTGGTACCGGGTTCTTTTCTTGTCCCGAGGCTCCTTCGGTCCGTCGTCCCTGTTCAGGGACAAACAGAAGGGCCGCGGATCCCGGATGGGGTTCCGCGGCCCTGAAGGCGCCGGCCTGATCGGCGATCAGGCTGGATCACTCCAGGGTTCTGGCCCACGGAAGGCCCACATCTGGTGGTGCTGCGTCGTCTGCTTCCGGAATCCGGCACCGGTCGCCGTAAAGGCATAGGCCTGCGCCTGTGCCACTACTGCCGCTTCCAGTGCCTTGGTCGGTCGCTCATTGCGCTCACGGACGGGAAGGCCCGCGGGAGCAACGGAGGAGGACGCCGGACGCGCGGCACGAATGCCGGACAGACCGGTGCCCAGGTTCGAAACGCCGAGCATGCACGCGGAGACGGCCGAGCGATCGGTCATTTTCACGATGCTGACGGAGCTGGTGTTGATGCTGATCACTGGACTCGCCTCCTCTCGGCGTCTCGGGGGACTGGGTGAACCAGTCCTGCGGATATGCAAGTACAACACGGAATCAGGGCCTCCGAGAAGGCCGCTGCTCTCGTGCCTAAGAACCTATGGGGATTGCTGGGGCATGCGCAAACTATTTTTTCGACGAGTTCGCGTCAGTCCTGATCTGTGTCCCCTCCGGCGTACTGGCCTGCACAGATGGCCAGTACGTCGGCTCCGTAGCGATTGAGCTTGCGCATTCCCACGCCCGGGATGCGCGCCAGCTCGTGCTCGTCGTCCGGCGCGGTCTCGGCGATCGCCATCAGCGTCCTGTCGGTGAAGACGCAGAAGGCGGGCTGACCACTGCGTAGCGCCTGGTCGGCACGCCACTCGCGCAGTTGCTCGTACAGCCCCTCGTTCATGTCGGAGGGGCAGTCGTCGCAGCGCATCAGCTTCATCTCGCCCGCGTCGGTCAGCGTGCGGCCGCAGACTCGGCAGCGGGCGGGCGTTCGCTGGACTCGTCTCGGGGCGGAACCCCTGGTTCCGTGGATTCCGCGCTCGATGCCGCCCCCACTGCCGGCGGCGTTGCGGGCCGTGGTGGCCGTCGATCCGGGGCGCAGCCCGTCGAGGAAGCGGCTGGGACGGCGGTTGGGGCGGCCGCCGGGGGAACGGGAGAGGGCCCAGGAGACGTGGAGGCGTTCCCGCGCGCGGGTGACTCCGACGTACAGGAGGCGGCGCTCCTCCTCGATCTGTTCGTCGGTCTTGGCGTAGGTGATCGGCATCATGCCCTCGGCGACGCCGACCAGGAAGACGACGTCCCACTCCAGGCCCTTGGCCGAGTGCAGGGAGGCGAGAGTGACGCCCTGAACGGTGGGGGCGTGCTGGGCGTTCGCCCGTTCGTCGAGCTCGGCGACGAGGTCCGTCAGGGTGGCGCCGGGTTTGGCGGCGGCGAAGTCCTGGGCGAGGTTCACCAGGGCGGCCAGGGACTCCCAGCGTTCTCTCACGGCGCCGGAGCCGGCCGGTGGCTGCGGTGTCCAGCCTTCCCCCGACAGCACGGCACGCACCTGGGAGGGCAGGTCGACGGCGTCGTCCAGAAGGGAGTCGTTGCCGCCGAAGCGGGCCGCACCGCGCAGGGCGACGCTCGCCTTGCGCACCTCCGGACGGTCGAAGAACCGCTCGGCGCCGCGCAGCTGGTAGGGCACTGCGGCGTCGGCGAGGGCCTGCTCGTAGGTCTCGGACTGCGCGTTCGTCCGGAAGAGGACGGCGATCTCGGCGGCCGGGACTCCCGCGTCGATGAGCTCGCGGATGCGCCGGGCCGCGCCCTCCGCCTCGGCGGGCTCGTCCGTGTACTCGGCGTACACCGGCTCGGGCCCCGGGGCGCGCTGGGAGACGAGCTCCAGGCGATGGTCGGCGGCGCGGCCCTTCGCCTGGGCGAGCAGGCCGTTGGCGAGGTGGACGACCTGGGGGGTGGAGCGGTAGTCGCGGACCAGCTTGACGACCGTGGCGCCGGGGTGGCGGGTGCGGAAGTCGAGCAGATGGTCCGGTGTCGCGCCCGTGAAGGAGTAGATCGTCTGGCTGGCGTCGCCGACGACGCACAGGCTGTCCCGGTCGCCCAGCCACAGCTCCAGCAGGCGCTGCTGGAGGGGGCTGACGTCCTGGTACTCGTCCACGACGAAGTGCTGGTACTGGGCGCGGACCTGCTCCGCGATGTCGTGCCGGTCCTGGAGGACGGCCACGGTCAGCAGCAGCACGTCCTCGAAGTCGATGACGGAGCGCTCGCGCTTGACGTCCTCGTAGGCGGCGTAGAGCTGGGCGATCTCGGCGGGGGCGCGGGGGGTCTCGCGGCCGGCCTTGGCGGCGGCGGGCGCGTAGTCGGCGGGGACGGTCTGGGTGACCTTGGACCACTCGATCTCGGCGGTGACGTCCCGCAGCTCTCCACGGTCGAGGCGGATCCGGCAGGCGGCGGCCGCGTCGGCGACGAGCTGGATCTTGCGGTCGACGAGCCGGGGCATGGAGCCACCGATCGCTTTCGGCCAGAAGTACTGGAGCTGTCGCAGCGCGGCCGAGTGGAACGTGCGCGCCTGGACACCGGCGGCGCCGAGCTGGCGCAGCCGGCCCCGCATCTCCCCGGCGGCGCGGTTGGTGAAGGTGACGGCGAGCACGCTGGAGGGCTGGAGGAGACCGGCGCGCACTCCGTAGGCGATGCGGTGGGTGATCGCTCGGGTCTTGCCCGTGCCGGCGCCCGCCAGGACGCACACCGGACCGTGCAGGGCCGTGGCCACCTCGCGCTGCTCGGGGTCGAGCCCTTCGAGAACCGCGTCGGGGGTCTCCGGTACCTGCGGGAACAGGGTGGAGTGCGTTGCTGCTGTCACACAGCCATGCTGCCAGGTCTCGCGAAACGCCTGTGCCGGTTGTCCACAGGCAGGCACTGATAGTCGTACTAATGCGGCAGGCGTCACGTGCGGCGGGGGCGGGCCGGGGAATGGTGGACCTTTCACATACGTTCCACCACTGCGAGCACCCGCCTCCGAGCCACCGAAGGAGCACGACAGACATGCTGGGCACTGTCACGATGTACAGCACCACCTGGTGCGGTTACTGCCGTCGGCTGAAGAGCCAGATGGACCGCGAGGGCATCGCGTACACCGAGATCAACATCGAGCAGGACCCGGAGTCCGCCGCGTTCGTGGAGAAGGCGAATGGCGGAAACCAGACGGTGCCCACCGTTCTGTTCCCGGACGGCTCCACCCTCACCAACCCGTCACTGGCTCAGGTGAAGCAGAAGATCGGCGCCTAGTCGCCGCGTGCGGTTGTGCGGGGAAGGCGGCTCCTGAGACAGCTCAGGAGCCGCCTTCTCGTGGTTTGTCCCACACCACGACGTAGCGCCACAGCAGCGTGCGGCGCCAGTCGCAGCCGGGCAGCAGCCGCCGGGCGGCCTGCCGGATCTCCCCCCACGACATGTGCACGTCTTCCATGGGCATGCCAGCCGGGCCTCTCTTGCCGCCGTTCAGCCGGGCGTACAGCATGCTCGCGGGCACGCCGCTCGCGCTGATGGCCCAGTCCAGGACCGTACGGTTGGCGGCCATGCCGACGATGACCAGACGGCCGCCGGGCGCGGTGAGCCGGGCGAGACGGGTGACCGCCTCCTCGAACGGCGCGTGGTGGACCACGGCGACCGCGCTGACGAAGTCGTACGTGCCTTCGGGCAGGGCACTGTCGGTGAGGTAGTTCGCCTCCAGGTACGTGACCTTGCCGGGCGCGTGCGCCTGCTCGCGGGCGAGCTTGATCATCTCCGGGGAGCGGTCCACGCCCGTGACGGACGCCGCCCGGGCCGCGAGCTTGCGGGCGAGCAGGCCGTCGCCGCAGCCGGCGTCCAGGGCCGTGCCGCACCCGTCCGGCACCGCCGCGAGCACCGCCGGGTGGTGGTGGACGTTGTGGTTCCAGTACGGGTCGGACACGCGGGCGGCCCCGTCAGACGGCGCTTCTCGTCGGGAGCGGCTTGCCGTACCAGAGCTCGATCAGGCGGGCCGCGATCGAGATGCCGTACGGCGGGAGCACCTCGCCGGACTCGAAGGCGGCGCGCAGTTCGTCACGCGAGAACCAGCGGGCCTCGTGGATCTCGTCGCCGTCGACGTCTATCTCGGTCGAGGTGGCGCGGGCCAGGAAGCCCAGCATGAGACTGGACGGGAACGGCCAGGGCTGGCTGGCGACGTACTCGACCTGGCCGACGGTGATGCCGACCTCCTCGTGGACCTCGCGGCGCACCGACTGTTCGATGGACTCGCCGGGCTCGACGAAACCGGCGAGCGTCGAGAAGCGGCCCTCGGGCCAGTGCACCTGGCGGCCGAGCAGGATGCGGTCGTCCTCGTCGGTCACGGCCATGATCACAGCCGGGTCCGTACGCGGGTAGTGCTCCGCGCCGCAGGCCTGGCAGCGGCGGATGTGACCGGCCGCGGCGATGACGGTGCGCTCGCCGCAGCGCGAGCAGAAACGGTGGGTGCGCTGCCAGTTCTCCAGGCCGACCGCGTGCACCATCAGGCCCACGTCCCGGGCCGACAGGAGCAGGCCCGCCTCGCGCAGGCCCGCCGGCCGCGCGGACTGGTCCATGCGCCCGGGCAGGGAGTCCTTCTGGAGGGCGAAGTAGCTCACGCCGTCCTCGTCGATGCCGAGGAAGTAGCGGTGGGCCTCGGTGAGGGGGGCCTCGAAGGAGGGCGTCATGACGAGTTCGGTGCGCCCGTCCGCCGTCTCGTCGATGAGGACCTGGCCGCCGGAGACCACGAAACAGCGCGTGGAGGGGTGGCTCCACGCCGCCGCGAGCCAGGCCTCGTCGAGCCGGTGGTGCGCGGCCCGGTCGATGCCGCTCGGTGCGGTGAGCGAGATGGGTCGGTCGGCGTTCTGGTCGGTCCAGGTGGTCACGGGTGCTTCCAACTCCCCGGTGGAACGGTCGGGTTCGGCGGGCTGATCAGCGGGACGTACGGCGGGAGGCGACCGGGTCCGGCGGGGTGGTGCGGGGCGCGACGGTACGGGGCAGTCCTTCCAGTGTGCCCCGCGCGCGCTGCCGGTCCGGACGGCGCTGGACGCTCAGGGCGCATGGCGCCAGTTCCGGGCGAGGTCGTCCCACAGGTACGCGGTGGTCTCGACGCCCTTGAGGAGCAGGTCGAGTTCCACTTTCTCGTTCGGGGCGTGCCAGCCGTCGGACGGGACGGAGATGCCGAGGAAGAGCACCGGTGCCCCGAGCACGTCCTGGAGGTCCGCCGCCGGTCCGGAGCCGCCCTCGCGTGTGAAGCGGACGGGCTTCTCGAAGGCCCGGCCCATCGCGCGGGCGACCGACTGCAGAGCCGGGTGGTCCAGCGGCGTCAGGCACGGGCGCGTGGCCCCGCTGAAGGTGATCTCGCAGCGGATCCCGGCGGGCACCTGCTGCTCGGCCCACGCGCGGACGGCCTTCTCCACGTGGTCCGGGTCCTGTCCCGCAACCAGCCGGAAGGACAGCTTCACCAGGGCGGAGGACGGCACGATGGTCTTGCTGCCGGGGCCCTGGTAGCCGCCTGTGATGCCGTTGACCTCCGCGGTCGGGCGGGCCCAGACGCGCTCCAGGGTGGTGTACCCGGCCTCGCCCTGGGTGGCGTACGACTTGGCGGCGCGCAGCCACTGCCGCTCGTCGAAGGGCAGTTCGGCGAAGAGTTCCCGCTCGCGGTCGGTGAGTTCGATCACGCCGTCGTAGAAGCCCGGTATCGCCACGCGCGCGTGCTCGTCGTGCAGGGCGGCGACGAGGCGGGCGGCGGCGGTGGCCGGGTTGGGCACCGCACCGCCGAAGGAGCCGGAGTGGATGTCCTGGTCGGGGCCGTGCAGCCGTATCTCGCACTCGGCGAGACCGCGCATGCCGGTGCACACCGTGGGGGTGTCCTCGGACCACATGCCGGTGTCGGAGACGATCACCACGTCGGCGGCGAGCCGCTCGGCGTGCTGTTCGGCGAGGGCCCGGAAGTGCGGCGAGCCGGACTCCTCCTCACCCTCGATCAGCAGCTTCAGGTGCACCGCCGGGGTGGTGCGGCCCGTGGCGGCGAGGTGGGCGCGGACACCGAGGGTGTGGAAGAACACCTGGCCCTTGTCGTCGGCCGCCCCGCGCGCGTAGAGGCGGTTCTCGCGGACGACCGGCTCGAAGGGCTCGCTGTCCCAGCCGTCCTCCCGGGCGGCGGGCTGCACGTCGTGGTGGCCGTAGACCAGCACCGTGGGCGCCTGGGGGTCGTCACAGGGCCACTCGGCGAAGACGGCGGGCGCGCCCGGGGTCTGCCAGACCTCGGCCGTCGGGAACCCGGTCTCCTTCAGCTCGGCGGCGAGCCAGTCGGCGCTGCGCCGTACGTCCGCCGCATGGTCCGGCTGGGCCGACACCGACGGGATGCGAAGCCACTCGGCGAGGTCGTCGAGGAAGGCGCCGCGGTGCTGCTCGATGTACGTACGGACGACACTGTCCGGGGTCTGGCTCATGGTCACGAGCCTATCGGCCCGCACTGACGTCCTCGGAGTGCGGTTCCTCACCGGGCCGCCCACCGGACGTGGAGTCACCGGACGGCTCCTTCAGCAGCAGCCGCTCCAGCGCCGCGCGGTCCGGCAGCCGGTCCGGGCGTACGACCTCCCCGCTGCGCACGTACAGGAACGCGGCCGTGACCGACTCCAGCGGCACGCCCTGCTGCTCCGCCCAGGCGAGGCGGTAGACGGCCAGCTGGAGCGGGTCGGCGGTGCGGGTGCGGTTCGTCTTCCAGTCGACGATCTCGTACGTCGTCTCCTGTCCGTCGCCCTCCTTGTAGACGGCGTCGATGCGGCCCCGTACGACGCGGCCGGCGATCTCGAGCTGGAAGGGGGCCTCCACCCGGTAGGGCGTGCGGTGCGCGTACCGGGTGCGTTCGAAAGCGTCCTTGAGGGCGTCCAGGTCCTCTTCGTCGGCGATCTCGGCGTCGCTGCCGGGAAGTTCCCCGGGCTCCAGGAACGGCAGCGTCAGCGCTTCGAAGCGGGCCTCGACCCAGGCGTGGAAGCGGGTGCCGCGGCGTGCGGCGGGCTGCGGCGGGCGGGGCATGGGGCGGGCCAGTTCCTGCGCGAAACCGTCCGGGTCGGCGGCCAGGCGCAGCAGCTGGGACGCGGTGAGCGAAGCGGGCAGGCGGACCTCGGTGACGCTGTCTCGGGCGCGCAGGAGCTCTCCGGTGAGGGCGTCGAGGTCGCGGTCCCATGAGGCGACGGTGCGGGCTTCCTCGGGGGTGAGCCGGTGGTGTTCCGGCGCCGTCGAGTGCGGGCCCGCGACGGGGAGGTCTGGTGGAGCCGCCTGGTGCGGGATGGTGGGGCGCTCCGCCGGCCGCTCGTCCCGGTCGGCCGGGTCTTCCGCGACGGCGTCGCCTTCGAAGGGATCGTCGTCGAACGGGTCCGGTTCGTCGTACGGAGGCTCGTCGTCCTCGGGAGGAGGCGGCCATTCCGGGTCGTCGACGCTGTCCAGGTCGTGCACGGCCGCGGGGTGCCCGTCCTCGTGGGACGCGCGGTCCTCCAGGTGCGCCAGGACGGTCGCGGCGGCCGCGCGGCGGCGGGCCAGGGCCGTCTCGTCCAGGGGCAGGGGCCACACCTGGTCGGCGGTGGCCTGGTGCAGGGCCGGGTTCTCCGCGTCCTCGGCGGGTTCGTCCGCCCATGCCTCGATCTCGCCGTAACCGGCCGCGCAGTGCTCGTGGAGGGCCTGGAGGAACGCGGAGGGTCCGCGGCGCTTCTTCTGGGTGGGGCCCCACCAGTGGCCGGAGCCCAGGAGCAGGGAGCGGGGGCGGGTGAAGGTGACGTAGCCGAGGCGGAGTTCCTCGGTGTGCTGGTGGTCCTTCATGGCCTCGTGGAAGGCTTTCAGGCCCCTGGCGTCCCAGGACTCCACGCCGGGCAGGGTGTCGGCGTCGCCGCGCAGTTCGTGCGGCAGGACCTTGCCCTGGGAGGTCCACTTCTCGCGGCCCTGGCTGCTGGGGAAGGTACCGGTGACCAGCCCGGGGACGACCACGACGTCCCACTCCAGGCCCTTGGACTTGTGGGCGGTGAGCACCTTGACGGTGTTCTCGCCGCCGGGCAGGGCGTTGTCGAGGCCCTTCTCGTACTGGGCGGCGGTGCGCAGGAAGCCGAGGAAGGCGAGCAGGGTGGCCTCGTTGTCGCCGGCGGCGAAGGAGGCGGCGACGTCGAGGAAGTTGGAGAGGGTCTCGCGGCGGCGCGCGGCCAGGGCGTGCGGGGACGCCGACAGCTCGACCTCCAGGCCGGTGACGGCGAGGACACGGTGCAGGACGTCCATCAGTGGGTCGGCCAGAGAGCGGCGCAGCTCGCGCAGTTCGGTGGCCAGGCGCGCGAAGCGCACGCGCGCGTCGGGCGAGAAGGGCAGTGCGTCGTCGTCCCCGTGGCCGTCCAGCGGCGTCTCCAGGAACGTGTCGAGGGCGTCGGCGAGCGAGATCACCTCGGAGGGGTCGACTCCCTCGACGGCCTCGGCGAGGCGCCGGTCCGGGTCGTCGTCGCCCTCCACGCGCGCGTGGGACACCAGGAGCCGGGCACGCCGCCCCAGCAGGGCGAGGTCGCGTGGGCCGATGCGCCAGCGCGGACCGGTCAGCAGGCGCACCAGGGAGGCGTTGGCGCCGGGATCCTGGAGAACCTCGCAGACGGCGACGAGGTCGGCGATCTCGGGCAGGTGCAGCAGCCCGGACAGGCCGACGACCTCGACCGGAATGTCCCGGGCGACCAGGGCGCCCTGGATCTCGGCGAAATCGGTCGCCGTGCGGCACAGGACGGCGATCTCGCCGGGTGCCGTCCCGGTCCGTACAAGGTGGGCGACGGAGTCGGCGGCCCAGTCGATCTCCTCGGCGTGGGTGCCCAGCAGGGCGCAGCGCACCATGCCGTCGCGTTCGGCCCCGGGGGCCGGGCGGAGGGCCTCCACGCCCGCGTGCAGGGCCCGCAGGGGCTCCGCGAGGCCGTTCGCCAGGTCGAGGAGGCGGCCGCCGCTGCGGCGGTTCTCGCTGAGCGCCTGCCGGGTGGCGGGGCGGCCGTCGGCGTGGGCGAAGTGCTCGGGGAAGTCGTCGAGGTTGGCGACGGAGGCGCCCCGCCAGCCGTAGATGGCCTGGCAGGGGTCGCCTACGGCGGTGACGGGGTGGCCGGTGCCCTCGCCGAACAGGCCTGCCAGGAGGACGCGTTGGGCGACCGACGTGTCCTGGTACTCGTCGAGCAGGACCACCCGGAACTCGTCGCGCAGCGCGCGGCCCACTTCGGGGATCTTCGCGAGCCGGGCCGACAGGGCGATCTGGTCGCCGAAGTCGAGCAGGTCCCGCTCGCGCTTGGCCGCCCGGTAGCGGGTGACCAGTTCGGCGAGTTCGCGGCGGGCGGCGGCCGCTTCGGGCACCTTGCGAAGGTCGGCGTTGGTGAGCTTGGCGCCGCGCAGGGTCAGCAGCAGTTCGGCGTCGTACGCGCGCAGCGCCTCCGGGCGGACGAGGTGCTCGGCGAGTTCGGCGTCGAGGGCGAGGAGGTCGCCGACCAGGTCCGGGAAGGAACGGGTCAGGGCCGGGTAGGTCCCCGGGGCCTCGCGCAGCACGCGCGCGGCGAGCTGGAAGCGGGTGGCGTCGGCGAGCAGCCGGGACGTGGGCTCCAGACCGAGGCGCAGGCCGTGGTCGGTGAGCAGGCGGCCCGCGAAGGCGTGGTACGTGGAGATCACCGGCTCGCCCGGCGGGTTGTCCGGGTCGATGGCGTCCGGGTCGGTGACGCCGGCCTTGACGAGCGCCTTGCGGACGCGCTCGGCGAGTTCGGCGGCGGCCTTGTTGGTGAAGGTGAGGCCGAGCACCTGCTCGGGTGCGACCTGGCCGGTGCCCACCAGCCACACCACGCGTGCCGCCATCACCGTCGTCTTGCCCGAGCCGGCTCCAGCCACGATCACCTGCGGGGCGGGCGGCGCGGTGACGCAGGCCATCTGCTCAGGGGTGAACGGGATGCCGAGGAGCTCCTTGAGCTGCTCGGGATCAGTGATACGGGCGGGCACGTCAGAGAGGCTAGCGGCGGCCACTGACAGTGGCGGCCGGATCGGCTTCCGGGACAGAAGAAGCGCAGGTCAGCACATATGGTGCGATAGATCACTCGACGACATGACGGCCCTCCTGCCGCGCGCTGCACGAGGCCCGGAACGCGCAGTGCGTGCAGTGCTGGCCGGCGGTCGGTGTGAACCGTTCGTCGAGGACCTTGCCGGCCGCGGTGGCCAGCAGGTCACCGACCCACTCCCCCTCCAGCGGCTCCTGGGCCTGCACCTTGGGCAGGGTCTCGCCGCCGTCGCGCTGGGCGGCGCCCTGACGCAGGTGGACCAGTTCGGCACCGCCTGGCTCGG